>QBMO01000100.1:0-8828 GCA_003242075.1 Alphaproteobacteria bacterium
CGCGCTGAGGGTGTGAAGGTTGCACTCTTCGATCGTGACGAAGAGCGCGGTGTGGCCGCCGCCGCCGAGCTTGGCGCGACGTTCTGCAAGGTCGATGTCACCAGCGACGAAAGCGTCGATGCGGGCTTCGCCGCCGCGCGCAAGGCAAACGGCCAAGAACGCATTCTGGTCAACTGCGCCGGCATCGGCTCTGCCATGAAGACGGCCAGCCGCTCGCGCGAGACGGGCGACATCAAGCATTTCCCGCTCAACATTTTCGAGGTCACCATCCAAATCAATCTGATCGGCACGTTCCGCTGCGTGGCTAAATCCGCCGCGGGCATGCTGACGCTTGAGCCGCTGGACGGCGGCGAGCGCGGCGCCATGGTGATGACGGCGTCCGTCGCCGCTGAAGACGGCCAGATGGGGCAGGCGGCGTATTCAGCGTCGAAAGGCGGCGTTGTCGGCATGACGTTGCCGATCGCGCGCGATCTTTCGGGCGAAGGCATCCGCATCAACACAATCCTGCCGGGCATCTTTGAAACGCCGCTCATGCTGGGCGCGCCGGAGAAGGTGAAGGAGGCGTTGGCGGCGAGCGTGCCGTTCCCGAAGCGCCTCGGAAACCCCGAGGAATACGCATCACTCGCGCTCGAGATGCTCCGCAACCCTTACTTCAACGGCGAAGACGTCCGCATCGACGGCGCCATCCGCATGGGTTTGCGCTAAGCCAACGAGCAATCGCGCATCACCCCAACCCAAGCCCCTCCTCTCAAGAGGAGGGGCTTTTTTGCTTTTGTTCCGCGGGAAAAGCGATTGGTCGCGGGGCTGCGTGTTCGGGAACGGACAGGTGTGATTCGCCGCTCAGCTGCAAAAACATCGAAACGAGTGGGTTTTGCACACAGGTGCGGCGCTTCCAGCGGCTAAAACCCCTGTAAATCAGCTTTTTTGCGTTGCGACTCGGTGGCTCTCATGCAACGGAATCCGCCGCACACGCCAAAAAGCCTCATTTTTCGGGCTTTTTGGCGCATCTCAAGCGAGGCGCGGTCACGCTCCATCAAGAATTGAGTGGCATCACTCATAGGCCGGCGGTGAACAGGGTCGTCAGAAACCCACGTATTACCGGCGGTTCGTTGAGTTTAACGCATGACAACCTTTGAAGAGGGGAATTAGCAATGGCCCGTAAGGCAACCAAGAAGACGACGAAGAAAACCGCCAAGAAGGCGCCGGCTCGTAAGTCGGCCAAGAAGGCGGCAGCACCCGCACCGAAGGCCGTGAAGGTCTCGGCAGTACCGGGCAAGACGGTCACCGCGAGCGCTCTGCTCCAGGCGATCGCCGATCACCACGGCATCAAGAAGTCGGAAGCCAAGGTTTTCGTCGACGGCTACATCGACGTCGTGAAGGCCTACGTGCTCAAGGGCGCGAAGGTGAAGATCGGCGACATCGGCATGGTCATGATCCGCGCCCGCAAGGCCCGCATGGGCCGCAACCCGCAAACGGGTGAGCCGGTGAAGATCAAAGCGTCCAAGAAGCTCGCCTTCCGCCAATCGTCGGTGATGAAGGCGGCGGTGATGGGCGGCCGCTAAGCGCGGACGCGTCACTGACGCTTGGAAGTTCATAACCCCATCGAGGGTTGTCGAGACGGCCGGTGCGCAAGCGCCGGCCGTTTTCGCTTGCGGCTTTGCATGACACACTGGAAAGGAGAGTCGGACGAACCGGGGATTTGAAAGCGGCATGCCGATTCTAGACACGCAGGGGCTGCAGGCCGTCGGCTGGCACGGCTTTCTGGATTTCCCTTATCTCCTCGGCGCGGCGGCGGCGTTGCTGCTGGCCATCGTGCTGGGCGCGCTGATCGCCTTTCACCCGACCTCGCAGCGCAGCGTCGACACGATGCGCGAAGCCGAGATGCCGAAGGTCTACATCATCTACGCTCTTATCGGCGCGATGGTCGGCGTCGTCGTGCTCGAATACGGCATCGTGGTGGGCTTCATCGTCTTCGGCCTCGGCGGCCTGATGCGCTTCCGCACCGATACCGACAATACGCGCGACACCGGCCGGCTCATCGTGGTGACGCTGCTCGGCCTGATCAGCGGCCTGAACCTGCCTCACTTCGCTGTGCTGGCCTTCATCTTCGCGTGGGTGCTGATCTATATCTTCGACGGCCACCCCGTGTGCAGCATTGAGGTCAAAGAGATTCCCAAGGGCAAGGTGAGGGACGCGGCTGATGCGTACCGTCGTGTGCTCACCGAGCAGAACTGCAAGGTCATCAGCGAAGACAAATCCTTCTCCAAGAGCCGCGTCGACTTCGTCTTCCGGCTGCCGCGCAATCTCACGCAGGAGGCGCTGCACACGGCGCTCTGTGCGCAAGTGCCTCCCGAAATTCGCGGCGAACTTGATTGGGAAGTCGAGTAGCTTGATCGCGCGCTTCGCTTTTGCGGCGCTCGTCGCGATGATGCTCAGTGGTTGCGCGGGCTTGCGCGCGATGCACGCCAACCAGGACTGCAATTACGGGCGCGACCCAAGCTGGCGGCGGGTCGAAGCGCCAGCAGACGCGGAACGCTATCGCCAGCTCGCGCGGGCTCATCCTAGTGAAGAGCGCGAACCGGTCTTGCCGCGCGAGGTCTGGTTCGAGCGCGCCGATGGTTCAGTAAAATATTGTGTGATCGATGCGCGGCCGCTCTTGTGCGACACACAGAGTGGAACTTGGTGGGACTTTGACCAAACCGAAGAAGGGCCGCGCACGAGCGGCGCCAATTATGGCATCTGCCTGACTTGATCGCTTAGCTCTTCGCCTTCGCGTTGCGCGCCGTCACGCTCTCGCCACCGACGCCCCAATTGTCTGTCTCGACTTCTTCGATAATCACGAAGGTCGTCGCCGGATTCTTGTTCAGCACGCGCTGCAACAATTCCGTTGTACCCTTGATCAGCTCGGCTTTCTGCTCCGCCGTCGCGCCGGTCTTGGTGATCTTGATGTTGACGTAGGGCATGCGATCCTCAGGCAAAGCCGGCGACAGGGTGGGGGGCGTACGGCGCTTCGAGCTGCTTGATCTCATCGCCGCTCAACGTGACGTCGACAGCCGCAATGGCGTCGTCCAACTGTGCCGGCTTGGTCGCGCCGACAATGGGCGCTGTTACGCCCGGCTTCGCTAGCAACCACGCCAACGCCACTTGCGCGCGGGGCAAGCCACGCGCTTCGCTGATCGCGCCGACAGCATCGATCACCGCGCCGTCCGCCTCAGCCGTCTTCTTATACAGATACTGTCCAAACCGATCCGTCTCACTGCGCTCGGTGACGACATCCGCCGCACGCGCCAATCGCCCGCGCGCCAGCGGCGACCACGGGATCACGCCAATGCCCTGATCGCGACAGAGCGGCAGCATCTCACGTTCTTCTTCGCGATAGAGCAGGTTCAAATGGTTCTGCATCGAGACAAAGCGCGTCCAGCCATTCGCGCTCTGCAGCGCCAGCGCTTGCATGAACTGCCACGCCCACATCGACGAAGCGCCGATGTAACGCGCCTTGCCGCTCTTCACGACATCATGCAGCGCTTCCAGCGTCTCCTCGATCGGGGTCTCCGGATCGAGGCGGTGAATCTGGTAGAGATCGACATAGTCCGTGCCGAGCCGCTGCAAGCTCGCATCAATCTCGCCGAAGATGTGCTTGCGCGAAAGCCCTTTGCCGTTCGGATCGCCCGCGCGCATCTCGCCATGCACCTTGGTGGCGATCACGATCTCGTCGCGCTTAGCATAGCGCTTGATGGCGCGACCGAGGAATTCCTCGCTCGTGCCGCTGGAATAGACGTTGGCCGTGTCGAAGAAGTTGATGCCGGCTTCGACGGCGCGTTTGTAAAACGGCTGCGCCGCGTCTTCGTTCAGAGCCCACGGATGGTTGCCCTTCGCGCCGTCCGCATACGCCATGGTGCCGAGGCAGATGCGCGAGACTTTGAGGCCGCTTTTGCCGAGATTGACGTATTTCATGCCGTCAGCTCCACGAACACGTCTTCTAAATCCGGCTCTTCGATCGAAAGATCCTTGATCGTGATGCCGGCATTGCGGACGCGATCGAGCATTTCTTCGACGCTATGCGCGCCTGTGCTGTAGGTGACGGCGATCGCCCCGCTCGGGCGCATGGCGAATGTCACGTCCTCGAAGCCTTTCACCGGCAGTGTCGGCGGCGTTTGCGGCGTCACCACCAAAGTCTTGCGGTCCAAGCGCGAAATCAGCTTGTGCGTCGGCTCGCAGGCGATGACGCGGCCATGATTGATGATCGCGATCGTATCGCAAAGCTCTTGCGCTTCCTCGAGATAGTGCGTGGTCAACACGATGGTCACGCCCGACGCATGCAGCGCGCGCACATATTCCCAGAGCTGGCGCCGCAGCTCCACGTCCACGCCCGCCGTCGGCTCGTCCAGCACCAGCACAGGCGGCGCATGCACCATCGCCTTCGCCACCAACAGCCGCCGCTTCATGCCGCCGGACAACGTCCGCGCATACGCGTCGCGCTTGTCCCACAAGCCGACCGCGCGCAGAATCTCTTCCGTTTTCCGCTCAGCTTTCGGCACGCCGTAATAGCCCGCCTGAATCTCCAACGCTTCGCCGGGGGAGAAGAAGGGGTCCATGTTGAGTTCTTGCGGCACGATGCCGATGGCGCCGCGGGCGTTCATCGGGTCAGCGTCGATATCGTGGCCCCAGATCGACGCCGTGCCGCCGCTCTTCACGACAAGCCCGCCGAGAATGTTGATGAAGGTCGACTTGCCTGCGCCGTTCGGCCCCAGCAGCCCGAAGAACGAGCCGCGCGGGATGGCGAGATCGACCGTCTTCAGCGCGTGCGTCGGCTGTCCCTTGCCTTGGGCGCGGTAGGTCTTGTCGAGGCCCCTGGCTTCGATAGCGAAATCCGGTGACGATGTGGGTGCGAGCATGAGAAACCTGGGCGCGCGCCACGTTGCGCGGCGGCGCGATGCGCTCTAGGTACGGGCGCGCGCGACGCGCTTCAACCCGGACCCGGCAAAGAATGACCAAGCTCCGCGACAATCCGCTGACCGACGCATCCACGCCCGGCCATCCCGACGCTTTACCCGCGCCGGAAATCATCATGGTCACCTCGCGCCGCGTGAAGTGCGACGGTGGCGGCGGCGCGCTCGGCCATCCGGTCGTCTATTACGATATGGGCGAAGAGCCCTTCGTCGAATGCGGCTATTGCGACCGCCGCTTCGTGCTCGCGGAAGGCGCGGACGGGCACTAACAAAGAAATCGACGAACGGGTCCGATTTCGGCGTGTAACGCGCGGGCGGAGTTCCTAGATCGCGTGCAGAGGAGACATCCGATGCCCGCACGCCCTGCCGACGCCGCCACTTTCCACGCGCTGCACGAAGACCTGCTCATTCTCCCCAACGCTTGGGACGCCGCCTCCGCGCGCGTGACGCAAGACATCGGCGCCAAGGCGATCGCCACATCGAGCGCCGCCGTCGCCTGGTCGCAGGGCTACGCCGACGGCCATCACTTTCCGCCTGCGCGTCTCGTCACCGTGATCGAAGATATCGCCCGCGTCGTCAGCGTGCCGATCACGTGCGATGCTGAAGGCGGCTATTCCGACGATCCGAAGCAAGCGGCGGAAAATGTCCGCGCGTTGATTGGCGCTGGCGCTGTCGGCATCAATCTCGAAGACGGCCGGGAGCCGCACGAACTGCATCTGAAAAAGATCGAAGCCATCCGCGCCGTCGCCGAGCGCGAAGGCGTCAACCTTTTCATCAACGCCCGCACCGATGTCGTGCTGAAGCAACTCGTCCCAGCCGAGCAGGTAGTCGAGGAAACATTGCGCCGCGCCGCCGGTATCAGAGCCGCCGGCGCCAGCGGCCTGTTCGTGCCCGGCGTTTTCGAGGCAGCGCAAATCGCCGCTATCGTGCAGGGGGCAGGGCTGTCGCTGAACATCATGGCGCGCCCCGGCGTGCCGAAACTGGCGGAACTCAAAGCGCTCGGCGTCAGGCGCCTGAGCGCGGCCACCTCGATTTACACAGCCGCGATGAACACCGCGATCGCGGCAAGCCAAGCTTTCCTCGAAACCGCCGATTCCGACGCGCTCTGGTCCAAACGCGGCACGCCGCCCGATTACAACAAGCTGTTCGGTTGAGGGCTGACGACTCTCTACCAATTGCCTAGATAGGCGCATGGCTAAAAAGCAGAACGCGCCTCGCCTCTATCTGATCGACGGCTCCGCCTACATTTTCCGCGCTTACCACGCGCTGCCGCCGCTCACGCGCGCGAGCGATGGGCTGTCGGTCGGCGCCGTCGCGGGCTTCTGCAACATGCTGTGGAAGTTCCTCGAAGAGATGAAGGGCCCAGAGGCGCCCACGCACCTCGCCGTCATCTTCGACAAAAGCGAAATCACCTTCCGCAACAAACTCTATCCCGAATACAAGGCGCACCGCCCGCCGGCGCCGGAAGATCTCGTCCCGCAGTTTCCGCTCATCCGCGACGCCACGCGCGCGTTCAATCTGCCGTGCATCGAGATGGGCGGTTTCGAAGCTGACGATCTGATCGCCACCTACGCGCGCCAAGCTGCGGCAAGCGGCGCGACCGTGCGCATCGTTTCGTCCGACAAGGACCTGATGCAGCTGATCGTCGAAGACGTGATCCAGCTTTATGATCCTATGAAGAACCGTATCCTCGGTCTCGAAGCGGTGATGGAGAAATTCGGCGTCGGCCCCGATCGCGTGATCGATGCGCAGGCGCTGATCGGTGATTCGACCGATAACGTCCCCGGCGCCCCTGGCATCGGTCCCAAAACCGCCGCCGAGCTGCTCACCACCTTCGGCTCGCTCGACGCGATTTTGGAACGCGCCAACGAAGTGAAGCAACAAAAGCGTCGCGAGACGTTGATCAATTTCGCCGATCAGATCCGGCTCTCGCGCCAACTCGTTACGCTGAAGGATGACGTTCCCGTCGAGGAGAAGTGGGAAGACTTCGCGTTGCGCGAGCCTGATCCTTCGATGCTGCTGCAATTCGTCGATGCGATGGAATTCCGTACGCTCGCCCGCCGCGTGCGCGATCATTATGCGAAAGAGAAGGGAGTCGAAATCGTTGCGCAGTACGCGGCGGCGTCAACGCCGTCTGCCGCAGCTGAATCCACGCCCAGCACCGGCCCCGTCCGCGAAACCGTCGAAACCGAGTTCAAGCGCGACGCTTACAAAACCGTCCGCGATCTCGCGTCGCTGGACACCTACATCGCGCGCGCTCGCAAAGCCGGCGCTGTCGGCATCGACACGGAAGCGGATGGCATCAACGCGGCGACCGCCAAACTCGTCGGCGTCTCGCTCTCGCTCGCCGCCAATGACGCGATCTATGTCCCGCTTGGCCACGGATCGGCCGATTCACGCGCGGGCGAACTCTTCGCCGCCGAGCAGCCGGAAGCCAACGCCACGCCAGACAACGGCCCGCAGATCGCCTTCAACGATGCCATTGCCGCGTTGAAGGCGCTTCTGGAAGACCCGGGCGTCCTCAAAATCGGCCTCAACATCAAATGGGACATCGCGCTGCTTGCGCGCCACGGCGTCAGCATTGTGGCGCATGACGATCCGATGCTCATTTCCTACGCGCTGTTCGGCGGCCTCGATCCGCACGACAAGACTTCGCTCGTAGAAAAACATCTCGGTCACGGCCTGACGCCGTACGCCGACATAGCCGGCAAAGGCAAAGCACAAGTCAGCATCGATCAAGTGCCGGTCGAGCGCGCCGCGATCTACTCGTGCGAGCAGGCGGATGCCGCATTGCGTCTGTGGCGCAAGCTCAAGCCCAATCTCGCCGAGGAACGACTTGTCACCGTTTACGAAACGCTCGAGCGCCCTCTGCCGCCGGTGCTCGCAGCGATGGAGCGCGAGGGGATTAGGATCGATCCGCACATGCTCTCGCGCCTCTCCGGTGATTTCGCCCAGCGCATGCTGCAATACGAGTCCGAGGCCTACCAACTCGCCGGCCGCGAATTCAACATGGGCTCGCCGAAACAGCTCGGCGAAATTCTGTTCGATGAAATGAAGTTGCCCGGCGGCAGCAAAACCAAAACCGGCGCCTGGTCCACCGACGCCACCATCCTCGAAGAACTGGCCGAAGAACACGATCTGCCGCGCAAGCTGCTCGATTGGCGCCAGCTCTCAAAACTGCGCTCGACCTACACGGAAGCGCTGGGCGCGGCGATTAACAAGGACACGAACCGCGTTCACACCAGCTATGCGCTCGCCTCCACCACGACGGGCCGGCTCTCCTCCAACGATCCGAACCTGCAAAACATCCCGATCCGCACGGAGGAGGGCCGCCGCATCCGCGAGGCGTTCATCGCGGAGAAGGGCAATGTCCTCGTCAGCGCCGACTATTCTCAAATCGAGCTGCGCCTGCTCGCGCATGTCGCCGATATCCCGCAGCTGAAGCAAGCGTTTGCCGACGGCGTCGATATTCACGCGCGCACGGCATCGGAAATGTTTGGGGTGCCGATCGAAGGCATGCCGAAGGAAATCCGCAACAACGCCAAGGCAATCAATTTCGGCATCATTTACGGCATCTCCGCTTTCGGTCTCGCGCGCAATCTCGGCATCGAGCGCGAAGAGGCGGGCGCCTATATCAAGAAATATTTTGAACGCTTTCCCGGCATCCGCGATTATATGGAAACCACCAAGACGTTCGCGCGCGCGAACGGTTATGTGCGCACGATTTTCGGCCGCCGCATCTGGGTCAAAGGCGTGCAGTCGAAGAATCCGCAAGAGCGTCAGTTCGGCGAACGCCAGGCCATCAACGCGCCGCTCCAGGGCGCCGCCGCCGACATCATCCGCCGCGCCATGGTGCGCATGGAACCGGCGCTGGAAAAG
>QBMO01000100.1:8838-13143 GCA_003242075.1 Alphaproteobacteria bacterium
GCGCCATGGTGCGGGTGTCGGATGCGCTGCGCGAAAGCGGCCTCAAAGCGCGCATGCTGCTGCAAGTGCACGACGAACTCGTCTTCGAAGCGCCGGAAGCCGAAGCCGAAGCCCTCTGCGCGCTGGCGCGCAAAGTGATGGAAGCAGCGCCTATGCCGGCGGTGCATTTGAGCGTACCGCTAACCGTGGAAGCGAAAGCTGGCGCCACTTGGGGCGCGGCGCACTGATTGTTTGCCGCCGGCGAAATGCACGCGCATAACGTGCGCATGAAGCACCGCATCGCCGCCGCCCTCTTCGCCCTAGCCCTCGTGGCCTGCTCGCCGCCTGCGCCAGCTGCGCCCGAGCCAGTCGCGGAAGCGCCAGCGCAGCCCGCAACGCCCGGCGTCGCCGTCTCCTTCATGGCGCCCTCCGGCAACATCGCCTGCATTTACACCCCGGCCGGCGGCACGGCGGTGTATCAAACGGCCGATGGCGGCGCTGAGCTCTCTTGTGACCGCAATGAGCCAGAATATCTGCGCGTCGTTTTGTCCGAAGCGGGTCCCGCGCAAATCGTCCCCACCGATGAACGCGGCTGCTGCAGCGGCGAGGTCATTGCGTATGGCGAGCGCTGGATGGAGGGCCCGTTTATTTGCGATGTCACCGAGGCGGGCGTCCGCTGCGCGAACACCGCCGGCCACGGCTTCACGCTAAGCCGCACCCGGGCGGACGTGCGCTAGCGCCTTAGTTTCATCATCATTCGCCGATGCGGCGCTGTGGCCGCCGCGGGGCGCGTTCAATTTCCAGAGAGCGTGTGCGCAACGGGCCAGAACCTGTTTCCATCCCGGCTATTGACGGCTAAGACTGCCGACGCCAGTTCATTACGGCAAAGTCAGGAACCTCACGCGCCCATGGCTACAATCGCCCTTGTCGACGACGACGAGAACATCCTCGCTTCCTTGAAACTTCTGTTCGAGGGCGAAGGCTACACCGTGCGCACCTATACGGACGGCGCCGCTGCGCTCGCCGCGCTCTCGGAGACGCCGCCGGACATCGCCGTGCTCGACATCAAGATGCCACGCATGGACGGTGTCGAAGTGCTGCGCCGCTTGCGCCAGGGTTCGAACCTGCCGGTCATCTTCCTCACCTCGAAGGACGATGAGATGGACGAGGTCGTTGGCTTCAATGTCGGCGCCGACGATTACATCAAGAAGCCGTTTTCGCAGCGCCTGCTCAGCGAGCGCGTGAAGGCGCTGCTGCGGCGCACGCGCGCCGGCACGCCGGGCGCCGAGCCGGTGGGCGACAAAAAGCCGATCGTGCGCGGCGAGCTGACGCTCGATCCCAACCGTCACGCCTGCACCTGGAAAGGTGAGGCGGTTCGGCTCACAGTGACGGAATTCCTCATCCTCCAGGCGCTGGCGCAGCGCCCGGGTTATGTAAAAAGCCGCGACCAATTGATGGACGCGGCGTATGACGATCAGGTCTATGTCGACGACAGAACCATCGACTCGCACATCAAGCGGCTCCGCAAGAAGTTCCGCGACATCGACGGCGACTTCGACGCGATCGAAACCCTCTATGGCGTCGGCTATCGGTACAACGAAGCCTGAACGGCCCAGGGCCGAAGATTGGAGGGCGTTTGCGCGTTCGCGCATCGCCCGCATCATTTTTCTCTGGAATTTCGCCGGCCTGCTCTTCCTGATCGTCGGCGTCCTGCTGCTGACGGAAATGCGCGCCGGCTTGACCGAAGCGCAGTTCCGCAATCTGCGCACGCAGGGCGAACTGATCACTAATCTCTTGATCGAGACCGGCACGGTCGAGGGCGATCCTTTTCCGTATGTGAATGAAAGCGCCGTGCAGCAGGTGATGCAGCGCATCCTGCCGCCGATCGCCGAAGGCGCGCGCCCGGGCGTCGGGCGTCCGCGGGTGCGCCTGTTCAGCGCCGATGGCCGCACCATCGCCGATAGCGACGTCATTCACGGCACGCTCGACGAACAGCCTTTGCCGGACATCGGCGAAGGCTCAAGCTTTAGCGATCGCCTGGGCCGCGCTGCGCAGCGTGTGGAATATTTGAGGCTGACGCCGTGGAATCCCACCATCTCGCTGGAGGAGGAGCAAGAGCGCGCCCTGCGCGGCGAAATCGTCTCTGGCGAACGCTTGAATGAGAAGGGCGAGCGCGTCGTCTCCGTCACGCTGCCGCTCAGGCGCGTGCAGCAGGTGATGGGCGCGGTCACCAGGATGCGCTCCACATCCGCGCTTTCGATGGTGACCGCGCCCNCTCCAGCGAGATGGTGGGATTCCACGGCGTCAGCCTCAAATATTCCACACGCTGCCGCTCAGGCGCGTGCAGCAGGTGATGGGCGCGGTCACCATCGAAAGCGCCGATGTGGAGCGCATCCTGGTGGCCGAGCGCGCCAGCATGATTCCGTTCATGCTGGGCGCGACGGTGGCGATTTTCTTGTCATCGCTGCTGCTGGCGCTGTTCATCGCGCACCCCATCCGCCGCCTCGCAACTGCTGCGGATTCGCTCCGCCTCTCCGGCATGACGCGGCTTTCGCTACCGGATGTCTCCAAGCGTAAAGATGAAATCGGCGCACTCGGCCACTCGCTCGAAGCCATGACCAATGCACTGGCCGACCGCATCGACGCCAACGAGCGCTTCGCCGCCGACGTCAGCCACGAAATCAAAAATCCGCTGGCGTCGATCCAATCGGCGGTTGCTTCGGCGCGCGCTGCGCCCAATCCTGAACAACAAGCGCAGATGCTCGCCATCGTTGCGCAGGATGTGCAGCGGCTCGATCGCCTTGTCACCGATATCGCCCGCGCCAGCCGCATCGAAACCGAAACCGCGCGCGGCGATCTCGACAAGGTCGATCTCGGCAATCTGCTGTTCGAACTCACGCGCGCTTACGCGCCGCCGCCCGGCGAGCGCGCGCCGGTGGCGATCGCGTTTCGCGGCGCGCGTCCTGAAGGCGCGTTCGTGATCGGCCAAGCCGGACCGCTCGGCCAAGTGTTCCGCAATCTGATCGACAACGCCCGCTCGTTCAGCGCCGAAGGCGGCGAGGTTTTCGTCTCGCTCGCCATCGCGCGCGGCAAGGACGGCCAGATGGTCCGCGCCGTCGTCGAAGATAGCGGCCCCGGCATTCCACCGGAAAACCTCGAGACCATCTTCGAGCGCTTTTACACGCAGCGTCCGAAGGGCGCTGCGTTCGGCGGCAATTCAGGCTTGGGTCTCTCGATCGCGCGCCAGATCATCACCGCTCATGGCGGGCGCATCTTTGCGGAAAACCGCGAAGAGGGCGGGGCTCGCCTTGTAGTAGAGCTTCCGCTCGCGGCGACCACGAAGCCGTGAGGCCCCGCGACCTTTCGTCGAAAACTGCCATCGCAGTGCGGCTTTCGCTTTTATCGCAGGCGCGAAGGAGTATTCTCCGCCGCCTTGACTGGCCCACTGGCGGGTGGCGGGAGCACTGAATGATCGGCGTTGTCGTGGTCTCCCACGGCCGCTTGGCGGATGAGTTCATCGCCGCGGCAGAGCATGTACTTGGGCCTCAGGAACAGATGCGCGCCATCGCCATCGGCCCCAACGACAATATGGAAGAGCGCCGCGCCGACATTATCGACGCGGTGAAAACCGTCGATAAAGGCGCAGGCGTCGTCATCCTCACCGACATGTTCGGCGGCACCCCGTCGAACCTCGCCATTTCGGTGATCAACCAAGTGAAAACCGAGGTCATCGCCGGCGTGAACCTGCCGATGCTGATCAAGCTTGCCGAAGTGCGCGATAAGGTGAGCCTGCCGGAAGCCGCACTCGCCGCCCAGGACGCCGGCCGGCGCTATATCCGCGTCGCCTCCGTTGAGTTGGCGGGCGGCGCGTCCTAATAGGACGCATGAGCGTCAAGCGCACGATTCCTGTAATCAACAAGAAGGGCCTGCACGCGCGCGCCTCGCGCAAGCTGGCTGAGCTTGCCTTGAACTACGAGACCACCCGTATTCTGGTGCGCCGCGAGGATGAAGAAGCCGACGCGCGTTCGCTTATGGATCTGATGATGCTCGGCGCCGGCATCGGCTCGGACGTCGAGGTGGAGACGCGCGGGCCTCAAGCCGATCAGGCGATGGCCGATGTCGAAGCCTTGTTCGCGGCCCGCTTCCACGAAGACGAATAGCGCCTCCACGGTTTCGCCTTATTTCCTGCATCTCAGGGCAAACGCGAGGGGAGATTTATGAAAGCCTTGAAGACCGTCGCTGCGATCGCGGCCCTGATGCTGTGTGGCGCACAAGCGCCGCTGCCGCCGCGCATCGAGTACGACCTGACCCCGATCATGCAGGCGG
>QBMO01000100.1:13153-17671 GCA_003242075.1 Alphaproteobacteria bacterium
GGCGGACGGCGAGACTGGTCTTCGCCTGCCCAATTCTTGGGGCGGGCAGAACGAACTCTGGCGCTCCATCGCCGATATAACCGCCGTCTCCGGCGCCACTTTGGCCGCCGCTGGCGATGATCCCGCAGAGCGCACGCTCACGCATCGCCCCAGCGCGCGCATCCATTTGCGCTATCGCATCGTGCAGGATTTCGAAGGCGCGCCGAATGCGCGGCAGGGCAATGCTTATCGCCCGGTTGTGCAGCCCAGCTATTTCCACCTGATCGGCGACGCGACCTTCATCACGCCGGCCGAAGCCAATCTGATCACGCCCGTGCGTGCGCGCATGCGTAACATGCCGCGCGGCTGGCGCTTTGCATCGGACTTGCAACACCCTGTGCTCACGCTCGGCCGCATCTGGTCGAGCGTCACGGTTGCCGGCGATTTCCGCATCATCGAGCGGCCAGAGCAGGATTTGCGAATCGCCTTGCGCGGCGAATGGTCGTTCGGCGATGACGTCTTCGCCGACGAAGTCGAGCGCATCCTTGGCGCGCAGCGCCGGGTTTTTGGCGACGGCCCATCGCCTTATCTCGTCACCGTGATTCAACTTGAATCGCCGCAACAAGGCTGGCTCTCGATCGGCGGCACCGGACTCAGCGACGCCTTCGCATTCTTCGCCACCTCGAACGCCGAAGCCTCGCAGATCACCGGCACGCTCGCGCATGAAGGCATCCACACCTGGATTCCCGGCCTCATCGGCGGCATGCCCTCGGACGAGGATGGCCAAGCTGGCCACTACTGGCTCTCGGAAGGCTTCACCGATTTCTACACCGGCCGCGTGCTGGTGCGCGAAGGCGTTTGGACGCCTGCGCAATTCGCCGAGCACCTCAATGAATCGCTCAGCGCCTACGCGCAATCGCCGGTGCGCGAGGCGCCCAACAGCCGCATTCTGGCGGAGTTCTGGTCGAGCCGCGAAATCCAGCAGCTGCCATATCAGCGCGGCCGCTTGCTGGCGACGCGGTGGGATGCGGCGCTGCGTGCACGCGGCCACGATTTTGACGACGCGATATTCGAAATGCGCGCGCGCGCGCGCGCCGGCGATCCGCTCAAGGCCGTCGAGATGTTTCCGATCGTGATGGATGGCTTCGGCATCGATGTGCGCGGAGATATCGCCACTTACGTTGAAGGTGGCGCGCCGGTGCTGCTGGCGGAAGACGTGTTCGCTCCGTGCGGCCGCGTCGAGACACGCAACGTCGCGGCCTTCCATCGCGGCTTCAACATCGAAGCCACCCAAGCCAACGCCAACATCATAACCGGCGTCGATCCCGCTCTGCCGGCTTACGCGGCTGGCTTGCGGGACGGCATGGTTCTGGTGCGCCGCGACGGTGGCGAGATCGGCAATGCTGAGCTTGAGATCGCTTATGTCGTCCGTGACGGGGAAACGGAGCGTACTTTCCGTTACATGCCGCGCGGCCAAGGCAGCTTCGAGCGCCAGCAACTTGTGTTGGCGGATGACCTCGAAGGCGAGCGCCTAGCGCAATGTATTCGGGTCCTTGGCGGGGGCTGAAGGTTTCCCGCTTCGGAACAGGAGGCGGTAATCCGCGTTAACTCCCCAAGCCGCGCCTTTCGCGGCGGGAGGAGTACGCCATGAGCGTTGAAACAATTCTGATTTGGGCGCTCGTCGGCGCAGTCGCTGGCTGGCTCGCGGGCGTTGTTGTGCGCGGCGGCGGCTTTGGCCTCGTCGGCAACATTATCGTCGGCATTATTGGCGCCTTCTTGGGCGGCTGGTTGTTCGGCGTAGGCGGCATCGCCATCGGCGCCGGCATCATCAACACCATCTTCACCGCCTTCATCGGCGCGGTCGTGTTGCTGTTGCTCGTACGCGTGATCAAGCGCGCCTAAACGGCATCGACTGAATTAAACGGACGCCGCCGAGGATAAATGCCTCGGCGGCGTCCGCATTTGTGGCCGCCGGAACAGGCTTCTGCCGCACGCGTTTGTCGCCACCTTGCGAGGACAGCATGCCGGAAGCGCCGCTTTGGCTCATCAACACGTTTGGCGTCGCGGCCGGGCTTTGCTCGATGGCGAGCTTCGTGCCGCAGATCATGAAAATCTTGCGCGAGAAATCCGCCGAGGGCCTGTCGCTCCGCATGTATGCGGTGACGACCGTGGGCTTTATCTGCTGGACCGCATACGGCGCCCTAAGCGGTTCGTGGCCGGTGATGCTCGCCAACGCCGTTTGCCTTTGCCTGGTGGTGACGATCCTCGCATTGCGCTTGCGCTTCGGCGGCGGAAAGGCTTGAACCTCCGCTCATAGCAGGGGTTTTGCATGATTAAGCGCGCGGCATTCGTTCTGGCTCTGGGCGCTTTGGCGGCGTGCGGGCAATCCGCCACGCAGGCGCCCGCGCCAGCCGTTGAGCTCTACGCCATGGATTGCGGCCGCGTCGCGTTTCCGGACGTCGCGATCTTCGCAGATGATCATTCGGTGGACGGCCAAGCGCGCGAACTGATTGTGCCGTGCTATCTGATCCGCCACCCCGACGGCGACCTGATCTGGGATACCGGCTTCCCGGACGCCATCGCCGCCATGCTGGGCGGACGGATGGAGATACCCGAAATGGGCGCGGCGGTGGTGATGCCCACGACGCTCGCATCGCAACTCGCGCAGTTGAACCTGGCGCCCGCCGACATCGAATTCTTCTCGCTCTCGCACAGCCACACCGACCATAGCGGCAACGCCAATCTCTTCGCTGCGACCTCGACCTGGATCGTCGATCCGGAAGAGCGCGCCTACATGTTCCGCGACGAAGCGCGCGCCGATGCGCAGAGCTTCGCGCTCTACAATGCGCTCGAAACCGTCACGCCGCGCCTGATCGAGGGCGATGGCGATTACGACGTGTTCGGCGATGGCACGGTCACCATCATCCAGGCGCCAGGTCACACGCCCGGCCACACTGTTCTGCTGGTGCGACTGCCCAATGCCGGCGCCGTGCTCCTGACCGGCGACATGTATCACCTCGCCGAGAGCCGCGAGCGCCGCCTGGTGCCGACCTTCAACGTCGACCGCGCGCAAACGCTCGCCGCGCAGGAGAAAGTCGAGCGCATCGCGGCGGAGACAGATGCACTCGTAATCCGTCAGCACGTCCAGGAAGACTTCGACGCGCTGCCCCGTTTCCCCGAAGCGTTGAACTAGGCGTCAGGGAAACCCTCGCAAAGCGTGGATATCGCGGATTCAGCATCGATCATGCACGCCTAGCGCGCGCAATTCCTTTGCTTCGCATGGATGCAGGCGAACACTGCGCAATCATCCATGTGCCTCAGGGAGAGAGCGCTCATGACAGCTTCGAACCAACAAGCCTTTATCGATTGGCTTACAATCTGGGCCCCACGCATTCTGCTGGCCCTGCTGATCCTCGTCGTCGCACACTTCGCCGCCAAAGCCGTGAAGTGGGCGATCGCCAAAGGCATTGACCGCATCCCGTTCCTGTCGCGCCGCGACGGTCCGGGCGCATCCACCGCCAAACCAGCCGGCCCAGACATCGGTGAACGTGTTGGCGAAGTCGGCTATTGGCTGGTCTGGCTCTTGGGTTTGATGGCTGCCTTGGCGCAGCTCGGCCCCTGGGCGACCCCGGTTGTCACGCCGCTGACCGGCATGGTTGTGGGCTTCTTCAATTATCTGCCCGCCATCGTTGGCGCGGTGCTCATCTTCGTCATCGGCTTTGCGCTCGCCACCATCGTGCGGCGCATGGTTGAAGCCATGGTGGAAGCCGTTGAGCTTGATCGGCGCCTCGTCGATGCGGGCCTCACGCACACGCCGCGCGGCCCGGGCCTCGCACGCTTGCTCGGCATCCTTGTCTTCACGCTCATCATCATTCCGGTGGCGATCGCCGCGCTCGATGTCTTGAACATCAGCGCCATCTCCGATCCGGCGACGGCGATGCTGCAGGAGATACTCTCCACCATCCCGCGCGTCATCGGCGCCGCTTTGATCATTTTCCTCGCTTACGTCATCGGCCGCTGGATCATGACGCTCACGGAAGAGGGGCTGAAGTCGATCGGCTTCGATGCGATCATTTCCGGCATCGCCAACGCTGAGCCGATCCGCGTCGGCCGTGAGAAGATGGATCTGACGCCTGGCGTCGACACCATCAACTTCTCGGCCTTCCCGCCGTCACGCATGATCGGCCTTGCCGTTCTTATCGGCATCGTGCTGTTCGCCGCGGTCGAAGCGGCCCGCCTGCTCGAGTTCGCCGCGATGGCGACGATGCTCACCGAAGTGTTGGCGCTCGCCAGCCGCGTTCTGTTCGGTGCGGTGATCATCGCGCTCGGCATCCTGCTCGCCAACATTCTGGCGGCGGCGGCGCGGCGCGAGGACAAGCCGTCGTCGGAGATCATCTCCACGCTCGTCCGCTGGGGCATCATCGCCTTGGCGACTGCCGTGGGCCTCCGCTTCATGGGCCTCGCCAACGACATCATCGTGCTCGCCTTCGGCCTGATCCTGGGCTCGGTGGCGGTTGCGGTGGCGATCGCCTTCGGCGT
>QBMO01000100.1:17681-19622 GCA_003242075.1 Alphaproteobacteria bacterium
GCTGAAATGATTGAGCCGCCGGGCAACCCCCGGCGGCTCATTCGCATGGCAGCTTTCGGCATGCCGCAATTGCCAGCGGCAAGCGCCTTTGCTATCTCGCCCACGTCCGCCAAGGAGCGTTGCGACGACCGTCAGGTCGCCAGGCTTGGCAGGCTTCCAACTTTGGAAACGACGCTCGCGAACTCTCGAAGGAGGGCGCGCGATGAGCGCTAAAGATTACGTCGTGAAAGACCTGAGCCTCGCTGACTGGGGCCGCAAGGAAATCGAAATCGCCGAAACCGAAATGCCCGGCTTGATGGCCGTGCGCAAAGAGTACGGCCCGTCGCAACCGCTGAAAGGCGCGCGCATCGCCGGCTCGTTGCACATGACGATTCAGACCGCGGTGTTGATCGAGACGCTGCAAGCGCTCGGCGCCGAAGTGCGCTGGGCTTCGTGCAACATTTTCTCGACGCAGGACCACGCCGCTGCGGCGATCGCCGCCGCCGGCACGCCTGTCTTCGCCACCAAGGGCGAGACGCTGGACGAGTATTGGGATTACGCCCACCGCATCTTCGAATGGCCGAACGGCCAATACGCCAACATGATCCTCGATGACGGCGGCGACGCGACGCTGCTCTGCGTGCTCGGCCCGAAAGCGGAGAAGGATGCTGACTTCCTCGAGCATCACTCGAACGAAGAAGAGCAAGCGCTGTTCAAGACGATCAAGCAATACCTGAAAGCAAAGCCCGGCTTCTACGAAGCCATCCGCGCCTCGGTGAAGGGTGTTTCCGAAGAAACCACCACGGGCGTGCATCGCCTTTACGAAATGGCCAAGAAGGGCGAACTGCCGTTCCCGGCCATCAACGTCAATGACAGCGTCACCAAGTCGAAGTTCGACAACCTCTATGGCTGCCGCGAGTCACTCGTTGACGCCATCCGCCGCGGCACCGATGTGATGCTCTCCGGCAAAGTCGCGGTCGTCGCCGGCTACGGCGATGTTGGCAAAGGCTCGGCCGCGTCGCTCCGCCAAGGCGGCGCGCGCGTGAAGGTGACGGAAGTCGATCCGATCTGCGCGCTGCAAGCGGCGATGGAAGGCTATGAGGTCGTCACCATGGACGATGCGGCGCCGCATGCCGACATCTTCGTCACCGCCACCGGCAACAAGGACGTCATCACCGTCGATCACATGCGCGCGATGAAAAACAACGCCATCGTCTGCAATATCGGCCACTTCGATTCAGAGATCCAAGTCGCTGGCCTGAAGAACTTCAAGTGGGACGAGATCAAGCCGCAAGTGCATCACATCGAGTTTCCGGACGGCAAAAAGATCATCCTCTTGTCCGAAGGCCGCTTGGTGAACCTCGGCAACGCCACCGGCCACCCGAGCTTCGTGATGTCGGCGTCGTTCACGAATCAAACGCTGGCGCAAATCGAACTCTGGACCAACGGCAAAGCGTATAAGAACCAAGTCTATACGCTGCCCAAGCACCTCGACGAAAAAGTCGCGACGCTCCACCTCGATAAGCTCGGCGTGAAGCTGACGAAGATGACCAAAGAACAAGCCGACTATATCGGCGTCCCCACCGCCGGCCCGTTCAAGCCGGATCACTATCGCTACTAAGCGCTACCGCGATCGCGAGCCGAGAAAAGCCCCTTCCTCACAGGAAGGGGCTTTTTGCGTCTGCCGCGCCGCATTGCTTCGCTCCGTAACGGCGCGCTAAAACTCGCGCCGGGGACGCCGCGCTTATGCTGATTTCAGCCACACGCACCGTATCGACGCTGACGATGCGCGCGCTGTTCTACGGCGCGCTGTTTCTCGTCGTCATTTTCGTCCACCTCTCGCTCACCAGCGCGCTGCGTGCGCAAGGCTGGGGCGGCAGCGCGTCTCTGCTGACCTCGGGTGCTGCGGTGCTTGGCTTTGTGCTGGTCGCGGTCAATGTCGCCGAATGGCTGCGCGATCGT
>QBMO01000101.1 GCA_003242075.1 Alphaproteobacteria bacterium
GCACGCACATCAACATCACCAAGCGCGCGTTTCTGTCGGCGCTCGCGCTCACGCTCGCGGCGCCAACACCGCAAGCGCGCGCCCAAATGGCGGTGATCGACCCCGCCAATCTCGCTCAAAGCATCATGCAGGTGACGCACATGATCGAGCAGGTCAGAAATCAGGTGCAGCAGATCGAGCAGGCGACCGCGATGCTGCGGCAAAATCCGCTGCAGCTGTCGCCCGAACTCTCTCAATCGATTCGTGAGGCGCGCGCGCTTTTCCAATCGGCGCAAGGCATCGCCTTCGAAGCGGGTCAGCTCGGCGAGGATCTGCGCGCACTCTATCCGCAAACCTGGGCGGACTTCGATCTCGAAGATGTACTCGGCCAGTCCGACCGCTGGATGGACGAAAGCCGCGCCAGCCTTGAGCGCGCCATGCAAGCCGAAGCGCGCGCGGTGCAATCGATCGAACGGGCCCGCGGCCAGATCGACCGCGCCATGGACTCTTCCAGTAGTTCGGAAGGCCAGACCGGCGCCATCCAGGCTGGCAATCAATTGCTCGGCATCCAGGCCTCGCAATTGGCCGAAATTCAAGCACTCCTCATCGCCCAAGGGCGCGCGCTTCAAACCGAGCGCATGGAACGCCTGGCGCGTGAAGAGCGCGCCCGCGAAATCCAGCGCCGCGCCTTTCCGACTGGGCGTACGCGCACGCTCGATCCCGCCCGTACGGCCTTTTGAAGCAAGCGAGCGCGCATCATGGATCCCGCTGCGGTCAATGCCTTCCTCGATCAATTCCTGGCCGTCGCCGACACCGGCTTTGGTCTGATCCAGGGCGATGTGAGCTACGTCCTCAATGCGCTCATCGTCATCTCGATCGTACTCGCTGGCGTGCAATGGGCGCTCGCACAGGAAGCGCCTATGGCGCCCTTCTTCCGCAAAGTCCTGTTCGTCGGGCTCTTCGCCTGGCTCATCAACAATTGGAATGTCCTCGCCACGGCGATCAATCAATCGGGCGCCATGCTTGGCCTCAAAGCCGGAGGCGGGGCCATGACCCTTGCCGAACTCCACAATCCCGGCCGCGTCGGCCAGATCGGCGCCGAACTCTTCGGACGCACCATGGCGCTGTCGGAGGGCATGAACATCTTCACCGACGCCATGGCGATGGGCACCATCTTCATCTCGGCGCTCTTCGTCATGCTGGGCTTCTTTCTCCTCGCGCTCCAGCTCTTCGTCAGCCTCATCGCCTTCAAGCTCGGCGCCCTGGCCGCGTTCGTTGCGCTGCCATGGGGCGTCTTCAACGGCACGGCCTGGGTTGCCGAACGACCGCTCGGCTGGGTCGCCGGCTGCGCCATCCGGCTTTTTGTCCTGGCCTTCATCGCGTCGATCTCGATCAATTTCGTCGACACGCTGCCGGCGACCTTCACCCTCGATGCGGGCGGGGTGCTCAATGTTTTTCTCTTTGGATTGACCGTGCTTTCGCTCGCCTGGTTTGCGCCCACGCTGGCGAGCGAAGTGGTGCAAGGCCAGCCGCATCTTTCAGGCTCGGACGCCATGCGCACCGCCGTGGGCGCGGGCTTCACAACAGCAGGCGCTGTCTTCATCGCCAACAGCGCTGGCAAAGCCATTGGCGGCGCCGTCGGAAGAGGGGCGCGCGCTCTGGCCGGACACGGCGGCGGCGCACGCCGCAGCGGCCCTGGCGGCGGCGGGCAGCGGCCCGCGATCAATTACGCGCGCATGCGCCCGCGCGCCAAACCTTCAGGGGGTCATCCATGAGCTTTCCTTTCCGCGCGCCAGCGCAATCGTTTGCCGGCGAGCGCGCCGACACGCCTTATGCGCGCGCCGCGCAGGAATGGGATTTACGCATGGGATCGGCGGTCATGAGCGCGCGCCATTGGCGCCGCGCCACTTTTCTGGGGCTCGCTGTCATCGCCGTCTTCGCCATCGCACTTCCCATCGTCGCTTTGCAGAAGCGCACGTTCGTGCATGTGGTCGAGGTCTCGCCTGAAGGACAGGTGATGAATGTGCGCGCTGCCGATGGCGATTGGTCGCCGAGCGAAGCGCAGACCGCCTATCATCTGGGCCGTTTCATACGATTGGTGCGCTCTCTGCCCACCGATGGCGTGGTGCTGCGCGAAAACTGGTTAGAGGCCTATCGCTTCCTCACGCCGCAGGCGGCCGCGCGCCTCAATGAGATCGCAGAGGCCGACGACCCCTTTCTGTCGCTCGGGCGGGTCGGGCGCACCGTCCATATCCGCTCGATCGTCGCGCGCTCGGACCATGCCTGGGAAGTGAGCTGGATTGAGCGCGCCACCAATGCGAGCGGCACGACCGATCCGGAACTCTATACCGGCGTGTTCACCGTCACGACACGTCCGCCGCGCAACGCCGACGAGATCGCCAACAATCCCTTGGGCCTCCTTATCTCGGACTTCAGCTGGAGCCGTGAACGATGACACGCATCGCCTTGCTTTCCATAAGTGCGCTTGCGCTCACCGCCTGCACCACCACGCCAACAGCGCCAAACGCTCCCGCGGTGAACTTCGTCGCGGCGCAGATCATCGCTGAACCTGTCGTGGCGCCGGCGCCGCCGGCAGCGACGTCGCCGCTGCCACGCGAGCCGCGCGAGCGCCGCGCCCGCGAACCTTCGCCCGTGCAGGCACTCGCCGCCGCCAACACCGCAGCGCGGCAAAGATCGACGCCCGACGCGTTCGACAATGCGCGCCATGTGTTTTCCTACCAGGAGGGCGCGCTCTACGAACTCATCGCCAACCCCAATTACGTCTCCACCATTCTTCTGGAGCCCGGTGAGACGTTGAGCGACATCGCCGCCGGCGACACCTCGCGCTGGATGGTCACCGAGGCCATGGCTGAAACCGAAGCCGACGGGCGCGCCATCATCATGGTCAAGCCGCAGACGACGGGCCTTCGCACCAATATCGTCCTCATCACCGATCGGCGCACCTATCTGATCGAAGCCGTCTCCCAAGCCGGCGAGGCCTACGCAGCGCAAATCTCGTGGACGTATCCGCAAGCAGAACGCGAGATGGGCGCTGCGTCCATTACGCGGCTGAATTTTGGCTACCAGATCCGCACTATCCGCGGTCGCGCGCCGGTCTGGGCGCCGACGCGCGTTTTTGATGATGGACGCCGCACCTGGATCGAATTTGCGCCAGAGGTCGCCGCCGCCGACATGCCGCCGCTCTTCGTCGTCACAGGCGAGGGCGCCGAGATCGTCAATTACCGCGTCGAAGGCCAGCGTTACGAGATCGACCGTGTCTTCGATATCGCCGAACTGCGCTTAGGCGTGCGCGCGCCCATCATTGTGCGCATCGAGCGCGACGGCCTTGCGCGCCGTACTCGGCCGATCCGGCGAGGCCCACGTTCATGAAGGCCGCCGCTTCACCCGCCGAGCCGCCGGAGACAGCGGCGCCGAATGGCCCGCCGATCCTTATCCGCACGCGGCCACCGTCGCCCAAACGCCTGTCGCGCAAGGCGTTGATGGCTGGCGCGGTGCTGGCGGGCGGCATCATCGCCTTTGCGCTCATCAATGGCCTCAGCGAACGTCCCGACCGCTATGGGGGCGCGGAGCAGAACGCGTCCGCCGCCGCCGGCGGGGCGCCGGAATCGATCCGCCAGGCGCCGTCCAATTATCTCGGCACAGATTTGCCACGCGGCGTCGGCGCCTTCGCGTCGGACGCAGACGAAAACCTTGCGCCGCCCACCGATCCGATCTGGGGCGACGCGGACCCGGGCGATCGCAGCCTCGCTGAAAGAACTGGGGACGCCGCGCAGCCGGCGGCAGACGTCCCCGATCCGCAAGTGACGGCGCGCACGTCGCCGATCCTGTTCGCCATGGAGCGGGTCCGCGCTGAAGGCGAGGACAGCGAAGCGCGCCTCGATGCGCGTCTGACGCGGCCGCGCTCGCGCTACGAATTGCAAGCGGGCCATGTCATTCCCGCAGCTTTGGTGACCGCGCTCAATTCGGATTCTGCCGGCCGCGTCATCGCCCAGGTGACGGCGCCGGTTTACGACTCCGTCAGCGGTGATCATCTCCTCATTCCCCAGGGCGCCCGTCTCATCGGCGCCTATGAGAATTCCGCGCGCTATGGCGACAACCGCATCCTTCTGGTTTGGAACCGGCTTATCCTGCCCAATGGCTGGAGCATCAATCTCCGCAATATGAATGCAAGCGATCCAGAAGGCGCGGCCGGTCTCAGCGACCGCACGGACAACCATCTTGATCGCCTCGCCGCCGCCATCGGTCTCTCGGCCATTATCTCGGTAATTGCCAACGAATCCGAGGGTGACGACAACGACGACAATTCCTTGCGCGAAAGCGTCGGCGAAGCCGCCGCCCAGCAAGCAGCCCAGACTGGCGCGCGCATCGTCGATCGCGAACTCACTGTGCGTCCCACCTTGCGCGTGCGCGCTGGCGCGCCCGTGCGTGTCCTGGTGACGCGCGACATTCAATTGCGGCCTTATCGGCAAGAGGCGCAACGATGAAATTTCCGGCCGACCTCATGCATCAAAAAGCGGTGGCGGAAGATCTTTGCGTCAGTCTCGTCACGCTCTGGCGAGCGCGGCACAGCAACCTTCCCGGTTTTCCTGCCCCCGTTATCTACCGCAACATGGTGTTTTGGAGAAAATGCGACCTTGGTCGGCTCGAAGATGCGCTGATGAAGTTCGAAGGCCGCAGCAAGTTTGAAGAGCGGCGCTTCTATTCAAGGCGCGTTGCCGCGCTCGCCAGCGCCCGCCCTCAGCCTAAACGGATCAAGCGCGTGCGCCGCGCTGATCGACGACAGCAGAAGCTCTTCTGAGGGATTGCTCTCATGTTCGATCTCTGCACGAGCAGGGCATGAGGTCGAAGAAAAGGGACGCGGGCTCCCACGTTTCGACAACATCATAGTAGACGCAGCCGCCCCTTTGAAACGGACTTTGGGCCGGGCCGAGTAGTGGTTAACAGCTATGGGGTTTTTTTGGCTGTGCGGGGTACAGTTGTGGCGCTGCGCTTTTGAGGCACGCGCCTGACATCATGAAACGCAAACCCGTCCGCGCGCGTTCGCCCGTTAGGCCTGTAAACGGAGCAGTGGGTCCGTCGCGCGCGAGCAAATCACCTGTGTACGCTTCATACCTGGAAGGCGCGCCGCCGCGACTAGGGCCGCGCTCCCGTCGCGTTTTCGCCAAACAGGGCGCGGTACTCAGTGGCAACCGCATCATGGCACTCACACGCAGCGTTCTCTAATCCGGCCCGATCGGTGATGGTGATGCGCCCGTGCTGATAGCGAATGACCCCCGCGCGCTGCAGCATGCTGGCGGCGATGCTTACGGTGGAGCGACGCACGCCCAGCATGACTGCGATCAGATCCTGTGTCAGCGCCAATTGCGGGGCCCCACTGCGATCGTGGGCGGACAATAACCAGCGCGCCAAGCGTTGACTCAATTCGTGGTGGGCGTTGCAAGCCGCCGTTTGCGCCACCTGCACGCTAAAGACGTGAACGTAGCGTAGCAGCAGATCGCGCAGGTGTGGCGTCTCTGTAACCACCTCCCTCAATGCTGCTGCGGTGATGCGATAGGCGCCGCCGCCAGTTTGGCACATGGTCTCGCTGTAGGAGTGGGTCGCGCCGAGGATAACCGACACGCCAGCCACGCCTTCAGCGCCGATCAATCCGATCTCGAGTGGTTGACCGTCCGACAATACAGTCAACGCCGAGATAAAGCCGCTTTCGACGAAGTAGACGTAGCTTATGAGGTCGCCGGCTCGGTGCATGGATTCACCGAGCGCGAGATTCACATGGGTTAGATTGTGCGCGAGTTGCGCAAACTCCGAAGCTGGAAGCGCCGCGAGTATTCGGTTTTTTGCGAC
Source organism: Alphaproteobacteria bacterium (assembly GCA_003242075.1). Taxonomy (GTDB): domain Bacteria; phylum Pseudomonadota; class Alphaproteobacteria; order Caulobacterales; family Aquidulcibacteraceae; genus Vitreimonas. Next base: position 5,845 of record QBMO01000101.1, read on the forward strand.
CGATTGAGTAGGCATCAAGCGACACGCGCGCGTTCTTGGATGTCGCAACCGGGCTGTAGTTCACTATCGCCCAAAGTCGTCACAAGCACTTTGAACAGCACCTGCCCGGCTTCGTCCGTCACATCGATCTTGAGGCTCGCCGTTTCGTAGAGCACGGTGGGCATATCTTTGAGGATTTCGCCCGCGAATTTTATGCCCTGAATTCGCGCCACGGCTGCGTCGGCAAGTTCCCTTCCCTCAACGTCCAGAACGTGGGCGCCACCCGCGACTTGGAAAAAAAATTTGGGCAAAGAGAAACTCCCATAAGAGCGCTGGCGCATAGAGCGATCTTGCTGGGTTCGATATCAAATCGCATCCCGACGCTACAGTGTACCTGACTTTAGCGTATCAACGGCGCTTATGTCTGTGCGCCACCGCACAAAGAGCTCGCGAGGCGTCAAGAGGCCCCGTTAGAGGCTGAGTGTGGTTTGAATCCACTCACCACAAGGTTCACGCTGCGAATAAACCCCGAGAAGTGAAACGGTTGTTACAAGAACCATGGCGGCGGACACAAATGAACGTCGTGGCGGACAGCTCGGGCGATGAGTGGACAGGGGCTCAGAGGTTGTCACGACGAGGCTCGTCAGACGTGGAGTGTGTAGCAACAACAAGTGCGGCGGCGTCAGAAATTTGATATGTGCGCGCCCCGCAATTGGCTTGCACCAATGTAAACTGTCTTTTGACCTCGGCTTCCGCGTCTTCGGGACTGGCCGCATCGATTGTACTCGATGTCAGCAGCGGCCCTCCCGCGTATTCTCGATATTCGACTGTGTATGGGAACATGCTGAGGTAACAGCCGCCAACGTTTATCGTTCCGCGCTTTAGTCATCGGGGCGCGGGTTGTAGCGCATGATGAGGTGCGGCGGCGCAGGGCCGTGCGCAAAACCGATCAGTCGGTGCGATGGCGTACCGACCGGAACGGCCGCGTGCGACAAAAGCGTGATAAGCGCATTCTCCTTGGACCTGCGCCGCGCCGCCAACCCGGTCCTTCGGCCGCAATGCGAAAGGAACGTTCGCCTGAGGGAGCGGGACACATGTCAGAAAGCGGCAGCCCTTCCGTAAGAAAGCGGCGGCCCCACGTCGCAACGACGAGGCCTTGGGACCAGGAAGATTGCTGGCGCGAGCGATGGTTGCAACGTGGCTCGCCGCTTGTTTGCTCTGGCTGGCGAACTCGCTTGGGCTTAGTGGTTTGACGCGCGGCCAACGCCAAAGCGCCTACTTGTTGTCTCATCTCCGGCTCCAACTCGAAGTCGGGTTGCGCCCCGGTGCTGACCGTGGAGAGATCGCATGGCGATGGTTAGGCTGCTGACGAAGGCCTGGAGCGTTGGACCCTTTGGGGCGTTCGTATAAAATGCAGCACGTCGAAGTCGTTGATCGAAGCGAACTGGTGCGCCGTCAGGCGGCGCTCGCTCAGTTTGGCGAGTTTGTCATCGAATCCGACGACCTGCAGGCCATACTGCAAGAGAGTTGTCGGCTTGTCGCCGATGCGCTGTCGGTCGATCTCGCTAAGATCCTAGAACTGGACGAGAGCGGTGAAACTGCTTTTGTGCGCGCCGGCATAGGCTGGGAGGCCGGCATCGTCGGCGCCCAGAGGATCGCACTGCACGAACGTTCCGCAGAAAGCTTTGCGCTGAAGATAGGCGCGCCGGTGATCACGCAAAACATAGATGAGGAAACGCGCTTCACGTTCCCGGAGTTCATGCGCGCCCACGGTGTGACGGCTATCGTGAATGTGCCGATCTTCCTGCCAGGCCGTCGGCCCTACGGCCTGATTCAAGCAGACGCTCGCAAACCCCGCGGCTTTGGCGATGATGACGTCGCCTTCCTCAAAACCTATTCGATGATTTTGGGACCCATCATCGATCGGCTCAAGACCGTCACCAAGCTCAGAGAAACCAATGAGCGGCTTAGTCTCGTCGTCGAGAATGCCCGCGACTATGCCATACTCCTCAGTGACGCTGACGATCATATCACTGACTGGCTTGGAGGCTCTGAAGCAATCTTGGGCTGGAGCGCCAACGAGATTACAGGAAAATCCACAGCGACCATCTTTACTGATGATGACCGGGTAAAGGGGATCCCGGCGCGCGAACTCCGGATCGCTCGTGAAGCCGGTTCTGCGCCGAATGTTCGCTGGCACCAGCGTAAGGACGGCAGCCTTGTGTACCTGGATGGTCAGACCATCGTCTTGCAAAACGCCGACGCCAGCATTCGCGGTTATCTTAAGATTGCCCAAGACGTCACCGAACGACGGCGCGCTGAGGAACGTCAAGCTGTGTTGCTCGCTGAACTCCAACATCGCGTGCGTAATGTTTTGGCCATGGTGCGTTCGATTGCGCGGCGCACCTTCGACGGCGGCGGCTCGATCGACCAGGTGAGGGCCCAACTCGACGGGCGTATTGGCGCTCTCGCGCGGACGCAAGCGCTGCTGACGCGCTCGGCTGGAGTGGGCGTCGACTTGGAGCTGCTTATCCGTGAGGAATTGACGGCACAGGCGTCCGACGGTCCTGTCACCTTGTCAGGGCCCGAAGTAGAACTCGCGCCGAAAGCCGCGGAAATCTTGACCCTCGCCGTCCATGAGCTGTCGACCAACGCAACAAAGTATGGAGCGTTGGGGTGTGACGATGGGCGCCTATCAGTCAGTTGGACACTCGCCCTCGTTGCTGGCCAGCAGTGGTTGCGCCTCGTGTGGGACGAGAGCGCGGGGCGCGCCATGAACCGCGCCCCCCACCGCTCAGGTTTTGGCACGGAACTTTTGACGCGCCGCGTGCCTTATGAATTGCGCGGACGCGGCGTGATGCAAATGCGGCCGGCGGGGCTTTTGTGCACGATCGAGTTTCCATTGATTGCTGGCGAGAGCGTACTCGCCGTCGAAGGGCCTGCCTAAGGCGCTTCGTGGAGTAAAGCGGATGAACTTGGCTAATCTAAACGGGCTGTCAGTGTTGATCCTCGAGGATGACTTTATGCTTGCGGAGGACGTGAAATTCTACCTCGAGGACGCCGGCGCCAAAGTGCTTGGCCCCTGCCGCGACGAAGCCGAAGCGGTTGCTGTCCTCGACCAAGACAGGGCTGATTGTGCGCTCGTTGACGTGAACCTGGGCCGGGGGCCCGATTTTCGTCCAGCAAGGACGCTGCTCAACCGGGACTTGCCCGTGATCTTTACAACCGGATATGATCGGGCGGTTATTCCTGCCGATCTTTCGCATTTGGGCTGCATAGAAAAGCCGATCGACGGCGTCCGCGTCGTGGCCGCTGTCGCCAAGCTCTGCGGTCGTTGAGCTGATCGGCGACTTAAGGCCGCAATGGGCGCGCGCGGCTAGGCGCTTATCGAGACCGTCACGCGGTGGCCCGTCGCTTTCGGTGATGGGCGCAACCGTCGTGGGAGCTGCGCCCCTATACCTGTCTTTATCGCGGTTATAAGTGGAACGCCAACGAGGCAGCGCTCGTGCAATTCTTCAAGGCGATTACGCAAAGCTGAACACGACGCCGCTTAGCGCGAGTGGCGGCGCTGCGAGATGCTCCTAAACACGCGTTAAACAGCGGAACAGCCGCGCGTTAGGCCGCGTTCGCTCGCGGTAATGGCAGCACTTCGTTTCGCAAGTGTGCCGCGTGCCTTTCCAGGAGAATACCATGAAACGCTTTCTGCTAACGACGGCTGCTGTCGTCGTGCTGACACTCGTCGCGCCTTTGGCAATTGCGCAAAGTTCAATGATGCCGCTCAGTGACATTCAGACCGTGCAAGCGCCTGTCGGCAGTCAATCGACCCGCGCCGATCAAAGCCTCGCGCCCGGCCCGGGGACGCGAGCCAATTCTGCGATAACCGCCCCACGCGCCATCGCGACCGGCGAGGCTATGTCTGCCCCCGACGTCGCGGCGACGGGCGACACCGACACAACGCCCGACACCCTTACAACGCAATCGGCGTTAGAAGCCGAGCCAAGCCGAACTCATTCAGATCAAGCAGAGACCGCGACAACTGGCCGACCCGGCTTGTCGCACTCGGAACAAGACGGTGATCAGGCGGCTCGAAGCACGGTTGCCCCGCAATATGGGGCGCGAATCGATCAGCATGCCAACACCATGTTCGAGCCCGCAGCCTTGCAGGACGCGGCGCGGGACGCGGGCATGGCTGGCACGCCGATGAGCGCGGCGGAGGTCTGTGCGGTGCGCCAGGTCGACCTCGGCTCAGTCCGCCTCACCCAAGACACGCGGCGCCAACTGCGCTTTGCCGCCGACCGCGCCTCGGCATGCGAGATTGATCAGATCATGATCAGCGCGCCGCGGGGGGGCGCACAAGCGTTACGCCAAGTGTTGATCGAACAAGGCGTCGATGCAGCCGACATCCAAGTCCAAGAAGCGCGCGAACTTAGTGTGGCGATGCGTTTTACCGGCGTCGCCACGTCGAGCGCGCATTATGCCTCAGTGTTCAATCCTAGCCGGCAATTGGCGATGAATGACGCGGCGCCTGCCGGGTCGTTCGATGGGGCGCCTGATCAAAGCCCGACGCAGGACGAAGAGAGGTGGCTCGGTTTGTCTGAACAGGTTTTGGGGTTTGGATAAGTGGATTTCCGCCTTTGTTATGCTGCGGCCGGGATTGGCTGCAGCTGGTTGAAGTACGCCTCGTCCGGGGTGCGCCGGTCAAGGCTCGTGTGGGGGCGTCCGGCGTTGTAGAAGGCGAGGTATCTGGCGATCGACGCGCGCGCCTCTGACACGCTGGCGTAGGCCCGCAGGTAGATCTCTTCGTACTTGATCGTGCGCCAGAGCCGCTCGACGAAGACGTTGTCGCGCCATGCGCCTCTGCCATCCATGCTAATGGCGATCTCGGCCTTCTTGAGCACATCGGTGAACGCCATCGACGTAAACTGGCTGCCCTGGTCGGTATTGAAGATCGCCGGCCGGCCGTGTCGCGCGAGCGCTTCCTCCACTGCCTCGATGCAGAAGCTTGCGTCCATGCTGATCGACAGCCGCCACGCCAGAACCTTGCGGCTGAACCAGTCGAC
>QBMO01000102.1:0-1063 GCA_003242075.1 Alphaproteobacteria bacterium
CGCACGCGCAGCTGAAACGCTGAGCGGCCCGTTCGCGGGCGTACCGACCTTGATCAAAGACCTGATGCCGATGACCGGCCAGCCGACGCGCTTCGGCAGCCGCGCCTTCGCCGACTTCGTGCCGGACGGGCAGCCGCCTTACATGGACGCGCTGCTTGCGGCGGGCCTAGTGCCGTTCGGCAAATCCACGACGCCGGAGTTTGGTTTGACGGCGACGACAGAAACGCTTCTCGGCGGCGCGACGCGCAATCCGTGGAATGTCGAGCATTCGAGCGGCGGCTCCTCGGGCGGCGCGGCTGTGGCGGTGGCGGCGCGCGTCGTGCCGATCGCGCATGCGAGCGATGGCGGCGGTTCGATCCGCATCCCAGCATCATGCAACGGCTTGTTCGGCCTGAAGCCGTCGCGCGGGCGCAGCGTGGTTGCGGGCTCGCCCGATCCGGGCATCCAGATTTCCGTCAATGGCTGCGTCAGTCGCAGCGTCCGCGACACAGCGGCTTGGCTGGCGGCGACCGAGCAAACCGGCGCAGGCGCCACGCTCACGCCGAAGGGCATGATCACCGGCGCAAACACACAGCGCCTGCGCATCATCCTGGATATCCCCAACGCGCAGGGCAACGATCCCGACCCGGAAGTGCGCACGGCGGTGGAAGCGGCGGCGGAGCTTTGCCGTTCGCTCGGCCACCAAGTCATCGAGCGCCGCGCGCCGATCGATGGGCAGCAATTCAGCGAAGATTTCATCCTGCTCTGGGCCAATGGCGCGCTTGAGGTCGTGAACCTGGTGCGCAGCCAAGCGCCGGCCGGCGCGCCGCTGGATCAGCTGTTGGAGCCGCTGACTTTGGAACTTGCGCAGCATGCGCAAACGCAAGGCCCCGCAGCGCTGGCGGCGGCAATCACGCGCCTGCGCGCCGTGGAAACACAATATGCCGGCATGTTCACAGACGCGGACGTCTACCTCACGCCGGTGCTGGCCAAGCCGCCCGTGCTGCTCGGCCAGATCGACGGCTCGAAGGGCATGGCCGTGTTCGACACGCTGTCAGATTACGTGGGCTACACGCCGCTGCAG
>QBMO01000102.1:1073-10534 GCA_003242075.1 Alphaproteobacteria bacterium
CCGCTGCAGAATGTGGCCGGCGCGCCGGCGATGAGCGTGCCGCTGGCCTGGTCGGCGGGCGGGCTGCCGATCGGCATCCACTTTTCGGCCCCTGTGGGCGAGGAGCGCCGGCTGCTTGAATTGGCTTACGAATTGGAACAAGCACAGCCGTGGGCTGCCCGCAGACCGGGCGTGAACGCAGGCTGAACTCGTGCTCCATACTGCCGCCCCGTTTCGGCGCTACCCGGCGCGGATGATGATCCGCTCCCTCCTCTGCGCCGCCGCGTTGGCCCTGGCCGCCGTCGCGCCCGCGCACGCCCAGCAACAGCGCGCCCAGCAACCCGAGGCCGAAGCCGAGGGCCCGGTACGCGGCGAAGAATGGTACCGCGCTCAATTGGTCGAGCTGTCGGAAATCCTCGGCGGTTCGCACTATCTGCGCATCCTGTGCGGCGGCCGCGGCGATCAGCGCTGGCGCGATTATATGCGCGGCGTCATCGAACGTGAGCCGGAAGCCAACGCACAACTGATCGAAGGTTTCAACCGAGGCTATCGCAACGAAGAGGCGCGCTTCCCGACCTGCGATGCAAACACGCGTCAGATGGAAGCAGAGTTGCGCGCGCGCGGCTTACGCGTCAGCCAAGGGCTCTCGGCTCGGCACACCAACTGATGAGCGACGATCCCGAAAAAAAGGGCCGCGCGCTCGAGCTTGTGCTGAACGCCTGGGATCAAGCCTTAGCGGAGGGCGCGGAGCCCGAGATCATCGCGTCCGTCGCGATCTATGCGGCGCTTGCCGATATGGTCGACCGCTACGGCGCAGAAGCCGTGGCGGAGTTTTGCGCCACGCTGCCGGACCGCGCGCGCAATGGCGAATTCACGCTGAAGCAGGACTAGCGGTGGGCGCTTAGCGCGTCGCCCAGATATCTTCCAGCCATCCCGGCGGCGGCATGCCCTGCTCACTCGCGCCCGCGCGAGCCAAGAACAAATGCCGCGCGATCTCGGCTTGGCGTTCAATGTTGTAGTGCTTCAGCGTCGCACGCGGCCTTGGTTTGTAAACGTAAGCGCCCTTGCCCAGCGCGCCGAGCTTGGCGCCGGCGAGCAGCGTTCCGCGCGCCGCTTGCCAGACGTGCATGAGTTCGTGGACGAACCAGCCTTGCTCATCGAGCGATGCGTCGGCGAAATCGCGCGCGGCGCGCCACTTCGAGAACACGATGGTGCGCCCAATCGGCACCATGGCGCCGAAGCCCAAGCGCGGCGCTTGCACAATGCGCACGCGAGGCCAATCGATCTCGTCGCCGAACACGGTGCGGCCGAGCGCGATCTCGCCTCGGCTGAGAAAGCGTTTCTGGCCGGGCGTCATGGTGGCGGCGTGCATCGCCGAACGATAAAGCCGGACGCGCGGAAAAAGAAGCCGGGCGACGCACGCGACTTTGGTCATGAACCAGCGTAAAGGTTGGCGCATGAAACCGCCGTTCGAGGTTATAGTCGGGCGCATCGAGACGCTGGCGCTCGACGCTGTCGTCAACGCCGCCAACCGCGCGCTGGCGCCGGGATCGGGCGTCGATGGTGCGCTCCGCGCAGCGGCCGGGCCGGACCTCACAAAGCACACCTCGCGCATGCCGCCGCTGACAGAAGGCGAAGCGGTGATCACGCCGGGCTTTGGCGCGCCAGCGCGCTTCATCATTCATGTCGCCGCGCCGATATGGACCGTGCCCGGGCCCGAGGGCGAGAAGGTCAGCGGACTGGCGCGCTGTTACATGTCGGCGATCAAGATGGCCGCATCGCGCGGATTTACGTCGCTGGCGTTTCCGTGTTTGGGCACAGGCAATTTCGGCTGGCCGCGCGGCTTCGCCTGCGCCATCGCCATCGCGGCGTGCGAGCAAGCACTAGCGGAGGCGCCGAGCCTGGCGCGGTTGGTATTTTGCTGCTTCACTGAAGACGACGCAAAACTTTATCGAGCTGGCTTGGATGTAAGCTAGGCGAGCCGCCAGCCGAGTGTGGCGCTTGCGTGGAAAGGCACGATCTCGGTCCCGCCGACGGCGATGCGTGCAGGCACGAACTGGGCCCCGCGTTCCAGCGTTATGCGCTCTTCGTTCACCGGCAGCCCATAAAAGCGCGGGCCGTTCACCGATGCGAACGCCTCAAAGCGATCCATCGCGCCTTCCTCGTCAAAGACCTTGGCGTAACTTTCGAGCGCGTACGGCGCGCTGAAAACGCCGGCGCAACCGCACGCCGCCTCCTTGGCGCTGACGGCGTGCGGCGCTGAATCGGTGCCGAGGAAGAATTTGGGCGACCCTGAAATTGCGGCTTTGCGCAGCGCCAAGCGGTGGTGTTCGCGCTTGGCGACGGGCAAACAATAATAATGCGGACGTATGCCGCCCTCAAACATGGCGTTGCGATTGTAGTCGAGATGATGCGCGGTGATTGTCGCCGCGAGTGTAGCGGGGCCTTGGGCGACGAACGTCGCCGCCTCTTCGGTTGTGATGTGCTCAAGCACGATTTTGAGTGCGGGCAAATCGACCACCAGCTTTGACAAGATGCGATCGATGAACACGGCTTCGCGATCGAAAATATCGACCTGCTTGTCCGTCACCTCGCCATGCAGCAGCAGAGGCATGCCGATGCGCTGCATCGTCTCCAGGGCGCCGCGAATGTTTTTGATGTCGGTGACGCCATGGCTGGAATTGGTCGTCGCGTGGGCGGGATAGAGCTTACACGCAGTAAAGACGCCAGCGGCGAAACCGCGCTCGATCTCGCCGGCGTCGATATCGTCGGTCAGGTAGCACGTCATCAACGGCGTAAAGGAAAGCCCCGGCGCGAGCGCGGCCAAGATGCGCGATCTATAGGCTTCGGCCGCCGCGACGGTGGTGATCGGCGGCGCGAGGTTCGGCATCACGATGGCGCGCGCAAATTGCCGGGCGGTGAAATTGACCACGGCGTCGAGCATCGCACCGTCTCTGAGGTGGACGTGCCAGTCGTCGGGCCGGCGCATCACGAACGTATTCATCGCAAGCCTCCAGCGTGCAGCTGCTCGATCGCGGCGCTCTCGACCGCGTCGATGCTGACATCCTCCATCGCCGCGCCCGCGTCCAGATAGGGCGCGTCGCCAAGCTCATCCAAGGCGCGGCCCCGCAACGTGCGCGCACGTGGGCCGTAGGGCGCGCGGACGCGTTCGTCGGTGGGGCCGAACAGCGTGAGCGTCGGCGCGCCCAGAGCGGCGGCGATGTGAGTGAGTGCGTTGTCGTTGCCGATCACCAACGTAGCGCGCTCCATCACCGCGCCCGCCGCCAGCAGATCGAGCCCGGCGCCGACGCCGCGCGCGATGACGCCATCAGCATCCAAGCTTTGTGCAATGCTGCGCGTGACCTCATCGTCGCGTTCAGCCGCGCCGAGAATGAGCACCGTTGCGTTGTCCATCGCGCCACTGGCTAGCCGGCGCGCCACCGCTGCGAAGCGCTCCGCTGGCCAGCGTTTGGCTTCGTCCGAGCCGCCCGGCGCCAGCACCAAAATTTGCCGCGCTTCGCCGACCGTGCGCGCTGCCGCTTCGCGCGCGGCTTCATCGAGCCAGATGGTCGGCGCGAGCGCCCGCCCCGCTCCTGCGGCCTCGCCCCAATCCTCGACGCGGTGCCGCAGCATTTGCGGCGGCGAGAGCGAAAGCGTCCGTGTTGTAGGCGCCAGCCTGCCAAGCCAACCGCCACGCGCGTCGATCGCTGCGTCGAAGCGTTTGCCAGCGACCAGCGCCGCGAGCGCCCAGCTTACGCCGCCACGCTCGGGCACGCGCACGCGCGCGGCGGGCGCGGCGGGCGCGGCGCGAAAAAGCGGCGCGGCCTCGGCCCCGGCTAGCGCCGTGAGTTCGTCGCCGGGACCCAGCACATGCGCCAGCGCGCCGGTGGCGAGCACCGTTTCGCCGAGGTCGGCGGGGGCGATGAAGAGCATTTTGGACACTGTCAGGGAGGGTTAGGCGCCGTGCCGGTAAATGCCAAGTCAACACGCGCAGCCAAGGCTTGCGGCAAAGCGCGGCGCGGCCCAAGTGGAGCGCCATGACCGGCCCCTTCCGCCTCGACCGCGCGCTTATCCGCGTCTCCGGCCCCGAGGCGCGGGCGTTTCTCAACAATTTGCTGACCCAGAGCCTGGATCGGCTCGATGAGGCGGGCGTGCTCTATGCCGCGCTGCTGACCCCACAGGGCAAAGTGCTCGCCGACATGTTCGTCTGGGCCGATGGCGAGGGCGTGCTGCTGGAGCTTGATCCAGCGCGGCGCGAGGACGTGCTGCGGCGGCTGGCGATGTATAAACTCCGCGCGCAGGTGACGCTGGAAGATGTGACCGACGCGCTGGCCGCGCTCTATGCGCCGGAACCGTTCGACGGCGCGGTGGCGGACTCACGCTTTCCAGATGGCGCGCTCGGATGGCGCGCCATTGCTGCGCGAGCCAATCACGCTGACGGCGCAGCGATCTATGAAGCGCAACGCATTGCTGTCGGCGCGCCCGATCTCGCGCGCGATGCGGGGCCAGATGAAGTGTTCGCGCTGGAGGCGCTGCTGGAGGAATTGAACGGCGTCGATTTTCAGAAGGGCTGCTTCATCGGCCAGGAGAATGTCTCGCGTATGAAAAGGCGGGCGACGACGCGCAAGAAATTCTGCCCGGTCGTGTTCGAGGGGGACGCCTTGGCTTATGGCGCGGAGGTGACGGCCGGGCCGGCGGTGTTGGGCGAGATACGCACTGGCGCCGCAGGACGCGCGATTGCGCTTTTGCGGCTGGATCGGGCGCTCGCAGCGACGGAGCCACTCATGGGCGCTGGCCGTCCGGTGCGCTTGGCCGCACCGGATTGGCTTGCATTGCCGGCGCCGAGCGTTTGAAATGACGCCGTTCAAACCTGGGGGCGTCGACGATGCGAACGTTTGTTCTGGCCAGCTTGCTTGCAGTGGCGCTCAGCGCCTGCTCCACCCCGCCCGACGTGACGCCGGAAGAAGCGGCTCGGGCCGATTGCGAGCGCCGGCAGGTGCCGGAAACGCAGATGCAGGCCTGCCTTGAAGAGACCGAGGACACCATTCGCGAAGCGCGCGAGCTGCAGCGAATCCGCAATCTGCCGCAATCCCAAAACACGCCGCGCTGACGCGGCGACAGGGCGCCTGCGGGCGTTGACCGGCCCGGGCGACGGGGCTAATCGCCGGGTTCCGGCCCCGTCGGGGCGCTGGGGGATACCGAACCCTTGACCGTCGCCATCTCCGCCACGGGCCTTTGGACGCCGTCCAACTCCGTCACCAATGCCGAGCTGGTGGCGAGCTACAACGCCTATGTCGAACGCTTCAACGCCGAACACGCTGGCGATATCGCGGCGGGCGTAAAACAAGCGTTGCTGCCGTCGAGCGTCGAATTCATCGAGAAAGCCTCTGGCATCAAGCATCGCTACGTGATGGACAAAGAAGGTTCGCTCGATGTGAACCGTATGGTCCCGCGCATTCCGGAACGGCCGAACAGCGAGCTTTCGCTGATGGCTGAGGTGTCGGTGAAGGCGGCGCGCCAGGCGCTGGAGCGCGCGGGCCGCGATGGCGCCGATATCGGCGCGGTGATTTGTTCGTGCTCGTCGCTGCAGCGCCCCTACCCGGCGCTGGCGATCGAAGTGCAGGACGCGCTGGGCGCAAGCGGCTTCGGCTATGACATGAACGTCGCCTGCTCATCGGCGACGTTTGCGATCCAGAACGCCATCGACATCGTGCGCGCAGGCCATGCGCGGTCGGTGCTGGTGGTGAACCCGGAGCTCACCACCGGCCACCTCAATTTCCGCGATCGCGATACGCACTTCATCTTCGGCGACGCCGCCGTGGCGATCCTGGTCGAGAGCGCCGACATCGCGCCGAAGGGCGCATGGGCGATCCTCGGGTCGCGGCTGAAGACGGTGTTCTCCAACAACATCCGCAACAATTTCGGCTTCCTCAATCGCGGCGACGAAGCGCACCGCGACGATCCCGACAAGCTGATCACCCAGCAGGGCCGCAAGGTGTTCAAGGAAGTGGTGCCGCTGGTCTCGGAAATGATCCTACAGCACCTCGCGGAATTGGATCTGAAACCCACCGACATGCGCCGGCTCTGGCTGCATCAAGCCAACTCAAACATGAACCGCCTGATCGCCGAGCGCGTGCTCGGCCACGAAGCCAGCCAAGACGAAGCGCCCACCGTGCTCGACGTCTACGGCAACACCGCCGGCGCCGGCTCGATCATCGCCTTTCACAATCACAGCGATGATTTGAAGGCCGGCGATAAAGGACTGATCTGCTCGTTTGGGGCGGGGTATTCGGCTGGGTCGATCTTCGTGCAGAAGGTGGGCTGAGGCGTCCGCTTTTCGCCGGAAGGAGGCGGTCGCCTAGCGACGCAATGTGCGGCGGGGCTCGGCGTCCAAGAGCGTGCAATGTAGTATGTACTCAGCATCAGGATCATTGCTGACGGTTCGCTCTAATTCACTCCGAGCAGTTTTATCGGCGTCACGGAGAAACGCCCCTTTGCCCTGATCTAAGAAAGGTCCAGTCAGCACTTCGATCCGTTCCACACGCCAATCATAGAAAAGCGGGGGCGAGTTTGGACGGCGTGATAGGTCTTCCAAGTATCGACCGTGATCCACTCCCACGTGTACGCTGCCTTCAAAGAGTTTTCCGGGCTTATGCTCGGCTGGCAGCGAATTGATTGTGTACGCAGCAACACCAAAGTCTATGACCCACCAATCCGACGCTAGGAATGTACTCCGTCCGACAACGTCGAATTGGGCGTCATGTCTGTGCGAGAAAGCTCGGCGACCGCGCCGCACACTCCGAAGTGTCTCTGGCGCATAGAATTCCAGCGCAAAAGCATATTCCTCGCCAGCCTCGAATACGGCGTAAATGCCTTCTCCGAGAATCCAGTGCGCGAGTGAGACCGAAAGCGGCTCCATTCTCGGCTCTTACCGCTTGAGCGTGATTGTCGCTACCGTCTGCGTTGGGCCAGCCGGGCCAATGGCGAAATTTTCGAGCGGCCCTCGCGCCGCATTCGAGACGTTGGCGCCCTGCTCGTCAATTCGGCGCGATCTCGCCGATTGCGGACGGAACGGGGAGCCCGATAAGTGGAGCCACAGGGGGCCGAAGTGATCGACCGAGTTTTGCCAGAGGGTTCATACGTTGAGGTCGCTAACCGAAAGAAACGCCTAAAGGGCGACCTTCGAGCGCGGTTCTACGTGTACGAAGAAAAGCAGCGGATCATTGTGAGCTCAGTCTCCGGCATCGCCGAAACTGGCGCGCCGACTGTGCTCGCGTTAGACGTCTCCAACGACGAACTCGGGCGCGTGGTCTGCGATCACCTTCTCGCATTTGAGCCCGAAACCCCCGCCAATCTGCCCTCGAACAAAACAGAATGGCCTGCGTTTATTGCGTCCGGTGCGCGGTCCGTGAGCGGGTTCGAGTCGCACAGTTGGCAGGTGCTCGTTGAAACTGTCGGTGACTGCATTCGCATAAACGCGCGGCCCCTCAAAAGCCTGCATCACGAAATCAGCGTTGAAGGCATTGAGCGTCCACACCACGCCAATCTCGGCGCTGTAATTCGCCGAGTGCTAGCTGGAGCCCTGGCGCTGAGGGAAAAAGGCGTGATCTAGGAATGTCTCAATTGGGCCAGAAGCGGAAACTGATTCATTAAACACCGCCGTCATTCCGGCCGTAGCGAAGCGGAGAGCCGGGACCCAGGTGTGACAAGCGCAGTGCGTTGCCCCTGGGTCCCGGATCGCGCTCCGCGCGTCCGGGATGACGAGAGTGATTGCTTGCTAGACGGGAGTCCGCTCCGGCCCAGCAGTGAACGCCCGCGCCTGAGACGCGAGCGTCCGCGCTTTAGCTCAATCCCAGCCGCACTCTTGGCCTTCGTTTTCTTCTTCCATGTACGCCATCAGCGGTTGGAAGTAGCGGGCCATGGCGCCGCCGTCCATTTGGCGGGTGCCGGTGAAGGCTTCCAGCGCATCCGGCCATGGACGCGAGGCGCCCATTTCCATCATCGCGTTGAAGCGTTGGCCGACTTCGGTGTTGCCATAGACGGTGCAGCGATGCAGCGGGCCTTCCCAGCCAGCCTGCTGGCACGCTGCTTCGTAGAATTGGAACTGCAGCACGTAGGAGAGGAAGTAGCGCAGGTACGGCACGTTATTGGCGATGTGATACTTGGCGCCGGGATCGAACATGGTTTCGTCGCGCGCGTTCGGCGGCGCGATGCCTTGATAGCGCTCGCGCAGCTCCCACCATGCGGCGTTGTAACGGTCCGGCGTGATGCGGCCGTCGAACACTTGCCAGCGCCATTGATCCATCGTCAGCGCGAACGGCAGGAACGAGATTTTGCCGAGCGCCTGCTCCATCAGCAGCGAGATGTCAGCCGAAGCGGCCGGCACTTGATTGCGACGAAGCAAGCCGATCTCGACTAGGTACTCCGGCGTGATGTTGAGCGCGATGAAATCGCCGATGGCTTCGTGGAAACCGTCATGAGCGCCGTTTTGATAGAGATACGGCTGGTTCATGTAGGCGCGTTGGTAGTAATTATGGCCGAGTTCGTGGTGGATGGTCTGGAAGTGCTCGGCGTTGATCTGGATGCACTGCTTGACGCGCAAGTCTTCCCGCGAGTCGAGGTCCCAGGCTGAGGCATGGCAGACGACGTCGCGATCGCGCGGGCGCTCCAGCAGCGAGCGCTCCCAGAATGTATCGGGCAATTCGGCGAGGCCGAGCGAGGTATAGAAACGCTCCGCGGTTTCGGTCATCGTCACCGGCGTGTAGCCGGCGCGGGTGAGCAGTGCCGTGGTGTCGTAGGTCGCGCGCGCGCCGCGGGGGCGCATCATCGGCATCAAAGTCGACCAATCCTGCGCCCACATATTGCCGAGAAGATCGGCGCGGATCGGCCCGGTTTCAGGCTGCACCGCGTCGCCATAGTGCGCGTTGAGACGGGCGCGGGCATAGCAGTGAAGCTCTTCGTAGAACGGCGCAAGCTGGCCCCAAAGCCGCTCGACCTCGCGCTCCATCTCGTCGGCCGGCATGTCGTAGTTCGACAGCCACATCTGGCCGACGTCTTCAAAACCCAGATCGCGCGCGCCTTGGTTGGCGATTTCGACCATGCGGGCGTAATCGGCGCGCATGGGTGCCGCGACAGCGTGCCACTCGGTCCACATTTCTTCGAGACGTTGCGGATTGCGCTCCGTGCCCATCAAGGTTTCGAGTTCGTCGAGTGCTACTTCGCGGCCCTGATAATCGATCGTGCCGGTGGAATAGCGCGATGCGAGCGCGGTGGTGATGCGCGAGAGCTCGGCCGCCGCTTCCGCGCCTTGCGGCGCGGGCAGCACCAGGCTCAAGCGCAACAGATCGACCTTGCGGCGAACGTCCGTCGGCAGCTCGACACCGGCATAACGGCCCGCTTCGCTGGCGAGCCGCACGCGCGCTTCGGTGGCCTCGGCGTCGCTGCGCTGCAGCAGCCATTCGGTGTCGAAATTAATGTAGGTA
>QBMO01000102.1:10544-10867 GCA_003242075.1 Alphaproteobacteria bacterium
CGTCGCCCCGCCAGCGCCGTTGGTCGGCGTCGTCGCACACGCGGCAAACGCCGCGATGGCGATCCACGAGGCCGCCATTTTCAGAATGGGTTTCGCGAGCATTGTCTCTCCCTTTGATCCAGCCGCGACGCCTACCGGCGCGCGCATTCCCCCTACTGACTCTCCGCAGCGAGCCATTCGATGCCGTCGGCCGACATCATGAACACGGCCGCTTGGCGCGGATGCGCGCCGACAGCGGCGAAAAATTTCTGCGCGACGCCGTTTTCGACGCCGGTAGTGATCGCAAGCTCGCGTGCCCCCAGATCGCGGGCGCGGCGCGCCAC
>QBMO01000103.1 GCA_003242075.1 Alphaproteobacteria bacterium
CTGGGCGATGGCTGCGCGGGGTGCCGAGGTGGTCGCGGCGGTGCTGGCGAAGGCGGCGGCGAGCAGGGCGATGCGCTGCTGCTGGGCCGTCTGGTCTTCGCGGACGACCAGGATTTCGTTGGCGAAGGCGACGCGGGTGTCGTTCAGCGCCGCTTCTTGTTCGTGGGCGCGGCGGATGGCGTCGGAGGCGAGTGCTGCGTCGGCCTGGCGCAGCGATTGGGCGGTTTCCTCAAGCGCCGTCTGCGCGGCGTCTTCTGCGTCCAGCACTTGAGCGCGCAGGCTCTCGATATTGCGCGCCGACATGTTCTCGTTGTCGATCACACGCTCGGCCAGGGCGCCCAGACGCTCGGCGGCGTCGGCGAAGGCGGCGTGCATGTGAGCGCGGGTTTCAGCTGCACTTTCGTCGAGGCGCGCGTCGAGCATCTCGCGGGCGTGGCGGAATTCTGCGACCAGGTGGGCGATGGCGGCGTCGGCCTCGGCCGCGGCTTCGCTGGCGGTGTGGCGGACTTCGGCCAGGGTGGCGTGCAGGCGGCCCGTGATGTCGTTGGCGAACTCGGCGAAATCGCTGGCGACGGCGTGTTTCAGCGCGCTCTGGGCTTCCGCCAATTCGGCGCAGGCCTCGTCGGCGTTGCGGGCGATCATCTCAACCGAGTCGAGGCGGCGTTCGTGTCCGGCGGCGCGGTCGGCATGAGCGTGCGCCAGGGCGGCGATGTTGTCGGCGACGACGGTGAAATCCATTTGCACGCCGGCGAAGGCGGCGGCGTTTTCCTGCTGCGCCTGGGCCAGCGCGTTGGCGGTATCGCCGACGACGCCCTCCATCTCACCCATGCGGCTGGTGAGATCGAGCATGGAATCATCGAGCGTATGCACGGCGGCGTTGAGCCGGCGCTCGAGCCCGCGCAGGCGGTGGCGCACGGCATAAGATTCGGGGCCATCGCCCAGCGGCGCAATAATTGGGGCGTCGTCGCCGTAAGCGTGGGTGGGTTCGGCCTCGGTCCGGCCGTTCAATTGGTCGAGCAGGGCGTTTTTCACCACCACATCAGTCAGGTAATCGCTGACGCTGACGCCCAGCCGCGCCGCTTCTTCAACGGCGCGCTCGCGGATTGAAGGATCGATGCCCTTCAGAACCCAAGAAGACGTCTCACTCATCACAGCCTCGTGTCCCTGCCACTTCCTGAATGACCGAACGTGCTTAAGGCCGCGTAAAATCTGGGCTTTTGATTTCCTAGCGAAGCGTTTCCGGGGCCGGGCGCCACAATTGAGTTTTTTCCGCTTCGGGCGCCCGCAAGCGCGCAAATCATGGCATCCTCTGATGCGTGATTGGGCGGCTTGGGCGCGTTAGCGCCGCCGGCTGACTTATGGCCGCCAGAATTGCATGGCTATTTGTTAAGCGTCGTTAGGCAGTCGCACCTATGTAAAGTCTGCCGGGACGAACGGAGGCACGATGTCAGAGGATATCTTTCGCAGCTACGCGCGCTCGTTTGAATCGCGGCGCGAAGCGGAAATGTCGCTGCAGGACTTTTTGAGCCTCTGCCGCGACGAACCGATGGCCTACGCAACGGCGCATGAGCGCCTGCTGGCCGCGATCGGCGAACCGCGCATGGTGGATACCTCGAAGGACGCCCGCCTTGGGCGCGTGTTCATGAACCGCACGGTGCGCTTCTATCCGGCCTTCGCCGAGTTTTACGGCATGGAAGAGACGATCGAACGGATCGTTGCCTTCTTCCGCCACGCCGCGCAGGGCTTGGAAGAGCGCAAACAGATTCTCTACCTGCTGGGCCCGGTCGGCGGCGGTAAGTCGTCGCTGGCGGAGCGCCTGAAGGCGCTGATGGAAGATCAGCCGATCTATGTGCTGAAAGCCGGCGATCAGATGAGCCCGGTGTTCGAACATCCGCTCGGCCTGTTCGATCCGGAAGTCTGGGGCAAGAAGCTCGAAGATGAGTACGGCATCCCGGTGCGGCGCCTGACCGGGCTGATGAGCCCGTGGTGCGTCAAGCGGCTGGACGAATTCGGCGGCGACATCACCAAATTCCGCGTCGCCAAGGTCAACCCCTCGCGCCTGCGCCAGATCGGCGTCGGCAAAGTGGAGCCGGGCGACGACAACAATCAGGATGTTTCCTCGCTGGTCGGCAAGGTCGATATCCGCAAGCTCGAAATGCACGCGCAGAACGATCCTGACGCCTACTCGTATTCGGGCGGCCTGAACCGCGCCAACCAGGGCATGCTCGAATTCGTCGAGATGTTCAAAGCGCCGATCAAGATGCTGCACCCGCTGCTGACTGCGACGCAGGAAGGCAATTACGTCGGCACGGAAAATATCGGCGCCATACCGTTCAACGGCATCATCATGGCGCACTCGAACGAGGCCGAGTGGCAGACGTTCAAGAATAACAAGAACAACGAGGCCTTCATCGACCGCATCTATGTGATCAAGGTCCCGTACTGCCTGCGCGTCAACGAAGAGCAGAAGATCTACGAAAAGCTGATCCGCGGCTCTGAACTGGCCGAGGCGCCGTGCGCGCCGGCGACTTTGGAAATGCTGGCGCGCTTTTCGGTGCTATCGCGGCTGAAGGAGCACGAAAACTCCAACCTGTTCGCGAAGATGCGCGTCTATAATGGCGAGAGCCTCAAAGAGGTCGATCCGAAAGCGCGCACGCTGCAGGAGTACAAGGACGCGGCCGGCGTCGATGAAGGCATGGACGGCATCTCGACGCGTTTTGCGTTCAAGGTGCTGGCCGGCACCTTCAACCACGACACGCAGGAAGTCGCCGCCGATCCGGTGCACCTAATGTATGTGCTGGAGCAGGCGATCCGGCGCGAGCAATTCCCGGCCGAGACTGAGGGCAAACTGCTGGAGTTCATCAAGGCCGAGCTCGGCCAGCGCTATGCTGAGTTCATCGGCAACGAAATCCAAAAGGCCTATCTCGAGTCGTATCACGATTACGGGCAGAACTTGTTCGATCGTTACGTCGATTATGCCGACGCTTGGATCGAGGACATCGACTTCAAGGATCCCGACACCGGCCAGCTGCTCAATCGCGAGCTGCTCAATCAAGAGCTCTCGAAGATCGAAAAGCCCGCCGGCATCGCCAATCCAAAGGATTTCCGCAACGAGGTGGTGAAGTTCACCTTGCGGGCGCGCGCGGGCCATGGCGGCAAGAACCCGTCTTGGACGAGTTACGAGAAAATCCGCGAAGTGATCGAGCGGCGCATGTTCAGCCAAGTCGAGGACTTGCTGCCGATCATCACTTTCGGCTCGAAGAAGGACGGCGAGACCGAGAAGAAGCACGAGGAATTCGTGATGCGCATGATGGAGCGCGGCTATACCGAGCGGCAGGTCCGGCGGTTGGTCGAGTGGTACATGCGCGTCAAGCAAGCCGGGTAAGGCGGGCCTCCATGCACATTATTGACCGGCGGCTAAACCCCGGCGGAAAAAGTTTTGCGAACCGGCAGCGTTTCTTGCGCCGCGCCCGCGCGCAAGTGCGGCGTGCGGTGCGCGAGGCGTCGTCAAGCCGCTCGATCAAGGACGCCGGCAAAGGCGGCGAGATTTCCATTCCCGCTGGCGGCGTGCATGAGCCGAGCTTGCGCCGTTCGCATCAAGGCGGCTCCCGCGACTACGTGTTGCCGGGCAATAAGAAATACATCGAAGGCGATGGCATCCCGCGCCCAGAGCAGGGCGGCGGCCAAGGTTCGAAAGCCAGCGATAGCGGCGAAGGCGAAGACGAGTTTCGCTTCGCGCTGTCGGACGAAGAATATCTCGATCTCTATCTCGAAGATTTGGAACTGCCCGATCTCGCCAAGCGGCAAGTGATGGGCGCGACGGCTGTGCTGTGGCGCCAAGCTGGCTATTCCACCTCGGGGCCGCCATCGCGTATTTCGGTGCCCCGCACGCTGCGGCATTCGATGTCGCGCCGCATCGCGCTGAAGCGGCCAAAAGCCGATGAGATCGTGACGCTGCGCGCCGAGATCGAGAAGCTCGAACGCGAAGGCGGGCACTTCGATGAGCTGGTGAAGCTGCGGGGCGATCTCGAACTGCTGCTCGCGCGCTCGAAGCGCATTCCCTACATCGATCCGGTCGACGTGCGCTATCGCCGGCTGGAAACCACGCCGAAGCCGATCGCGCGCGCGGCGATGTTCTGCTTGATGGACGTCTCCGGCTCGATGAACGAGCACATGAAGGATCTGGCCAAGCGCTTTTACTCGCTGCTCTACCTCTTCCTCAACCGCCGCTACGAGCACGTCGATGTCGTGTTCATCCGCCACACGCATGAAGCGCAGGAAGTGGATGAGCAGACCTTCTTCTATTCGCGCGAAACCGGCGGCACCGTCGTCTCCACCGCTTTGTTCAAAATGGCCGACATCATTCGCGATCGTTATCCGGTGACGGAGTGGAATATCTACGCCGCACAAGCGAGCGATGGCGACAATACGTCGAGCGACAACGCCGTCGTGCTGACGCAACTGAAGGAAGCGATCCTGCCGATCTGTCAGTACTACGCTTACGTCGAAGTCGGCATGGACGATGAGGAAGAGGCGCCGGGCGCTGGCGAGCCGAGCACCAATCTTTGGCGCGCGTTCCGCCGCGTGCCGGACGATCAGCCCTTCGCCATGCGCAAAGTGCGGCATCGCCGCGACATCTATCCGGTGTTCCGCGATCTGTTTGCCCGCCGCCCCGAGGGCGTCGCGGCGGAGGGCGGCTGATGACTATGGTCGCTGACTCGAAGCTGTTGTTTCAAGGGCCCGATTGGGATTTCGATCTGATCAAGCGCGTGCACGAAGCATGCGGCGAGATCGGCATCAAGGAGATGGGACTCGATCCGTACCCCAATCAGATCGAAGTGATCACGACCGAGCAGATGCTCGATGCGTATGCCTCGACCGGAATGCCGCTGTTTTATCGGCACTGGAGCTTCGGCAAGCATTTTGCGCGCAACGAAGCGATGTATCGCAAAGGCTATCAGGGGCTCGCCTACGAGATCGTCATCAATTCCAATCCGTGCATCGTCTATATCATGGAGGAAAACTCCGCGACGATGCAGACTTTGGTGCTGGCGCACGCCGGCTACGGGCACAGCCATTTTTTCAAGAACAATTACGTCTTCAAGCAATGGACCGATGCGGACGGCATTCTCGATTATCTCGAATTCGCGCGCGGGCTGATCGCGAAGTTCGAAGATCGCTACGGCCAGGAGCAGGTGGAACGCGTGCTCGATGCGGCGCACGCGCTGCAGAGCCACGGCATTCATCGCTTTCCCCGTAAGCGGATGGCGGATTTGCGCTCCGAACAAGTACGCGAAGAGGAGCGCCGCAAGCACGGCGAGCAATTGTTCAACGATCTCTGGCGCACGGTGCCGGCCGGCAAACGCAAGACGGGCACTGACGACGACTCGCGCCGCAAGGCGCTGCTCGGCCTGCCCGAAGAGAATCTGCTCTATTTCTTGGAGAAGACCGCACCGCGTCTCGCGCCATGGCAGCGCGAAATTCTGCGCATGGTGCGGATGATCAATCAGTACTTCTATCCGCAGCGGCAAACCAAGGTGATGAACGAAGGTTGTGCTACGTTCACGCATCATCGCATCATGAACCGCCTGCACGAGAAGGGTCAGATTAACGATGGCTCGTTCCTGGAATTCATTCACTCGCACACTAGCGTGGTGATGCAGCCGGGCTTCGACGATCGCCGCTTCAGCGGCATCAATCCCTATGCGCTGGGCTTTGCCATGTGCTGCGATATCGAGCGCGTCTGCACCAATCCAACCGACGAAGACCGCGAGTGGATGGGCGATATCGCCGGCAATGGCGATCCGTACGGCACGCTGCGCGATATCTGGGCGAACTATCGCGACGAGAGCTTCATCTCGCAATTCCTATCGCCGCGCGTGATCCGCGATTTCGGCATCTTCCGCGTCTTCGATGACGAGGAAGAAGAGGAGATGAAAGTCACCTCGATCCATGACGAGCGCGGCTATCGCAACATCAAACGCGCTCTCTCAAAGCATTACGACATCGCCTATCGCGACGCCGACATTCAGATCGTCGACGTCGATTTGGCCGGCGATCGCAAGCTGATGCTGCAACATCGCGTGCAGGACGGCATCACGCTGGAAGAAAGCGATACGGAGCGCGTCCTCCAACACGTCGCCGATCTTTGGGGCTATGACGTAAAGCTGATCGAGCAGGATGATAACGGCGTCGTGCGGGCCGAGCATACGGCAAGCCCGCGGCGAGCTTTTGCTTAGTAGGGGCGTCGTCCTGAGACCAAGGGCGGTGTCGCGTGGGGAAACCGTCGCCGTGGTGGCGGGTTCAGCGCAGCGTGTGCAACAGCCGCGATCAAGTTGCGCCGCCGGATTGCTGCGGCGAAGTTTTCGGCGCGTGCAGGCCCAAGCGCCTCGAAGATAGCGGCCTTCACGGAGTTGCTGCGCCAATGAACCGGTGCACACGAGCCAAAGTCGGTCGCAACCCGGGAAACACGCTGCTGATGATGCGGAATAAGTGGGATTATGTACTTGTCGTGGGCGAACGCCCAATCGATTTCACGCTTCATCCAATCGCTCTGGTTCGCATACATCCCTGCGAGCGCAAAAAAGATGTCCGCCTGAGAGATGCGACGCACAAGCTCGCGAGCGAGCGCCTTGTTCTGGTAGCCTTGGAGAGGATGCTTCGCCGGGACCGAGTGGTCGATGAAATCTGCATTCTTGCGCCAGGGGCTTAGGAGGTCATGAAGACCGTCCCGATGGTCTCCGTAAGCCCAGCTATGACTTGAGAAAATTATGATTCGGTCCGTCTGCATTCTCAAAGCTTAGCACGGATTCGTTTTGCTGTGGATTACTAGATTCCAAGCCGCGCCAAACCATCGGCGATCGCGGGATCGACCTGAATGTCGCGCGCGGAAATCGGCCGCGTGAGGCGCAATGTTTCCATGCTGCGGGCGCGGGAGAGGGCGACGTAGGTTTGTCCGGGCGCGAAGGCGCCGCGGCCGAGATCGATTTCGACGCTGTCGAGCGTCATGCCTTGGGCTTTGTGGATGGTGAGCGCCCAGGCGGGGGCGAGCGGGAATTGCACGTATTTGAATTCCTCTTTCACCTCCATGCGGTTTTCCTTGGCGTTCCAGGTCCAGCGCGCTTGCGGCCAGGTGGCGCGTTCGACATCGACGTCGTCGCCGGCGTCGAGCGCGACGACGATCAGTTCGTCATCAAGCGATTTCACCGTGCCGAGCGAACCGTTCACCCACCGGCCTTCCGGATCGTTCTGCGTGAAGATCACGCGCGCGCCGCGCTTCAGCGTGAGCTCCATCGGCGCCGGGAAGCGATCGCCCTGCGCACGCGGCGCTTCGCCTTCGAACGCGCCAGTGTATCGCGCGGCCGCGCCGTCGAGTGAGGCGAGGCCCTGAGCGTTGTACTTATCCGCGACGGCGTTGGTGGCGCAGAGCAGAACCGGGCGCTTCGGCAGCGAGCGATCGAGGCACACAGTGTTGAGGATGGTCACCGCTTCTTCGACGCCGCGGCTTTCGCGGATGGCGGAGAGTAGCGCGATGAAATCCTGATTGGTCTGGCGATGCACTTCGGTGAGCTGCACGGCGGCGATCGGCGCATCGCGCAGGCAATGCGCGGAGAACGCGTAGGGGCTGTTATAGCCCGCATCTTCCAGGAGCTGACTTTCCTCACCGCGCACAACCGGCGGCAGCTGAAAGAAATCGCCGACCAGCAACATCTGCACGCCGCCGAACGGGCGCGAAGATTTGCGCGCGATCTTGAGGTGAGAATCCATGGCGTCGAGCACATCGGCGCGCAGCATCGAGACTTCGTCGATGATCAGTCGATTGATGGCGCGGGCGGTGCGGGTGAAAAACCAGTGCGGTTTTTCATGATTGCCGATCAGCGGCCGCGGCGGAAAGCCGAAGAAGGAGTGCACCGTCTGGCCGCCAATATTCATCGCGGCAAGACCTGTTGGGGCGAGCACGGCTTGCGGATATTGCGGGTCTTCATCGACCAGCGCGCGGATGAAATGGCTCTTGCCGGTGCCGGCGCGGCCGATGACGAACACGACAGGCGTGCGGTCAGCGAGCGCTGCGCGCGCTTCGGCGATGGCGGGATCTGACGGACGCGCGGGAATCGACATGCATTCGGTATATAGAGACGCGCCGGGCTGCGCTAAGCTCCACGGCATGGAGGTGTGCGATGCGGTTCATGCTGTTGGCTGGAGTGGCGCTGGTGCTGGCGGGCTGTGCGGCGCCGGCCGATGCGCCGGTTGGCGTGAGCGTGGGCGCTGAACTCGACGCGCTGGCCGCGGATGGGCGCTCCATTGCAGAAGCGGAATGCGCTGCCTGCCATGCCGTGGGCGAGTATGGCGAGAGCCCTAACCCGAACGCGCCGGTGTTCCGTACGCTTTTGTCGCGTTACAGCGCGGGCGTGCTGGAGCAGGAATTGATCGAGGGCATTCGCGTTTCGCACCCGATGCCGGAGTTTCAGTTCAATCCGCAAGGCACGGATGCGCTGATCCAGTATTTGCAGTCAATCCAACAGACGCCGGCGCAGTAGCGCTTAAAGCGACCAGGCGCCGCGTGAGCCTACGCGCGGCAGTTCGCCGAGCGTGAGCGTGGCGCTTTCAATCGCAGGCGTCGCGGCGGGCAGGTCCGGCGTGATGAAGGCGCGGCGCGTGCGGGCGATCTCAGCTTTGCCGACGCAGGCGTAGGCGGCGGCGTAGGTGGTCCAGTGCAGTGGCTGCGTCGCGATGGCGGGCGGCGCGACCGTCGGCGCTTCGCTCTTCGGCACGTCGAACAGCGCATCTTCGGCGCCGACCATTTGCGGCACGCGGCCGGTGAGGCGGAGCTTCAACTCCATCTCGTAGCTTTCGCCGGATGGTTCCATCACGCGCACGCGCACGGCGTGAATGGCGAAGCGCTCGCGCTCGAGCGTGGCCTCATCCTTGAGCGAGACGACGCCCATTTCGCGGTCGATCTCGAAGCGGCCGTCCGCATCGTCGATCAGATAAAAGCCCGCGTTGGCGATGTCTGGCCCCGTCGCGCGCGGCGCTGCAAACGCCAGGGCGTGGTCGATCGCGGCGAGCGAAGGCGCGCTTTGGGAATCGATCTCGATCGAGTCGAAGCGCGCGGAAAAAGGATCGTGCGTGGACGTTGTCATCCACGCACTCTCGCTCTTTATGCCTAATTCCGCGTGAAACCGGCGTTTTCTTGTTGTTTACGGTTAGTGCAAAAACGGGCCGATTAGCCCGCCGATTGCTCGCCCCAGCCGTAGGCGCCCTTCACTTCGAGGAATTCTTCCACCCCGAACGGCCCGCCTTCACGGCCGATGCCGGATTGTTTGTAGCCGCCGAACGGCGAACCCAAGCCGCCGGAGGCGCCGTTAATGTGCACCATGCCGGCGCGCAATTGGCGCGCGACTTTGCGCACGCGCTCTTGGCTGCTGCCTTGCACATAAGCGGCGAGGCCGTACGGCGTGTCGTTGGCGATGCGCACGGCTTCTTCTTCGGTCTCGTACGGAATGATCACCAGCACCGGGCCGAAGATTTCTTCGCGCGCGATGGTCATGTTGTTGTTCACGTCGGCAAACACGGTGGGCTTTACGTAATAGCCGCGGTTGAAGCCCTCGGGCCGGCCAACGCCGCCGGCGACGAGCTTCGCGCCTTCGTCGATGCCCTTCTGAATGAGGCCTTGCACTTTTTGGAATTGGTTTGCGTTCGAGAGCGGGCCGATGGCGCCGGGCTCGGCTGCGTCAGGCGCTTGCACCTTGATGCTCTTTGCGGTTTGCGCGGCGATGGCGACGACTTCGTCATACTTCGCTTTCGGCGCAATCATGCGCGAAGGGGCGTTGCAGCTTTGGCCGGTATTGTTGGCCATGTGCAGCATGCCGCGGGCGACCGCTTGCGGCAGATCGGCGTCGTCCAGAATGATGTTCGGGCTCTTGCCGCCAAGTTCGAGCGCGACTTTTTTGATGCCGACGGCTGCGTTTTGCATCACCGACGTGCCAGCGCGCGTCGAGCCGGTGAAGCTCAGCATGTCGACGTCGGGGTGTGAGGAGAGCGCGTTGCCGACGCCGGGGCCATCGCCATTGACGAGATTGAACACGCCCGGCGGCACGCCGGCTTCATCGAGAATTTCTGCGAACAGAATGGCGTTCAGCGGCGCAAGCTCCGACGGCTTCAGCACCATGGTGCAACCGGCGGCCAAGGCTGGGCCGACTTTCGCGCCGATCTGGTTCATCGGCCAGTTCCACGGCGTGATCATGCCGATGACGCCGATGGCTTCTTTGAGGATGCGGCGGCCTTTGCCGTAGTCGTATTCGAAATCGAACGTATCGAGTTGTTTGCGCGCGTCGATCAGATAGCCAAGGCCAGCCGGCGCTTGCTGCTGTTGCGCGATCGGCCTCGGCGCGCCCATTTCCATGGAAATGGTCTCGGCCATCTCGCCCATGCGGCGCTGATAGATGGCGATGATTTTGTCGAGGATCGCCTTGCGCTCATCGATGGTGGTGAGCGACCAGGTCTCGAACGCCTTCTTCGCGGCTGCGACGGCCTTGTTCTCGTCCTCGGCGGAACCGAGCGAAATGCGGCCGCACGGCTCTTCATTGGCCGGGTTGATCACGTCGTGGCTGCGCGGCTTGGCCGGGGCGACCCATTTGCCGTCGATATAGAAATTGAGTTGTTCGCGCATGGGGGCTCCTCCGGAAGGCATCAGGTGTCTGGCGTCAGGTATCAGATATAAGGAGCCCGCGCGAGTTCGCGCCACGGCATTGGAGCTGACACCTGACTTCCGACACCAGACCCCCGATGCGCACCTATGGCCGCATCAAAGCGCGGACCCTGAAAC
>QBMO01000104.1:0-769 GCA_003242075.1 Alphaproteobacteria bacterium
CTGCGCGCTGGGGCGGGCGTTGCTGGTGCTGGCGCGCGGCGAGCGTCGGTGACGCCGGGGAGGACTTGGCGTTCGCCATTGGCGCTGGCGGCTTGCGGCGCATCAGCAGCGTCGCCGCCGAACCAGGAGAACAGGTTCCAACCGCCGCCATCTCGTTCCGCGCTTGGGGCCTGCGCGCCCGCACCGCGCGCCACGGTCGGCGCGATCTCGGATGCGTTGGCTTCCTCCACGACATCGCCTGGATGCGTGATCATGTGCGTCACAGCAGCGGCGCCGGCGGCGAGCAGTGCTGCGGTGCCGACGCTGGCGGCGATAAATCCAGCTTTCTTCATCGGATAGCTCCCTCGCCCGCCAGAACGCCGCTGGCAACCTGAACGTTGCATGAATTAGCGCTCGCCGCGTGCGCGACCAGAGTTCCCTTTCGCCGGGACGCCCTCTATCCAGCCTCCATGCTGCTCCTCACCGCCCTCGGCACGCTGACCCAAATCCGCGCCGCCGCCGACGAACTCGATCGCCACGATCCCTCGCCTGCTGACGCGGTGAGCTGGTTCGAGGAGAAGCCGGGCAAATTCCGTATCGAAGTTTATGTGCCGACCAAGCAAGACGCAGCATCGGTCGAAGCCATTGTCGGCGCGGCCGCGCCCGAACTGCACATGAAGCAGAAGAAGGTGAAAACCGCCGATTGGGTGGCGATGTCGCTCGAGGGACTGCCCGCGGTGCGCGCCGGGCGCTTCATGGTGGCGGGCGCGCATGCGCTGGCGAACGACGC
>QBMO01000104.1:779-2066 GCA_003242075.1 Alphaproteobacteria bacterium
CTTCGGCACCGGCCATCACGGCACGACCTGGGGCTGCCTGATGGCGCTCGAAGGCGTGCTGCGGCAGCGGCGCGTGACGCGCGTGCTCGATGTCGGCGCGGGCTCGGGCGTGCTGGCGATCGCGGCGGCGAAGGGCGGCGCGGAAGCGTTGGCGATCGAGATCGACACGCGCGCAGCAGCGATCGCGGAAATCAACGTGCGCCAAAACAAGCTCACCCCGCGCGTACGCGTGATCGCCGGCGACGGCGCGCGCTACATTGCGGGTCAACAATTCGATCTCGTATTCGCGAACATTTTAATGCGGCCGCTGATCAAGCTCGCGCCGAAACTCGTGCGTGCGCTTGAGCCCGGTGGAACGCTGGTGCTCTCAGGCCTGCTGCAAACGCAAGCGCCGCTTGTGCGCGAAGCCTACGCCAATCGCGGGCTGATCCTTGAACGGCAAATTCCGAAGGAAGCGTGGATGACGTTGGTGTGGCGGAAGCCTCAACGGCTGTAGACGTTAAACGCATACCAGCACGGCGCGCTGCCGCAGCGGCTCATCACGGCCTCGACATCATAATTGCCGGTCACCGCGGGGCGGACATGGATGATCGGGACGGCGTCATCCAAGACGTCCTGGGCGACGAGTTGATTGCCGGCGGCATAGAGCCGGAGATCGAAGTCGCCGCAGCGTTCGTCGCAAACGCCGAGGATGCGATAATCCTGGCCGGCGCGGAGCATAATCGTGTGCCGGCGCGCGCGGCGCTCGTTTAAGCCGCCAGCGAAGGGCCCGGCGGCGCGCTGGTAGCCATCGTCGCGCAACAGCGCCTCACCGCGCGAGAGCTTCTGGGCCAACTCGCGCGCGAACGGGTCCGGCACCTGCGCCGCGGCGGGTCCCGCCAGCAGCGCCAGCGCGGCGAAAGCCGCAAACGCCCGTTTCAACCCAAGCACCAAAGCTACTCCAGCGGCCAATCGCCGTAAATTTGGGAGGAATGCTCTTAACCCTCCAGCCGGGAAGCCCTAGACTTGTGCGACTGAACCGCCCCTGAACCCAGGGCCAAAGGACGCTAAGCTCGTGTTCCAAACCTATGACGATCCCGGCGGCCCCGCACTCGGCCGCAAGCACCTGCCCCGCTTACGAAAAGCGCTCAAGGCCGCGAACCTCGACGGCTTCATCGTACCGCACGAGGACGAATGGCAGAACGAATACGTGCCGGCGGCATATGACCGCTTGGCCTGGACGACAGGCTTCACCGGCTCGGCCGGCGCGGCGGTCGTGCTGGCCGACCACGCGGCTGTGTTCACCGA
>QBMO01000104.1:2076-4260 GCA_003242075.1 Alphaproteobacteria bacterium
CCGACGGGCGCTACACGTTGCAAGTGCGCGCGCAGGTCGATGGCGCGTTGTTCGAATATCGCGATCTGGTCGATGGCGGCGTGCCCGCTTATTTGCGCGAGCGCGGAAAACCCGGCATGCGCATCGGCTACGACCCTAAACTGCACAGCCCCGACGCGCTCGATCGCCTGCGCGCAGCGGCGGACGCATCAGGCGCTGAGCTTGTCGCGGTGACCACCAATCCGGTCGACGACATTTGGGACGATCGCCCGCCGATTCCGGCGGCGAAAGTCGCGCCGCACGCGGAGAGCTACACGGGCGAAAGCGCTGCGTCGAAGCGGCATCGCTTGGGCGAGAGCCTCAGCGGCGAGAAAGCCGATGCGGTGGTCATCACCTCGCCTGCATCGATCGCGTGGCTGTTCAACGTCCGCGGCGGCGATGTCGCGCGCACACCGTTGCCATTGGGCGAAGCGCTGCTGCATGCGGATGGCACGGCCGATCTCTTTCTGGCGGACGAGAAAGTCTCGCCGGAGCTGCGCCAATGGCTCGGCAACGAAGTCGCGATCAAGCCGAGCGAGGAATTGCAGCCGACCCTCGCCGCCATGCGCGGCAAGCGCGTGCGCCTCGATCCAGCGACAGCGAGCGCGTGGTATTTCGAAGAGCTCAAGAAAGCCGGCGCTGAAATCGTGCGCGGGACTGACCCGGTCGTGCTGCCGCGCGCCTGCAAAAACGCGGCGGAGATCGAAGGCTCACGCAAAGCGCACACGCGCGACGGCGCCGCGATCTCGCGCTTCCTGCATTGGCTCGCGACCGAGGGTCAAAGCGGCAAAGTGCAGGAGATCGAAGCCTGCCAGAAGCTGGAGCAATTCCGGCACGATACTGGCGCGCTCAAGGATCTCTCGTTCGACTCGATCTCGGGCGCAGGCCCCAACGGCGCCATCGTCCACTATCGCGTCACCAAGAAGACCAGTCGCAAGCTCGCGCGCGGCTCGCTCTTCCTGATCGATAGCGGCGGCCAATATCTCGACGGCACCACCGACATCACCCGCACCGTCGCCATCGGCCGCGCCAGCAAGGAAATGAAAGACCGCTTCACGCGTGTCCTCAAAGGCCACATCGCGCTCTCACGCGTGCGCTTCCCGAAAGGCACGACCGGCCACCAACTCGACGCGCTGGCGCGCATGAGCTTGTGGGAAGGCGGGCTCGATTACGACCACGGCACCGGCCACGGCGTCGGCTCGTATCTCGGCGTGCATGAAGGCCCGCACCGCATCGCCAAGTTCGTCAACACGCAGCCGCTCGAACCCGGCATGATCGTCTCGAACGA
Organism: Alphaproteobacteria bacterium; assembly: GCA_003242075.1. Classification (GTDB taxonomy): domain Bacteria; phylum Pseudomonadota; class Alphaproteobacteria; order Caulobacterales; family Aquidulcibacteraceae; genus Vitreimonas. The sequence goes on from QBMO01000104.1 coordinate 3,383, forward strand.
GCCCGGCTATTACAAAACCGGCGCCTACGGCATCCGCATCGAGAACCTGCAGGTCGTCACCCCTGCCGCAGACATCGAAGGCGGCGAACGCCCGATGCTCGGCTTCGAGACACTGACACTCGCGCCGATCGCGCGCGAACTCATCGTGAAAGCGCTGCTGACCAAGGACGAGATCACCTGGGTCAACGCCTATCACGCGCGCGTCTGGGACAAGATCGGCCCGCAACTCGATGGCGAAGCGAAAGCTTGGCTGGAAACGGCGACAAAGCCGCTCTAGGCTCGCGAGCGCGGGGGATAAGATGTTCGTTGGCCACTATGCAGCGGCGATGGCCGCGAAGGCGATCGAACCGAAGGCGCCGATGTGGACGCTCGCTGCTGCGGCGCAGCTGGTCGATATCGGCTGGAGCGCCTTCATCATCGCCGGCATCGAACGCGCCAGCGTCGATCCCGCCCTGCCCGGTTCAGCACTCGTGCTCGAACACATGCCGTGGACGCACTCGCTGCCGATGGCGCTGGCGTGGAGCGTCGGCGCGGCGCTCCTGGTGAAGCTGTTGCTGCGCTTGCCGGTTTGGGCGAGCGCGATTGTCGGGCTCACCGTGTTTTCGCATTGGCTGTTCGATTGGCTCGTGCATCGGCCCGACCTCGAACTCTGGATCGGCGGGCCGCGTGTTGGTCTGGCCCTCTGGAATTATCCTGTGCCAGAGCAAGCCCTCGAGATTGGCTTGCTGGCCGTGTGTGGCGGCGCCTGGATCGCGAGCCGCAAGACGCTTGGGCGTCTAGCGTGGCCAGCGATTGCGTTCATCGGTTTTCTTGTCGTGCTGCAAGTCGTAGCGATGCTCTCGCCGCAGCCGGCGGGACCGCTGCAAGCGCAAAGCGGC
>QBMO01000104.1:4270-10709 GCA_003242075.1 Alphaproteobacteria bacterium
GTGATGATCCTGGCGATCTATCTCGTCGTCGCCGGCCTCGCAGCGCTGACTGATTTGCACGGCAAGCAGAAGGAAAACACGTGATGTCGAACACTCAACCCGTCCGCGCGCTCTACGCCGCTTTCGCCAAAGGTGACATGCCGGCCGCACTCGCCACCATGGCGGCGGACATCGTTTGGACTGAGGCGGAGAATTATCCCTACGCCGACCGCAATCCGTACGTCGGGCCCGAAGCGGTATTGCACGGCGTGTTCGCGCGCATTGGCGGCGATTGGGATGGCTTTGCCGCGATCTCCGACGAACTTATAGACGGCGGCGACACCATCGTGTCACTCGGTCACTATTCTGGCACATACAAGGCGACCGGTAAGCCGATGCGCGCGCAGTTCGCACACGTGTTTCGCGTCAAGAACGGCAAGATCATCGCGTTCCAGCAATATGCCGATACGCTCGGCACCGCGAAGGCGATGGAGCACTGACGCCTAGGCCGCCTGCTCCAGCTTGTACTCGCGCGGTTCAGCGCACGGCGCCGTTTCCAATTGGGCGAGGACAGAGAGTGTGAAGGTGGAGCCGTGACCGAGCACGCTGCGCGCCTCGACATCGCCGCCCATCAGCCGCGCCAAACGGCGCGAAATCGCCAAGCCGAGGCCAGCGCCGCCATGCGTGCGCGTGATCGACGCGTCGGCTTGCACAAACGGGCGGAACAGAATGGCAATCGTGTCCGCCGCGATGCCGATGCCGGTATCCTCCACGCTGAACACCAGACGCTCCCCCTCGCGGCGGACGCGCAACGTGACCACGCCTTGCAGCGTGAACTTGACGGCGTTGCTCAGCAGATTGAGCAGGCACTGGTGCAGCCTCAGCGCATCATTATAGACAACGCCGAAATTCTCCGAACCCAAATCGAGATGAAGCCTATTGCCGCGCGCTGTCGCGAGCGGCCGGATGGTATCGAGCGCTTCGCGCGCAACGCCTTCGACGGAAAAATTACTCGGCTCAAGGATGACCTTGCCGGCTTCGAGTTTCGACAAGTCCAGAATCTCGTTGATCATCGCCAGTAGATGACGCGAGGCGTTCAGGACATGGTCATGATCTTCGACATCCCGTTCGCGCCCGTCTTCGGCCGCTGTCTCTTGCAACATCTCGCTGTAGCCGATGACGGCGTGCAGCGGCGTGCGCAGCTCGTGGCTCATGGTCGCCAAAAATTCCGACTTGGCGGCGTTCGACTGTTGCGCCACTGCGAGCGCCAGCCGCTCGTGCTCCAACGCATCCAATAGCGCTTTTCGGTCGCCGAGAAAGATCGCGCCGGCTGATAGCGTTGACAGCACAGAACCGAACGCAATCGCCGCATCAAGCGTGAAGCCGAAACCTGCAAACGCGCCGACCGCCGCCCAGAACACCGCCGCCGACATCGTCGCCACCAGAATGGTGCGATTGGCGCCGTAATAGACGAACGTGTGGCAGATCGAGCCGATCAACCACGAGGCGCCGACGATCATCCCGAGCGGCGTGCCGCTCGCCAATGCAAGGCCGCCCAACGCGCCGAACAGAATCGCGCTCGCGCACTTCGCCGCTGCGTACCAGATCAGCTTCGGTTGAAAGGCGCCGGTGGCGAGCAGGCGGTCCGTATAGGGTCTGCCGAGAGACTCCCAAGTGATCACCACGGCGAGCCAGCCGACGACCACCGGCCACGTCAGCACCGCAGCGCACGCGAGCGCAAAAAGCGCCGCAAAGCCGACACGTGACTTCACGCTGCGCGCCGATAGCGCCATCGCCTGCGCGATGTCGTGTTCCGCTTCCGCGGCGATCGGGATGGAACTTTGCTGCACAGCGCTTTGTACGCGCTTATGGATAAGCAAGCGTTCCGGGCGCTGCTCATAGTTCCGTTGCTCAGGCGCTAAGCGCGATCCAGGCGTCTTCGTCGATCACTTTGACGCCATGTTTCTCAGCTTCCGCCAACTTGGAACCGGCGCCGGGCCCTGCGACCACCAGGCTGGTTTTCGCCGAGACGCTGCCCGAAACCTTGGCGCCAAGCGCAATCGCGCGCGCTTTGGCTTCGTCCCGCGTCATCTTTTCCAACGTGCCAGTGAAGACGATGGTGAGGCCCGCGACTTTGCTGGACGTCGCCGCACGCGGCTGATCTTGCACGCGCACGTCCTTGAGTAAGCGCTTCAAGGCATCGGTGTTATGTGGTTCGGCGAAGAAGTCGACCAGATGATCGGCGGCGACGGGCCCCACGCCATCGATGCGCGCGAGTTCGAGATAATCCTCGCCCGGCGCTTGCTTCGCCGCGGCTTTGATGGCGGCGATCGCTTCGGGCAGCGAGCCGAATGCAGCGACGAGACCCGCCCACGCTTTGGCGCTGACGCCTTTAAGCTTCGGCGCCTCCCCTTCAGCGAACAGATCGCCGCTCGGCGCCTTTAACTCCGAGGCAGACGCGATGAGCGCCGCACGTGCGCCGCCGCCGACACCAGGCACACGCTCCAGCGCTTCATAGGCTTCACCCGGCCGCGCTTTCACCGCCGCCTTCATCGCGTCTTCAAACGCTTTCCAGCTTTCGAAACGCCGCGCGATGACGCCGGCTGTCGTCTCGCCGATATCGCGGATGCCTAGGCCAAACAGGAAGCGCGCGAATTCCGGTTCGCGGCGCGCATCGATGGAGGCGAGCAGATTGGTGACGCTCTTTTCGCCATAGCCCTCGCGCGTGGTCAGTTCATCGCGATGATCGGAGAGCCGGAAAATGTCGGCGGGCTCTTTCACCCAGCCTAGTTCGTAGAATTCTTCGATCTGCTTTGAGCCGAGGCCTTCGATATCCATGGCGCGGCGCGCTACGAAATGGATCAATCGCTCCACCGCTTGCGCCGGGCAGTTCAAACCGCCAGTGCAACGGGCGATAACGCCCTCTTCCCCAGGCTCCAGTTCGCGCGCGACATGGCTGCCGCAGACGGGGCACGTCTCCGGAAACTGATATTTGCGCGCGCCTTTGGCGCGCTTCTCCAGCAGCACATCCACAATCTGCGGAATAACATCGCCCGCGCGTTGCACGACGACCGTATCGCCAATGCGCAAATCCTTGCCGCCGCGGATCGGCGCGCCATCGGCGCCGACGCCGCGTATATAGTCGGCATTGTGCAGCGTAACGTTAGTGACGGTGACGCCGCCGACGAGCACCGGCGCCAAACGGCCGACGGGCGTCAACGCGCCGGTGCGGCCGACTTGGATATCGATGCCGTCGAGTGTCGTCGTCTGTTGTTCGGCGGCGAATTTGTGCGCGATGGCCCAGCGCGGGCTGCGCGAGACGAAGCCCAAGCGCTGCTGCAAGGCAAGGTCGTCCACTTTGTAAACGACGCCATCGATCTCATAGGCGAGCTTCTCGCGGCCTTTGAGAATGCCTTCATAGATCGCGAGCAACTCGTCCGCATTTTTCGCGCGCGTGATGCCGGCGAGTGGAAAGCCCAACGCCTCAAGCCGCTTCACGCTATCATACTGCGTCGCGGCCAGCGGCTCGCTCAACTCGCCCCAGCCATGCGCGAAGAAGCGCAGCGGCCGCGTCGCGGTGATCTTCGCATCGAGTTGCCGGAGCGCGCCCGCGGCGCTGTTGCGCGGATTGACGTATGCTTGCTTGCCCTCTTTCTCGAGCCCGGCGTTCATTTTCGCGAACGCCGCCTTCTCCATGTAGACTTCGCCGCGCACCTCAAGCACGGCGGGCGCGCCTTTGATCGCGTGCGGAATGTCGGCGATGGTGCGCAAATTGGCGGTGACGTCCTCGCCTTCGCGGCCATCCCCGCGTGTCGCGCCTTGCACGAACACGCCGTTCTCGTAGCGCAGTGACGCAGAGAGCCCGTCAATCTTCGGCTCTGCGGTGATGACGGGCGGACCGCCGAGATTGAGGAAACGCTGCACCCGCGCGACGAAGGCGTGCGCGTCGTCCGCGTCGAACGCATTTTCGAGCGACAACATCGCAACCGCGTGACGGACCTTGCCGAACTTCTCCGCCGGCGCCGCGCCCACGCGCTCGGATGGGCTGTCAGCGCGTACAAGCGTGGGGAAACGCGCTTCGATCGCGGCGTTGCGCTTGCGGAGTTTGTCGTATTCGGCGTCGGTTAGCTCCGGCGCGTCTTTGGCGTAATAGAGTTTATCGTGGCGCGCGATTTCCTCCGCCAGTCGCCCCAATTCGGCGGCTGCTTCGGCTTCCGTCAGCTTATCGACAGGCTTGTCAGCCACGCGCTCCTCCCTGCGGGAGGCTTAAAACACCGCGCCGAACGTGCGACGCAGCCAGCCGCGGCGTTCAGCGTCTTCGGCGGAGACCTGGGCGACGCCAGACTCAGTCATCAGTGCGAATGAGCGCTGATACCAATCGCTGCCCGGGAAGTTGTGCCCGAGGATCGCGGCCATGCGCTGCGCCTCTTCAGTCATGCCGACCGAGAGATAGGATTCGACCATGCGATGCAGCGCTTCCGGCGTATGCGACGAACGCTGGTAGTTCGGGTTTTCCAGCACTTGGCGGAAGCGATTGATGGCGGCGAGATGCTGGTCGCGCTCCAGATAGAAGCGGCCAACTTCCATCTCTTTGCCGGCGAGTTGGTCATAGACCATGTCGAGCTTCAGGCGCGCATCGCGCGCGTACGGGCTGTCGGGATAGCGGCGCACGACATCGTTCAACGCCACTAGAGCGCGCTCGGTCGTGCCCTGATCGCGGCCGACATCGAGGATGCGCTCGAAATGGCAGATCGAGACGAGATAATAAGCGTAAGGCGCGCTTTCGTTACCCGGGTGCAGCGCGATGAAACGCTGTGCGTCTTCGATTGCGGAATCGTATTCGTTGGCTTGGTAATGCGCATACGCTTGCATGAGCATGGCGCGGCGCGCCCATGACGAATATGGGTGCTGCCGCTCGACTTCTTGAAACACGATCAGAGCCGCCGCCCAATTGCGACGATCGAGAAAGTCGGCGCCGCCGTTATAGAGGCGAGCAACCGGTTCATCGACATACTGCACGTTCTCGCTCTGGCGATCGCCGCCGAGCACGCCGCAAGCGCCAAGGCCGCCGGCCATCACCGCGACGGCCACCGCCCGCATCAGGTGCTTCTGTCGAGACATCATTCACCCGGCCTCTTCTTGCTCAGGACACTAAAGCGCGCCGAAGCAGCGCCGCCCAGCCTGATACAGGATGGAACGGCCCCCGCAAAGCCGCTGCCGCTGTCACGCGAATGGGGAAAGTCAGCCGGCCGCCGCAACGAGCGCGGGTGCGGCGGAAACGGCCTCTTCGGCGGCTTCGGCGTGCTCCCAGCACCACGCTTCTGGCGTATCCAACAGCGCCCGAACCAGACGCGCATTGAGAGCATGGCCGGGTTGGTCCGCCACAAAGCGGCCACAAATGGGCGCGCCCACTAGGCTCAGGTCGCCAATGGCGTCCAGAAGCTTATGGCGGACGAATTCGTCATCGAAACGCAGGCCTTCCGGGTTCGCGACCCGGCCGGCGTCGACGACGACCGTGTTGTCCATCGAAGCGCCACGGCCAAGGCCGGCGGCCCGCAACGCGTCTACATCCGACATAAAGCCGAAGGTGCGCGCGTCAGCGATGTCGTTCAGGAACGCCGCTGGTGTCAGCTGCACGCGGCGGCGCTGCACGCCGATGGCGGCGTCTGCGAAACGAATCGTGACGTCCAGATCGAGGCCGTCGAAGTCATCAGCCGGCATCAGCGCCGCGCTCTTGGCGCCCATGCGCACTTCGATCGGCTCCAGAATGCGGATCACGCGCTGAGGCGCGTGTTGTTGTTTGACGCCCGCATTCAGCAGCACTTGCACGAATTGCGCGGACGAACCGTCAAGGATCGGCACTTCCGGGCCATCCACTTCGACGATCAGATTGTCGATGCCCAAGCCGGCGCAGGCCGACATCAAATGCTCGACCGTGGCGATCTCGACGCCAGCCTTGTTGGTCAACGTCGTGGCGTTGCGGGTTTCGGAGACTGAATCGGCATGGGCGCGGATGGCGTTATCGGTGATGCGCACGTCCGAGCGCACGAAGACGATCCCGGCATCCACAGGCGCCGGCGACAAAACCATGCGCATATGGGCGCCCGAATGGACGCCAATGCCCGCACACACGGCCGGGCCTGCTATAGTCTGCTGACGACGCACCAGAACCACCTCTTGTCCCCCGACAGGGATTTTGGGCCCCCCGACCCACACTCGGAATATGGCGCCCATGCCCCTTCCGCCAACACACGTTGCGTTACGGTTTGTGACTGTTAAGGAATGACCCGTAAGGCATTGAAATATGGGCGAAGATCGTAAACTCGCGGAGGCCGCCGAGGCGCTCCATGCAACCGCTCTGAAAGGCGGGCCGGACGCAGCCCTGGCGGCCCGGCGTGCGGCGGTGTTGGCTGAGCGGGACGACCCGGCCCTCGCCCGCAAGGCGCTGGCGCTCGCCGCC
>QBMO01000105.1:0-364 GCA_003242075.1 Alphaproteobacteria bacterium
AAACAGCACGGCCTGACCATCATCGCCTTCATCGGCAGCGTCTTTTCCCCCTACTACGCTTGGTCCGGCTGGCGTGACGCAGAAGATCACTGCGCCATGAACGTCGCGCTCTATCGCGCCGGACGCGATCGCTGGGCGATGACGGAGCGCGGACGCGGCGATCTTTCACGCTCGCAGAGTAGTCTAACGATCGGCCCGAGCAGCGTGGAGTGGGATGGCGACACGCTACGGCTCGATATCGATGAGTGGACGGCGCCACTGCCATCACGCGTCCGCGGCACGGTCACGCTGCGCCCCGAGGCGATCAACGCGCGCGCCTATGCGCTCGATGCTGACGGCAAGCATCATTGGCGGCCCATCGCGC
>QBMO01000105.1:374-10686 GCA_003242075.1 Alphaproteobacteria bacterium
CGCGCGCGTATTGACCTGCGCTTTGACGGCGGCGCGCTGGCTTGGTCCGGCGATGCTTATCTCGACAGCAATTGGGGCGATGAGCCGTTAGAGCGCGGGTTTCGCAGCTGGCACTGGTCGCGCGCGCATACGCAAAGCGGAACTCAAGTGTATTACGATGTGACGCCGCGTGCGGGGCCAGATCGATCGCTGGCGATGATGTTCGATAAGGCCGGCGCGGTTTCAGAGATTGAAGCGCCGCCCTACTCCTCGTTGCCCGGCACGTTCTGGCACGTGCCACGCGTCACCCGCGGCAACACCGGCGCCGAGCCCCGCTTGGTTCGCACGCTTGAGGATGCGCCCTTCTATGCGCGCTCGCAGCTGATCGGTGAGATCGGCGGCGCCCCGGCGGACATCATGCATGAGAGCCTGTCGCTCGATCGATTCCGCGCGCCGATCGTCCGCGCGATGCTACCCTTCCGGATGCCCCGCATCGTCGGCAGGCGGTGACGCCGCATCGTCTTTGGTGGGGCGGGCGCTCCAAAACTCGTAGCCCGCCCAGGCCAGCGCGACGCCGCTAAAAAGCACGAATTCCAGCAGGAAGAGTGGGTTTACGTCCATGACATCGCGCCCTCTCAGGCCAAGCGGCGCGGCCGCTCATCCAACGCCGCGAACAGATCGATCACCCATTGTACGTCCTGACGAACACCGCGTACCGGCGGCGCCGAAGCATTCGCACTGCCCGCGCTGACCGCTTCAACTAGAAACTCCGTTTGCGGCAACGACGCCGCATGAAGTTCGGCGTGTGAGGGCACCGGCCACGAGCGCGTCAGCGATCGCGCCACCAGCTGTAGTTTACGCGACGCCGGCACGACACTGCGACTCGACATTGAATCGTAGCCCGCCCGCGCGACCCCTTCGCCGATCTCGGCGTAAAGCAAGCGTGCGGCGTAAATCGCTGGCCGGAACGGCGCCGGCAGCGCTGCAATGCCAGTATCGGCACGGCGGTAGAGTTCGTCTGCGTGCTGCAATAGCCGCGACACGATCTTCGCGATTTCCGGCGTAAACGTTGGCCGCGCCAGCCAAGCATCTGGATCGATCCCCGCCTCGCACATCCACGTGCGGGGCAGATAGAGCCTTCCATTGCGGGCATCCTCGCCAACATCGCGCGCGACATTGGTGAGCTGCATGGCCACGCCGAGATCAGTCGCGCGCGCCGCCATGTGCGGATCGCGCGCGCCCATCAGCACCGTCATCATCGCGCCGACGGCGCCCGCGACGCGCGCGGAATAGGCGTAGAGGTCAGAGAGCGTTTCGCAGCTTCGGCCCGCCGCGTCCCACGCCAGGCCTTCGAGCAGGGCGTCAAAGGGCGCGCGAGGAATGTCGTAGTGCTCAATCGCGTCGGATAGCGCGCGATCGACGGCGCCATCGGATGGCGCGCCCGCATAAATAGCATCAAGACGAGCAGCGAGCCGCGTCACTGCGGCTTCGCCGCCATGATCGACGTCGACGCTATCGTCTGAAAAACGGCAAAAGGCATAGAGCGCATAGGCGCCGTTGCGCACGTACTCAGGTAATAGCAGTGACGCGGCGAAAAACGAGCGCGAGCCGGTGCGGATCATCTCGCGGCAGGTTGCGAGATCGCCGGGCGTTGCGCGTTCAGGCCGGCGTAAGTTCGGACGCATGCGGCACCACTGAATCGAGAACGCGCGCCGATGAAAGCACGCCAGGAACGCCGGCGCCGGGATGTGTGCCGGCGCCAACGAGATAGAGCCCCTTGATGTCGCCGCTTCTGTTGTGCGGGCGGAACCAGGCGCTCTGCGTGAGGATAGGCTCCAGCCCGAACGCCGCGCCCTTCGGCGCGCAGAGCTGATCGCGAAAATCGAGCGGCGTCATCACGCGTGACGTGACAATCTCATCAGCCAACCCCGGCAACAGCGTTTCGCTCAGGCGCTGCTCGACGCGACGGCGATAAGGCTCGGCTTCGACGCTCCAATCGATATCGGCGTCGAGATGCGGCACCGGCGAAAGCACATAGAACCCGTCGCAGCCCTCTGGCGCGAGCGAAGGGTCGGTCGCGGTGGGCCGATGCAGATAGAGGCTCATATCGGGCGCCAGACGCTTGGCGGTGAAGATGTCCTCGATCAGCGCGCGATAGCGCGGCCCGAGCAAAATGGTGTGGTGCGGGACGTGGGGGTACTGACGGCGCGTACCGAAATACCAAACGAAAAGGCTCATGGAATAACGCGCGGCGGCCAAGCGTCTATCCGTCCATGTTTTGCGTGCGGCGGCGGGCACCAGACGGCCATATGTGTGAGCGGAATCCGCATTGGAGACCACGATATCCGCGCGCAGTTTTTCACCACTAGCGAGGCGTACGCCGTTCGCAGCGCCGTTGCTCAGCGTGATCTCCGCCACCTCGGCATTGCAGCGGACGACGCCGCCCTGCCCGCGGATGAGCTTCACTAGGCCCTGCACTAACGCGCCAGTGCCACCCATCGCAAAGTGCACGCCGTGGCGGCGCTCCAGATAGGAGATCAAGCAGTAAACGGCGGTCGTGCTGAACGGATTGCCGCCGACGAAGAGCGGGTGAAAGCTGAGCGCAATACGCACGCGTGGATCGCGCACGTAACGCGAGACCAAGCCGTAAACGCTCTCCAGTCCGCCCAAACGCAGCAAGTCCGGCGCAACGCGGAGCATCTCCGTCCATGAGTGGAAGGGCGCAGCGCCCAGTTGCTCGAAGCCGACGCGATAGATTTCTTCGCTGCGGCGCATGAAGCGATCGTAGCCAGCGAGATCGTCAGGCGCGATGCGGGCGATCTCATCGCGCATGCGGCTGCCGCAAGACATGCGCTCGCCATCGGCAAAGACGAGATCGTAGAATGGATCAATGGCGCGCAGGTCGACATCGTCGCTGAGCTTGGCGCCGCACATCGCCCAGAGCTCTTCGAACAGAAATGGCGCGGTGATGATGGTGGGGCCGGCGTCGAAGGTGAAGCCGTCCTGACGATGCACGTAGGCGCGGCCGCCCGGCGCATCGAGCCGCTCCAGCACCGTGACGCGGTAGCCGCGCGCGCCGAGGCGCACCGCGGCGGCAAGGCCACCGAAGCCGCTGCCGATTACGACAGCATGGGGCCGTTTGTCCGGTTCGAGCCGAACGAGTGGCTGTTCTGGCGCGACCGTCAACATTGCCTGACACTTAATCGCGTCCATCGCGCCAGCGCAAGGCTCAAGCGGCTTGTTGCAGCGCACCCAAAATCAAGCCGGCGATCGTTTCGGCGTCTTCTTCATGCGCCAAATGGCCGATGCCAGGCGCGCGCGCGATGCTCGCGTGCTTCACGAGCAGTTGCACGTCGTAGGCGCTATCAGGCGGCACGGCGCGATCCTTGTCGCCAACGATGAGCGCGAGCGGCGCGCGAAGATGCGGCAGCTCCTTTTTCAATCCGTAGAGATCCCAGTGCGACATGAGCGCGACCGTCGCTTCGAGGTGTCCTCTGCTGCGAAACAAGCGCGCGTACAGTTCGAGCCCCTCGTCGTCGAGCGACGAGCCAGTGCTGCGCATGAGATCGGCGATGGCGCCGGGGCGGGATGCGCGATGCGCGAACATGCTGAGCGCGAACGGATTGTAGAACAAAGTCCGCGCCAGCATCGGCGCCCACGGGCCAAGCGGCCCTGGGAACGGTAACAGCGCAGCGTTTACCCCAACAATGCCAGCCGGCGGCGCCGCACCATCGAGCGCCATACGCACAGCGATCGCAGCGCCTGCCGAGTGGCCGAGCAGAGCATGCGGCGTTGCATCGAGCGCGCGAAGCAACGCGACCACGCCTTGCGCGACCTGTGGCAGTGAGAAGCCCGCGCCCTGTTGCGGCGTCTCGGTGAAGCCGTGGCCAGGCAGATCAGGGGCGATAATCGTGTAGTTCTGCGCGAGAATCGGCGAGAGAGCGCGCCATGAGTGCGTGGCGGCGCCGGTGCCGTGCAGCAACACGAGCGCCGGCCCCTCACCCATCACCTGCACGTGCCAACGCAAGCCGCCCGTTTCGATAAATCTGCTGGCGTCGCGATTGGGCCAGTCGTGGCCCTCGACAGTCCAATCTGGCTTTCGCGTCATCGCCGCGCCGGTGCGTGCGCACGCACGACGCTCGCCACGGCGCCCGCCTCCACGAAGGGCAGCGGCGCGTAGGCTGCGCCCATCTCGGCCGCGAGCGCTGCCGCGCCAGGGCGAGTTCGCGCCGAGGTGTCGATGAACACGGCCGAGAGATTAGCGGCGCGGATGCCACGCGCTGACACGAGTGCATCCGCTTCCGCCTGAACGCGGCCGGTTGCGCCGTCGCGGCCGACATTGCCGCGGCCGTCGGTGAGAAACACGATGAGAGGCGTGCGCCCCTTGGCGCGCTCGCTTTGCGCCAGCACCGACGCGGCGTCGATGGCGTTTGCGAGGGGCGTCGTACCGCCGCCAGGAAGTTCAGCCAGCGCCCGCTTGGCGCGCGAGAGCGAGCGCGTTGGCGGCAGCAGCATTTCGGCGCTGGAATCTCGGAATGCGATCAGCGCCACCCGCGCGCGCGTTACATAAGCATCGGCCAACAGCGTCTCGACCGCACCCTTCGCCTCCGCCAAGCGCTGCAGCGCCGCGGAGCCAGACGCATCAACGACGACGATGATGGTGGACTCCAAACGTTGAACAAAGCGCCGGATGCGGAAGTCGCCACGACGCACGAGCACGAGCGCAGCCGATGGCGCGGCTTCGCGGCGACGCAACGGCTGCCAAGGCGCGGCGGCGCGCAAAGTGGCGACCAGATCGAGCCGCTCGCCACTGCGCAATGTGCCAGCGCGTGCGCCAAGCGGACGGCCACGTCGCGCGGACTTTGCCGCAGCGCCTGCGCCACGCGAGCGCGCTTCGACACGGCGCTCCGCGCGCGCTTCCAAGAATTGCGCTAAAAACTCCGCCGGCAACGCCGACTGCACCGCGTCGATAACGCGATCCGCTGTGGCGTTGGCCTCGGTCTGCTCGCTTGGCGCTGCCTCATCGTCAGCGCCGTCTTCGGGAGGCGGCGGCTCGGGCGCCTGCTCGGGCGGCGCAAAGTGAGCGCGTGGCGCAAGCACTAAGCGCGCGGCGAGCGCCAAGTCTTCGTCTTCGACGGCGGCACGACCGGCAAGCGCGGCGGCGGCGCGGGCGGCGCGCAGCGTGAACAAGGCGGCGCGCGCGGAAACGACGCCGAAGGCGCCAGCCGCCGAGCAAATCGATTCAATCGTTCGCTCATCCGCTGGCTTCATGCGCGCTAGGTCTTCGCGTGCAGCAGTTATCTGCGCGCTTGTCGGAATCTCCGTCGAATGCGGTCGAACGAGGCTGAAATCGAGCGCGAATGCCAAGCGTTCGGTCAGCACATCAGGCGCGCGCTCATCCGGCTCCACGCCTTCTTCGAGGGCGATCAACATGAAGCGATCAACGCCAGCGTCAAGCGCCATGGCGATGCGCGCGCCCGTCGCGGACGTGCAGCGCTCCGCCATCGCGAGCACCACCACGCCGCCATCGCTTTCGCTGAGCAATCCACGGCTTGCGACTGGGCGCCCTGCTGCGAGCGTAGCGGCCAGATCGAGTCCGCCAAGCAATCGCTCGTCATCAATGTGCGCGGGTACGCGCCGCATTGGCGCCTCCGGCGGAAGCATGGCTTTAAGCGCTGCAAGCCACGCATCGCGGGCGGGGCCCGGCAGCGTGCGCAGAACCGCACCCTTCAGACCGTCAGGATCGATAGCCAACAGCGTCGCGGCGCTGAGCGCGTCCGCCCACGGATCGTAGCGTCCGGAGGCCGCTGCGTTCATGCGTCGAACATTTCGGCCAACGCCCGCTCGATACGCGGCGCGGAGCCCACATCGTCGAGCGGATTGCGTCGCAGACGATGCTGCAATGATGGAATAGCGACAGCGCGCAGATGCGCCGTGGTGACTGCTTCCGCCCCCTCAAGCGCAGCACAGGCGCGCGCCGCGCGGATAAGCGTCAGCTCACCGCGCAAACCGTCCGAGCCGATCTTCATGCATAGCGCCGATGCGCGCTCTACGATTTCATCGGGCAGCGCAACATCGCCGCGGCTGGCGCGCGCCTTGACGATGCGCTCGCGCACTGCGGCGTCCTTCTTAGTCCAGGCCGCTACAAAGCTCTTCGGATCGCGGTCAAACGCATCGCGCTGGCGGACGACGGCGACACGATCCGCCAGCACCGTGGGCGTCTTCACATCCACCGAAAGCCCGAAGCGATCCAGCAATTGCGGACGCAGTTCGCCCTCCTCCGGATTGCCGCTGCCGATCAACACGAAGCGCGCCGGATGGCGCACACTAAGGCCTTCGCGCTCCACCACGTTCTCACCGGACGCGGCGACATCGAGCAGCAGATCGACCAAATGATCCTCGAGCAGGTTCACTTCATCGATGTAAAGGAATCCGCGATGCGCCTTCGCCAGCAGGCCGGGCTCGAAGCGCTTTTCGCCACGTGTCAGCGCCTGTTCGAGGTCGAGCGCGCCAACCACGCGGTCTTCGGTGGCGCCCAGCGGCAAGTCCACCACCGGCGTCGGCAATAGCTCCGTCTTCGCAGCGCCCTTGGCTATGCGCGACGGACACTCTTCGGTGCAGGCGCCTGCGTCAGCTTCCGGATCGCAATGATAAGCGCAGCCCTTAGTGGCGCGCATCTGGGGCAACAGCGCCGCTAGCGCACGCACGGCTGTCGACTTACCGGTGCCGCGATCGCCAAAAACCATGACGCCGCCAATACCGGGATCGACCGCCGCGATCAGCAGCGCACGCTTCATGTCGTCCTGGCCGACAATCGCCGAAAAAGGGAACACCACCCGCATCTTGGCCAGAGATAACGAGTGCCGATGGAAGCGTCCACCATCCGGCGGGCTCGATGAAATATGGGTCAAGGAACCGTCACGCGGTAGCAGCGCAGCAGCATTCGCAATCCCGCAATTTGCGCCCAAGCGAGCGACCACTTCAACACGAAGCCGCTCCGCGACCTTCATGAGAAAGGGGGGCTAGCGATCTGGAGCGCGAGCATTGCGCGCGAGGGGGTAGATGGTGGGCGCGACAGGGATTGAACCTGTGACCCCTACGATGTCAACGTAGTGCTCTCCCGCTGAGCTACGCGCCCTTACCTTTAACGGTCACCGTTGGGTGGAGGGCCTATACAGGCGCCTGCCCTGCTACTCAAGCCGCCGCGATCACGCGCTCGATCTCGACCACCAGGTCCTTCAGGTGGAATGGCTTGGACAACACTTTGGCGTCCTTTGGGGCTTGGTTCTGGGCCGAGAGGGCGACGGCGGCGAAGCCGGTGATGAAGACGATCTTCATGGCCGGATCAGCCTCCGCGCCGCGGCGGGCCAACTCGATGCCGTCGAGGCCGGGCATGACGATGTCGGTCAACAGAAGGTCGTAGCTGCCGTGCTCCAGCGCTTCCCAGGCGGAATCGCCATCGCCGTGGCCGGTCACGTCGTGGCCAGCGCGCGTCAGGCTCGTCACCAGGAAGGCCCTGAGCGAGTCGTCGTCTTCCGCCAACAATATGCGCGCCATGCGTCGCTCCGGATAATCCGGCCCCTGCCCCAAAGCGGTAGCCTCTAGCATGGGGCCGGTAAAGGCCGGCTAAAGCTTCACACACAAGCGGTAAGCATGTGGAAAGATTGACGGGCCCGGCAGCGACAGCGATCAATAGGCATGGACCCGACGGATCTTGGCCAGGGCGCGGCGCGCGACCTTACGGAAGGCGGAGGCCTCCCCGAGAGCCGAGCCGAGCCGCCGTTCGTCCTGATCGAGCCGTTGCGGCGCACCGCGCCGCTCATCTTCGCCTCGCCGCATAGCGGCCGGCGCTACCCGGCGGAGCTGCTGGCCGATGCCCGGGTCTCGCTGATCAGCCTGCGGCGGTCCGAGGACGCTTATGTCGATGAATTGTTCGCTGGTGCTGCGGCGCATGGCGCGGCTGTGCTCTCGGCGACGATTGCGCGCGCCTATGTCGATCTGAACCGCGATCCAGGCGAACTGGACCCCGACATGTTCGAGGAGCGGCCGCCGCACAATGTGCATACGAGTTCAGCGCGCGTGCAGGCAGGCCTCGGCGCCATTCCGCGCATCAGCGGCGACGGCCAGAACATTTACCGCCGCAAGCTTTCGCTGAACGAAGCCGATCGGCGCATCAACGCCGTACACCGACCCTATCACGCCATGCTGCAGAATCTGGTGGCGGAGACGCGCGAAGCGTTCGGCTGCGCGGTGTTGATCGATTGCCACTCCATGCCATCGAGCGCGCGCGGCGCGCATGCGCCGGACATCGTGCTGGGCGATCGTTTCGGCGCGTCGTGTCATCCCTCGGTGACAGCGCTTGCGGAAGCGACATTGCGGCGGCTTGGCTATCGTGTCGCGCGCAACGCGCCGTTTGCCGGCGGACACACAACGCAAACCTACGGACGCCCGGCGCTCGGGACACACGCGCTGCAAATTGAGATAAACCGCGCACTTTATGTGGACGAACGGACTTTGGAGCGCACCAACGGTTACATCCGTGTGCGTGCTGACATGAGCCGACTCGCCGAAGCGCTCAGCACGGCGACGCTACACAAGAGTCTCGCATAGCGGCGCAAAAGACACGCGTTTATCTTTCATTTTTTTAACGCGCAGTTGCCGCCTTTAATTTGCCCTGCCTGCTCCCGAGCTAGGTCGCATCACGGCTGCGCAGCCTTGGCGGGTTGCTGCAAGCCACTAACACGCGGGGAAAATACCCAATGAAGAAAACTGCATTGCTTGCAGCCGTCGCTGCTTTGTTCGTAGCGACGCCGGCCTTGGCGCAGAGCGGCGGCCATGTTGGCGTCGGTTACGCCAGCACCAGCGCGGACGACGATGACGACGCTGAGACCTGGCAACTTGAAGGCGCCTTCGGCGGCGCCAGCGGATCGATCGGCTATCAACTCGATGCCGGCGTCGGCAACACCGAATTCGAGGGCGATGACGGCGACCACACCACGCTTGCCGGCCACTTGTACTGGAATGGCGGCGGCTGGCGTCTCGGCGGCGTCTACGCCACCACCAATCTCGACGACGGCACGTTCGACCTCGACGAAACCGTCTACGGCGTCGAAGGCACGTTCGATCTCGGCGCCAACACGGTGATCATCGGCAGCTACACGCAAGGCGAAACCGAATTCCTGGTCGATCTCGATTCGTGGAATGCCGATTTCGGCCTGCGTCACTACTTCAGCGACAATCTCCGCGTCAGCGGCACGATCGGCACCGGCAATCTCGACGCTGGCGGCGGTGATTTCGACACCACCTCCTACGGCCTCGGCGCCGAATGGCAGCCCTGGACCACACCAGTCAGCTTCCGCATCGGCTGGGACCGCTTCGAAGCGGACGACGTGTTCGAAGATATCGACACGCTCTCAATCGGCGCGCGCTGGAACTTCGGCGGCTCGCTGCGGGCGCGCGACAACGCAACGCCGTTCGAAACGCGCACTGGCCTCTATCAGCGCGCCTACGCACTGCAATAAGGGTCGTTAGACTCTAGAGGGACGAAGGGCGCTCCTTTGCGGGAGCGCCCTTTTTCTTTAGCGCGCGTAGGTGACGATTTTCACTTGCTGCCCCGCACGCAAGCCTTCGCCCTCACTCAAGCCATTGAGCGCCAGGAAGCGTTCGAGCTGAAAATCCGTGAACGCCATGCGGCGGGATAGCGAGGCTGCCGTGTCGCCGGAACGAACCTCAACGATCTCGATCTGCCGCGCGCGCAGCGCAGCCGCCTCTTGCGTCGTAAGCTGACGCATCGAGCGCAGCATGGCGGCAAACACCGCGCTGCCGCCGGATGGCGCGAGCGTCACGAAATGATAGGCGCGATCGCCGACGCTATAGGCCGTCACTTGTACGTCGAGCACTTGGCCCTGCTGGTTGCGCGCACGCGCTGGCGCCGTCGCGGTTTGCAGCCCGTTCGTGGTCGATGTCGTCACGCGGCCAACTTCAGAGGGCGCTTGTCCGAGGAATTGTCGAAGCACGCCGCTGGCATAAGCTTCAAGACCTTCGGCTGGCAGCGCGCCGCCGCCGAACTGCGCGCGACCGTTCTCGCCGCCGATTTGCACGGCGGCAGGCGTGTTTGTGAGCGTAAAGCCTTCGGGCGCTTCGAAGGCGATGCGCAATGTCGGGTGCGAGAAGGTGCGGCCGTTGACGAAACCTTGCTCAGGATCGTCGCCATAGATCATGCCGCGAATGGCGTTGAAATATTCGCGCGTGCGTTCAGGCGGAACGTCACGCGTAGCGCCCGCTGCAGCGGCCTGTGCATTGGCGCGCGTAACGCGTTCGGCGGAGAGCGGAT
>QBMO01000106.1:0-5560 GCA_003242075.1 Alphaproteobacteria bacterium
GCTTTCGATGTTCGGCTTCGCCCGCGAACTGGTTCACACGCTCGCCGAAGCGGCCCGCTGGGCGCTGCTGGCGGCGCTGGGAGCGGGCCTGATCTGGCTTCTCTTCAGCCAAATCGGCTGAAACCAAAACGCGGAAGCGGCCGTTTGGGCCGCCTCCGCGAAACTTGGTCGGAGTAGCAAGATTCGAACTTACGACCCCCACGTCCCGAACGTGGTGCTCTACCAGGCTGAGCTATACTCCGAGAGGCCGGGCTTATAAGGCCGGCTTTCAGCCCTGGCAATCGGGCCAACCGGCGCTGTTGCATCGGCAGGCGGGCGCCTCTAAGTACCCGGCTCGCGCTTTTGGGGTGTCGCCAAGCGGTAAGGCAGCGGTTTTTGGTACCGCCATTCCTAGGTTCGAATCCTAGCACCCCAGCCACCTTTCGCACGCGAAGCGCGCGAAAGGTGTCCTCCGAACCCCGGATTAAATCCGGGGGAAGAAGGACTGGCGAAACCAACGCGCAATCGAAAGTGCAGCACGGCGTTTGAGAACAAACGTCAACGATGAAGCGTGGAGCAGGCATGCGAAAGAGCTACGTCCCCGGGGATTTTGAATTGCGCGTCGGCCGCTCGAAGAGCGGCCTTGGTTTGTTTACCGACAGCGAAATTCCGAAGGGCGCATGCGTCATCGAATATGTCGGCCCGGTCGTGCCTAAGGACCAGGAAGACAAAATCAACTCGCTCTACCTGTTCGAAGTCAACGCCAAGAAAACCATCAACGGTTCGCCGCGCTACAACACGGCGCGCTACATCAATCACTCATGCCGCGCCAATTGCGAGCCCAACATTCACAAGGGCCGCGTCTTCATTCACGCGCTGCGCAAAATCAAACCGGGCGAAGAGCTGAACTACGATTATGGCGAGAACTATTTCAAGGAGTATCTGAAAGACATCTGCGCCTGCCCTAAATGCGAAGCCAAACGCGCCAATCCGCCAGCCAAAAAGAAAAAAGCGCTCGCGAGCAAAATGGCGACCAAGAAAGACGCCAAGAGCAAGAGCAAAACCGCTAAAGCAAAGAAGAAGCGCGCCGCCTAATATGGAGCGCGGGCGTCCCCGCCCGCTTGGCTGCTTGACCCGAATGCGGGCGAGGACGCCCGCGCTCCATAGGCGCTAGAGCTTTTTGACTTCCGCGCCCTTGTCCTTGCCGAGGATAACAGTCTGCGCGAGGCCGATGAAAAGGCCGTGTTCGACTACGCCAGCGATACCTTGAAGCGCGTTCGCAAGCGCTTCAGCGTTCACAATCCGCTTAGCATGCGCGTCGAGAATGTAGTTTCCGCCATCGGTGATCACCGGCTCGTTCGATTTGCCGCTAACCCGAAGTTCGACCTCATGACCCGCGCAACCCGTCGCTCGCAAAGCGTCAACGACACGCGCTTGCGTCAGCGCAAAACCAAAGCGCGTGACCTCTACCGGCAATGGAAACGCGCCCAGCGTTTCAACCCATTTTGAATCGTCCGCAATCACCACCATCTGCTTGGAAGCAGCCGCCACGATTTTTTCCCGCAGCAAAGCCCCGCCGCCGCCTTTGATCAAACGGAACGCCGGATCGACTTCATCGGCGCCGTCGATGCAAACATCGATCGCGCTCACCTGCGAAATTTCCAACAGCGGCACGCCGACTTGCTCAGCCAAATTGCGCGTCGCCTCCGACGTCGGCACGCCTTTGACCCGCAAGCCTTGCCGCACGCGTTCGCCCAATTGCCGCACGAAATGCGCCGCCGTCGAACCCGTGCCAAGCCCGAGCACCATGCCGTCCTTGACGTAATCGAGCGCGGCGTGGGCGGCGTTAAACTTGGCGAGGCTTTCGGTCATTCGGCCTGATCCTTCTTGGCTTTCGCCGCGCGTTTCTTCTCGCGGTTCTTATCAGCCCAGCCTTCGAGATTGGTTTGGCGCCCGCGCGCGACTCCAAGCGCGCCATCCGGCACGTCTCTGGTGATGACGCTGCCTGTGCCGGTATAGGCGCGATCGCCGATCTTCACCGGCGCCACTAGCGCTGTGTTCGAGCCGATGAAGGCTTCAGCGCCGATCGTCGTGCGATATTTGTCGAAGCCATCGTAATTGCAGACGATCGTGCCGGCGCCGATATTCGCGCCGGCGCCAACGTCGGTATCGCCTATGTAAGAAAGATGGCTGGCTTTGGCGCCGTCGCCCAGAACGGAGTTCTTCACTTCGACGAAGTTGCCGATCTTGGTTTTCTTGCCGAGTTTTGAGCCCGGCCGGAACCGCGCGAACGGGCCGATCTCCGCGCTCTCGCCGATCTCAGTCTTCTCGAAATGGCAGAACGCATGAATGCGCGCGGCCTTGCCGACTTTCACGCCTTTGCCGAAGAACACATTCGGCTCGATCACGACGTCCGCCGCGATCTCGGTATCGTAGCTGAAAAACACGGTGTCCGGATCGATCAG
This sequence comes from Alphaproteobacteria bacterium, assembly GCA_003242075.1. Taxonomy (GTDB): domain Bacteria; phylum Pseudomonadota; class Alphaproteobacteria; order Caulobacterales; family Aquidulcibacteraceae; genus Vitreimonas. The sequence goes on from QBMO01000106.1 coordinate 2,445, forward strand.
CGTGACGCCCGCTTCCATCGCCGCGATCCGCGCGCGCTTTTGGAAGCCGGCTTCGGCGGCGGCGAGTTCGACTTTGGAATTCACGCCCAGCGCATCAGACTCTTCGCCGATGAGCACGTGGGTTTTGTGACCAGCCGCGCGCCCTAATGCCACCACATCGGTGAGATAGTATTCACCCTTGGCGTTTTCGTTCTTCACCTGCGCCAGCAGTTCAAACAGCAGCTTCGCATCGGCGCACATCACGCCCGAATTGCACAGCCGGTTGGCCCGTTCACTTTCACTCGCGTCTTTATGTTCGACAATCCGCTCCACCACGCCATCGGCGCCGAGCATCAAGCGGCCGTAACCGGTCGGGTCCGCCGCTTTGAAGCCGAGCACGACGAGCCCGCCATGCGCCGCGCGCATCGCAAACATCTCTTCGATCCGCTCCGGCGGCACGAACGGCGCATCGCCGTAAAGAATGATGACGTCGCCATCGAAACCGGCGAGCGCGCTTTCGGCAGCGCGCACAGCATGCGCGGTGCCGAGCGGCGGATCTTGGATCGCCGAGGCGCCTTCGCCCAAAGCCTTGGCGACATGCTCGGCAACGGCTGGCGAATGCTTGCCGGCGACGACAATGGTTTTCGCCGCACCGGTCTTGGAGGCCGCCGCAATCGCCCAATCGAGCATGGGCCGGCCACCGACCTCGTGCAGAACCTTCGGCAAAGCGGATTTCATCCGCGTGCCTTGTCCCGCCGCCAGAATGATCGCCGCCCGCGCCCGGCTCATGTGCGCTCCGCTTGTTCGAATCCTAGGGGTGTCATAGCCAACCTACGCTCGCGTAGCGAGTGCGGGTTGGTCCTCCGAAGTCTCGGCGAAGGAGGACGGCGACGCGGCGCGAGCTTCGGTTGGCTTACGCCGTTACGGGGCATCCCATGAGCAGCGGCGAACTGGCCGGCGCCACTATCGTTTTCGATCTCGACGGCACGCTGGTCGATACCGCGCCCGATCTGGTGCGCGCGCTGAACGAAACGATGGACCTCGAAGGCCTGCCGCGGGTGAAGATCGAAACCGTCCGGCAAATGGTCGGCCAAGGCGCCAAGGTGCTGATCGAGCGGTCGTCGAAACTGCATGGGATCACCTTCTCGCCGGCTCGGATCGATGAACTGACCGAGGAGTTCGTCCGCTTTTACGCCGCCGATATCGCGCGCCACTCGAAGCCGTTTCCGGGCGTCGTGGAAGCGTTGGATGCTTTGGCGGTCCTCGGCGCGAAGTTCGCGGTTTGCACCAACAAACGCACCGGCCTCTCCGAGCAACTGCTGAAAGCGCTCAAACTTGCTGACCGCTTCTCCGCCATCGTCGGCGCCGATGCGGTCGCGGAGCGAAAACCGCATCCGGAGCACTATCGCGAAACCGTCAGACGCGCTGGCGGCACGTTGCGCCGCTCGCTGATGGTGGGCGACTCGATTGCCGATGTCGCTTCAGCACGGGGCGCTGGCGCACCCGTTATCGTTGTGAGCTTTGGTTATAGCGACGTCGGCGCCGAATTGCTCGGCGCCGACGTTTTGCTCCATCGATTTTCAGATTTAGCGCCGGCCTGCCGCCGCTTGCTGGCGGCGCGCCCGTAAACCCGCAGGGTGCGGCGCTTACGCGACTTCCATCAAGCCGCGCCGACTAGGGCTTGAGCGTTCCCGCTCATTGGCGTCCCGCTTGGTCGGGAACCCGTTGACCATATCGCTTCGAACATCGGTTCGCGCAGAACGCATGGCCGCAACGAAGCCCGCTTCAATGAGCTTCACATCGACCGTGAACCCGCGCTCACGCCAATATTCCTCGATCCGCTGCTTCAGGCGTCTGGCGCCGTCGACGTTGCAGAAATCGTGATCCATTCAGCTCCACCACTTCTCTCGTTCGGTTCCGGGGTTGGGCTCAATGGCCCCGGGACCGGTCACGCGGTAAACGCTCCGCGCCTTGCGTCAGCCCCCTGATCGCTTCGCAGCGGGACCGTTATGAACCCCGAGCGAGGCGCGGATATGGCGGGCTCGCGACAGAGGCGCAATCCGGATCACGAATTCCTGAACGGGACGAAAGGTAGCGGAGGCGGGTCGACCCAAGGATTTCAGAGGGCTAGGCCGGTCCGTCTGAGCTTGCTCAGACAATCGCGTCGCGTAAGGCCGCTAGGCTTGGAGAAATATTTATGGCGGGCCGACCCCGCGGCAAGGCTTGGAGCGCCGGTGGCTGGTCGATTTTTCGCCCAACCAGAGGCTCGACGATTTCGGCGAACTTCGCCGCATGAGCGGTCGCAGCAATCACCCAAACGCCGTCGCCACGATCGCTCAACCGGGCATAGGCTTCGGCGGCGGCGGCCGTGTGTGGACACCAGATTTGGCCATGTTCCGTAAAGCCGCTTCGAATGCGAGCGCCGATCGCCGCATCGTCGATGACATAAGCGCTCACCGCCTGGCGGAGATCGTCAAGCTTCGGGAAGAGATGGCGCAGGCGTTCGCCATTGCTCGGATCGCCGACATCCATGGCTGAAGCGAGCGTCGGTATGGTCGGGCGCGGACGCCATTCGCCGCCTTCGAGAAAGTCCGGCATCGTGCGATTGGCGTTATGGGCGAGCACAATGCGATGGATCGGCAACCCGATATGCCGCGCCCAAACGCACGCCGTCGCGTGACCAAGATTGCCGCTCGGAATAACGAAAGACGCCGGCGCTCCGGTCTCGTTCCAGATGGCCAGGCTCGTCGCCGCGAAATAGCTCATCTGCGGCAACAGACGCGCGATGTTGATGCTGTTGGCCGAAGATAGCGCAAAGCGCTGCGTGATTTCGCGATCCGCAAACGCCTCTTTGACCAGTCGCTGACAATCGTCGAAAGCACCCGCTACGCGGAACGCACGCACATTGCCGTCCCAGCAGGTGAGCTGGCGTTCCTGCGCGGGCGACACCATGCCTGCTGGATAAAGAATGCTGACTGAGATGCCCGGCCGATTGTGAAATGCAGCCGCCACTGCGCCCCCCGTATCGCCGGAGGTGGCGACAAGAATGTGCAAAGGCCGATCATCGTCGCGCGGCGTGCGCGCCAAACAGGCGGCGAGAAAGCGCGCGCCGAAATCCTTGAACGCCGCCGTGGGGC
>QBMO01000106.1:5570-10675 GCA_003242075.1 Alphaproteobacteria bacterium
GTGGGGCCATGGAAAAGTTCGAGGACGCGAGTTTTGCTGTCGAGCACTTTCAGCGGGGCTGGGAAGTTGAAAGCGTCGGCGGTGATCTCCGGCAGCGATGGCGCTAGCGCGTCGCCTGCGAAGAACGGCGCGAGCAATCTTGCAGCGAACGCCGGCAAGTCTTCCGGTGCACTGCGATCTTCGAAACGCGGCCAAGTTTCGGGAACGTAGAGCCCGCCGTCCGGCGCCAAGGCTTGGGTGAGCGCTGCACTCAAGCTTGCGGCAGCGGCGCCGGCGCGTGTGCTGACAAAGCGCATCTCAGACCAGCCGCGCGCCGGGGCTATCGATATCGATCACCCAGCCATCGGTTTCGATGCCTTCGACGGCGAACTGAGATTCTATCGCCGCGCGTACGGCGTCGGCTTGGGCATCGAGCGCCCAAGCGAAAATACTCGGCCCCGCGCCGGAGATTGAGCACCCCAGCGCGCCCTCCGCCATGGCGGCGGCGCGTGCGGGGGCGAAGCCTGGAATGAGCGATTGGCGTTGGCGTTCGATGATCACGTCTTCAAACGACTCGCGGATGAGGTCGAGGTCGTCCGTGTAGCAACCGGAGATAAAGCCAGCGAGATTGGCTGTCTGCCAAACGAAGTCCGACATCTCGACGCTGCGACTCAAGACGCCGCGCGCTTCTCGCGTCGCCAGAAACATGCGCGGATGAACGACAACCGCGCGCACGCCAGCCGGCACGGGAATCTGCTTCACGCGCGGATGATCGATGCCAACCGTGAGCACGAGGCCGCCGAAGAGTGAGGGCGCGATATTGTCAACGTGCAGCGCGCCGCTGGCGACGGCTTCGCCGTGCATGGCGCACTTAAGCAGATCGAGTTTGCTCAGCGGCGATGGCAGCAAGGCGTTAGCGGCGACTACGCCGCCCACTGCGGAAGCCGCCGAACCACCGAGACCTGAGCCAAGCGGAATGCCTTTTCCAATCGCGAGCGCAATCCCAAAGCCCGGCGCGGCGCGCTCAAGCAAAGCCTGCACGGCGCGGCCGGCGGTGTTTAGGGCCGCGTCGGTTGGCAGATCGTCCACCACGCCCGAGATGGACGTGATCGTAACGCCGGGAGCATCAGTGATCGTCGCAGTCACGCGATCGCCGAGCACATCGACGGCGAAGCCGAGAATATCGAAGCCGACGGCGACATTGCCCACCGACGCCGGTGCAAACGCGGTGGCGCTTTGGGCGCTCACATGCGTGCTCCGAGATAAGAGGCCAGCCGCAGCAGATCGGCGAACACGCCGCCAGCCGTCACCTCAGGTCCCGCGCCCGGCCCCTGCACGATCAGCGGATTGGCGCTGTAGCGGCGGGTCGTGTAGCGCACGATATTGTCGGTCAGCGCCGTGTTGGCGAGCGAAGCATTTTCGTCCAACTCGACGATGCCGACGCGCGCTTCACCAGTCGCAGTCACGCGCCCGACATGGCGCAGAACTTTCCCACGCGCGCGCGCCGCATCGAAGCGCGCCTGCATCTCCGCATCGAACTCCGGCAAACGGCGCATGAACTCCTCGACGCTGACATCGCGCAATGCTGCGGGCACGAGGCTCTCAATCTCGACGTCCGAGAGATCGAGCACAAGTCCCATCTCGCGCGCGAGAATGATCAGCTTACGCGCTACATCGAGGCCGGAAAGGTCATCGCGCGGATCGGGCTCGGTGTAGCCCCGCGCTTTCGCGTCGCTGACGACCGCCGAGAACGGCTGTGATCCGTCATAGACGTTAAAGAGGTAGGCCAGCGTGCCGGAGAAGATGCCGTCGATACTGGCGATCTCGTCGCCAGTTTCGCGCAGCTCACGCGCCGTGCCGATGATCGGCAGACCCGCGCCGACTGTGGCCTCATAAAGAAAGTGCGCATTGCCGCGCCGGCGCGCTTCACCCAGTTCCTGGTAATAGGCGTAGGCGCCGCTGTGGGCCTTCTTGTTGGGTGTCACCACGTGAATGCCGCGCTCGAAAAAGTCGGCGTACCGCAGCGCAACAGATTCGCTTGCGGAACAATCGACAATTACGCTGTGCGGCAGATGGTCGGCGCGGATGTGATCGCGGAAGCGCTCGATGTCGAGCGGCTCAGCGGCCGCTTCAAACTGCGCACGCCAGTTGGCGAGATCGACGCCACGGTCAAAGAGCGCCATGCGCTTCGACGCCGCGATGCCGCGCACGCGCAGATCGAGATTGAAAGCGTCACGCAGCCGGCCTGTCTGCGAGCCGAGCTGATCGAGAAAGACACCGCCGACTGAGCCGGGCCCGATCACGCCGAGCGAGAGCGTGTGCGGCGAGAGATAGAAGCTCGCGTGCGCCGCCCGCAACGCGCGGGTGACGTGTGCGGCGTCGACCACTGCCGAAATGTTCCGCTCCGAAGCGCCTTGCGCAATGGCGCGGATGTTTACGCCTGCACGGCCGAGTGCCGAGAAGAGTTTGCCCGCAACGCCCGTCGTGCCGGCCATGCCGTCGCCGACAATGGCAAGGATGGCGAGATCGCGATCGACGGCGACGTCCTGGATTTGGCCAGTACGGAGTTCGCGGTCGAACGCTTCGCGCACGATCGCGGCGGCGCGGTCGACTTGTGCTGCGGGAACGGCGCAGCAGATCGAGTGCTCCGAACTGCCTTGCGAGATCAGGATCACTGACACTTCCGCTTCGCGCAGCGCGCCGAACAAGCGATGTGCGGTGCCGGGCACGCCGATCATGCCGGCGCCTTCAAGATCGATCATGGCGACGTTCTCGATGCTGGTAATGCCTTTGACCGCCACGTTCGTCTGCGGCTCGGCTGAGATGACCGTGCCGCGCGCCTCGGGCGCGAAGGTGTTCAAGATGCGGATCGGAATGCCGCTGGCGACGGCGGGACCCATGGTCTGGGGATGGATGACCTTGGCGCCGAAATAGGCCAGCTCCATCGCTTCATTGTAAGAGAGTGCATCGATCACCGCCGCGCCCGGCACGCGGCGCGGATCGGCGGAAAGGACGCCGTCGACGTCCGTCCAGATGCAAATCTCACGCGCCGCCAGCAGCGCGCCAAAGATCGATGCGGAAAAATCGCTGCCGTTGCGGCCGAGCGTCGTCTGCGCGCCGCGCGCATCGGCGGCGACGAAACCGGTGATGACAAAGTGCTGATCGGCGCTGGCGTCCACCGTGTCGGCTAACCCTTTGCGCGAACGCTCCCAATCCACCATCGGCCCAAGCGGACCGCTATCGACGAACACGATCTGGCGCGCATCCACCCACGCGACCGGCGAGGACACATTGCCGCGCTCGCGCAAGAAAGCCGCAAACAGCTTCGACGACCAGATCTCGCCATAGCCCGCAACAAGATCGCGAACATTGGGCGCGGCCGTGCGCGTCAACTGGACAGCGTGCTGGACGCCGCGAATGTCATTGAGGTCGTTCTCTAGTTCATCCGCATAGCGCGCCGCCGCGCTAGACGAGAGCAGTTCTTCGGCGATGTCGGTGTGGCGGCTGCGCAGGGCGGCAATTGCTGCCGCGATGTCCTGACGCTGCTCGGCGAGGTCGACCAATGCGTAGAGCGCATCGGTCACGCCCCGGCAGGCGGAGAGCACCACAGCCGAACGCTCATCGCGCCGCGCTTCCACGATTTCGGCGACACGGCGGAAACAATCAGCGTCAGCGACACTGCTGCCGCCGAATTTATGCACCACCCAGGCGGGCTTCCCCGACATAACGTCCTCTTCTTTCGTCTCGATTGGTAGACAGCGCCTTGATGGCGCGCAATTCACCTCGCCCGCGCGGCTGCCTGCGTGAGCGCCCGATCCAGGTCCGCGATCAGATCGTCCTCATGTTCGAGGCCGACGGAGACGCGGATCAGATTGTCGCCAATGCCAGCCGCACGGCGCGCTTCGGGGCTCATCGAGGCGTGGGTCATGGTCGCTGGATGCGCGACCAGGCTTTCAACGCCGCCGAGCGACTCCGCCAAAGCGAAGAGGCGCACGGCGCGCGTGAATTCGCGAACGTCGGCGCCAGCGGCCAACTCGAAGCTCAACATCGCGCCTGCGCCCTTTTGTTGGCGCTGCGCCAAGGCGTAGTCGGGGTGGTCTTCAAGCCCAGGATAATGCACCGCCGCCACGGCCGACGACTCCGCCAAGCGCTTGGCAATTCGCCCTGCCGTCGCTTGCTGGCGTTCGAGGCGAACGTGCAGCGTGCGCAAACCGCGAAGCGCCAGCCACGCATCGAACGGCGCGCCGGTGACGCCGGTGCAATTGGCCCACCAGATCAGCTCGTCCAAATCCTCCTTGCGCGCCGCAACGACAGCCCCGCCGACGACGTCGGAATGGCCGTTGAGATACTTTGTGGTGGAGTGGACCACGTAATCGGCGCCCAGCGGAATCGGCTTCTGGAGCGCGGGAGAAAGGAACGTGTTATCGACCGCAACGCGCGCGCCTACCGCCTTGGCCCGCTTGGAAAGTGCTGCGATATCGCTGACGCGCATCAGCGGATTGCTCGGCGTTTCGATCCAAAGCAGCGCCGGCTCCTCTTTGAGGGCCGCGCCCACCGCATCGCTGTCGCGGAGATCGGCGTACCGAACACGAATTTGCTTCTTGCGCGCACGCGCCTCGAAGAGACGCCATGAGCCGCCGTAGCAATCATGCGTCGCCAGTACGAGGCCGCCGGCTGGGATTTGGTTCAGCACCAGATCGACGGCCGACATGCCGGAACTGGTGATGACAGCGCCCGCGCCTTGCTCAAGCTTGGCGATGGCCTCGGCCAGCAATGAGCGCGTCGGATTGGCCGAGCGCGAATAATCGTAGGCGCGCTTCTCGTTGAAGTCGGCGAAGCTGTAATTCGCCGAGAGAAAAATCGGCGGCATCACTGCGCCGTGCGCGGCATCCGTATCGACGCCAGTGCGGCTGGCGATGGTTTCGTCGCGGTCGGTCACGGTGCGTTCTCCAGGCATTGAGCGATAATCGGGGCGATGTCGGCCGGCGCCTTGAGGAAGGCGTCGTGGCCGTAGATCGAGTTGATGATGTGCAAACCGCGCGAAATCGGCAGCGCGGCGCTGAGTTCTTCGATCAGTGGCAGCGGCACGAGTTGATCCTCGGCGCAGCCGACGAGCGTTGTAGGCA
>QBMO01000107.1 GCA_003242075.1 Alphaproteobacteria bacterium
CCCCCAGCCCCCCCAGTACGCGCTTCGGTCGGTCACACATTATCTTCCAAAAGCCCGCGCTAGACGCGGGCTTTTGTGCATCTAAAGCGCCGTGTTTTCCGCATGTAATCGCGCTTTTCGCGTGTCGAATGGACACGCATTGCAGCACGCCTTTGCCGTTCACGTCACGCCAGTGTGCGACCAGCGACGCCCGTCGGAATCGTCTTAACCGGTCGGCAATGGCTGCTCGAATCGCGTGCGCGTGATTCGCCGTCGCGGGCGCGCTTCTGTGGATAAAGAGCGGTGGTGTTTTCGCGCGAAGGGCCGTAAGAGCGGCGCTCGTTTTTCTGACGGGGATGGGCATCCGCATGCTGCTGCAGGTCGATGGCTTGCGCAAAAGATTCGGCCGTCGCCAGGCCGTCGACGGCATCGGGTTCTCACTCGATGTCGGCGAGATCGTGGGCTTCTTGGGCCCCAACGGTGCTGGCAAGACGACGACGATGCGCATGATCGCGGGCTATCTCGAGCCCGACGAGGGAACCGCCAAGATTTTCAACATCGATGTCGCCCAGGAGCGCCGCCGTGCGCAGGAGCGCGTCGGCTATCTGCCCGAAGGCGCGCCGCTCTACGGCGAAATGACACCGTGGACATTCCTGCGCTTCGTCGCCGAAACGCGCGGTATGAGCCGCGAGGCCGCGCGCCATGCTGTCCGCCGCGCCGCACAGGACGCCCGGCTGGGCGAAACCATCGATCAGCCGATCGAGACGCTCTCCAAAGGCTACCGCCGCCGTGTCGGCCTCGCCGCTGCACTCTTGCACGATCCGATGCTGCTGATCCTGGACGAGCCGACGGACGGCCTCGATCCGAACCAGCGCCACGCCGTGCGCGACCTCATCCGTAAGCTCGGCGAAGAGCGCGGGCTCATTATCTCGACGCACTCTCTGGAGGAAGTCGAAGCCGTGTGCACGCGCGCTATCGTCATCGATCAGGGCCGCATCGTCGCTGACAAGACGCCGGCGGCGTTGATCGACGAACACGGCAGCCTCGAACGCGCGTTCCAGACGCTGACGCGTGGGGAGGAACGGGTTTGAAAAAGCGTCCCGGTCTAGCCAGCATGACGGCGGTTTATCGCCGCGAACTGCTGTCTTACGTCACCACGCCGACCGCTTACGTGTTCATCGCGGTGTTTCTGTTCGCGATTGGCTTGTTTACATTCCAAGTCGGCGGCTTCTTCGAAGCGCGGCGGGCTGATCTCACCTCGTTCTTCAGCTTCCACCCGTGGATCTTTATGGTGTTCCTGCCGGCGGTGGCGATGCGCCTCTGGGCAGAAGAGACCCGCTCCGGCGCGATCGAACTGCTGATGACTCTGCCTGCGCCGACTTGGTCGCTTGTGCTGGGCAAGTATCTGGCGGCCTGGACGATTGCTGCGGTGGCGTTGGTGCTGACGTTTCCGCTCTGGATCACGGTGAATTTTCTAGGCTCGCCCGATAACGCCGCGATCTTCACGGCTTATCTGTCGAGCTTGCTGATGGCGGGGGCTTACATCGCGATTGGCACAGTGATGTCGGCGCTGACGGCGGCACAGGTGATTGCGTTCGTGCTCTCGGTTTTGGTGTCGTTTCTGCTGACGGCGCTTGGTCTGCCGCTGGTGCTGGACTTCTTCTCCGGGCTCATCGGCGGCGCTGGCGCGGAAGCGGTGGCGCGGTTTTCGATCCTGCACCATTTCGATGCGGCGCAGCGCGGCGTCGTCGAGTTTCGCTCGATCTTCTACTTCGCGTCGCTGATTGCGCTTTGCCTCGGCTTCACGGCGCTCGCGGTCGATGCACGGCGGGGAGGCTGAGAGATGAGCGCACGCCGTTACGCCCTTCTGGCCGCGCTCGCGATCTTCATCGCGTTCGTCGCCGCCAATGTGACCTCGAGTTCGTGGTTCCGCTCCTGGCGCTTGGACCTGACCGAGAACCAGCTCTACTCGCTCTCGCGCGGCACCCAGCAGACGCTGGATGAACTGAGCGAGCCGGTTGAGCTGACGCTCTATTATTCGCGCGATGCCGCGGCGCCCTTGCCGCAACTGACGGCCTATGGCGCGCGCGTGCGCGAAATGCTGCAAACGTTCGCGGCGCGCAGCCATGGCCGCGTGCGCTTCGTTGAGATCGACGTCGAGGCGTTCTCAGAGGAAGAGGATGCGGCGGTCGAAGCCGGCATTGAGCCAGTGCGTCCGTTCGAGGGCGCCGACCCGATCTATTTCGGCCTCACCGGCGCCAACGCCATCGACGATCAGCGCGTCATCCCGCTGTTCGACCCGCAGCGCGAAGCGTTTCTCGAATACGAGATCACCCGGCTGATTTTTGAACTTGAGCATCCCGATCGCACCAACGTCGCGCTGATTACGTCGATGCCGATCGATCCGGCCGCCGCCGCCGATCCGCAAACTGCGCTCGGCCAATCGCTCTTCGCCACGGAAATGGGCCGCTTGCTCGACGTCACTACGCTCGACGCAAGCTTTACGGAAATTCCCGCCGACACTGATGTGCTCGCCATCATTCATCCAGGCGCGCTGAGCGAGCGCCAACTTTATGCGATCGATCAGTTCGTACTGCGCCGTGGGCGCGCGTTCATCGCGCTTGATCCCGCCGCCATGCGCGGGGCGCAAACCAGTTTCGATCCATTCAACCCTGTTGCGCCTATTCCGACTGCGTCGACGCTTGAGCCGCTGATGGCGCGCTGGGGTGTCGCGATGACGCCGAGCGTCGTGCTCGATGGCGAGAATGCGCTGCGAGTGCAGGTGCAGGACCCAACGACGGGCGGCGTAGGCGAAGCGCTGCAACCGCTCTTCTTTACGGTGCCGGCTGAGGCGCTGGACCGCGAAGACCTGATGACTGCGTGGCTGCGCCGCGGAATCAATTTCGGTCTGGCGGGTGGTTTGAGTTGGAGCGAGCGCGAGGGCGTGCAGGTTCTGCCGTTGGCGCGCACCAGCGGCGAGACGATGCGTCTGCCCGCCGCGCAAGCTTTGGCGCGGCCGTCGCCCTACGATATCGCTTCGATTTGGCCGCCCGCAGGCGGGCGCATCGAAACGATTGCGCTGCGGCTGACGGGCGATCTCGAAACCGCGTTTCCCGATGGCGCACCCGCCGCCTCGCCGCCTGCGCAGGTGGAGGGCGTTGAAGCGCCGCCAGCGCCTGTTGCCGAAGAAGCTGATCCCGTCGAGCATCTCGCGCGCTCGGCGACGCCAGCGCAGATCGTGGTCGTGGCGGACGTCGATTTCCTGGAAGACGATTTCTACGTCGATCCGCAAAGCGGCGGCGCGGCTGCCGATAATGCGTCATTCGCGCTCAATGCGATCGACGTGCTGGGCGGTTCGGACGCTTTAGTGTCGCTGCGCTCGCGCGCGCCGTCACTGCGGCGCATGGAACTGGTCGACGATATGGAAGCTGACGCTGAGCGGCGCATCCGCACGCGTCAGGAAGAGTTGCAGCTGGAGCTGCGCGAGACTGAAGCGCGGTTGGCCGAGTTGCAGGAGCGCGGGCGTGGCTCAGGCTTCTTCTCCGGCAATCTCGGCGCGGAAATGACGCCTGAAGAGAATGCGGAGATCGAGAGCTTCCGCGAGCGTGTCGTTGCGGTGCGCGGTGAACTGCGTCGCGCAGAACGCGATCTGCGCGGCGACATCGATCGGCTGCAGGCGCTCATCGTGTTCGTGAACATCTGGCTCGCGCCGCTGCTGATCGCGGCGGTGGGCATCTTCCTGTTTTGGCGCAGGCAACGGCGCGGGAGGGCGCGGTCATGAACCAGCTCGCTGAGCGCCGCAAAGCGCGCATCCTCACGCTGTTTCTGATCGCGGGCGCACTTGTGGCGATCGCGGCGGTGACGACGGCGATCAACATGCGCTCGTCGCGGCCCGATCTGGCGTCGGGCTTGGTCGTGCCGGGCCTGAGCGAGACGATTGGCGGCGGCACGCGCATCACCATTCAGAGCGCGCAAGGCTCTTACCGCATCGAACGCGCGCAGCGCGGCGAGCAATCGGTGTGGGTGATGCGCGATCGCGGCGACTATCCGGTGACGCCGGCGCGTCTAGCGCAGCTGACCGAAGGCTTGCAGCAATTGCGCTTCACGCGCCGGATGACCAGCGATGCGTCCAAGCATGCGCGTCTCGGCGTCGATGATCCGCGCGAAGGCGGGCGCGGCATTCTGGTTCAGATCGAAGACGGGCGGGGCGCGCTGCTGGTGAACCTCATTCTGGGCGTCGAGCCGAGCGGGCTCTATGTGCGGCGGCCTGACGGCGATCAGACCTGGGCGGCGCAAGGCGAACTGCCGCCGCTGCGCGACATGGCCTCTTGGCTGGAGCTGCGGCCGATTGATTTGCCGGCTGAGCGCTTGGCGCGTGTCGAAATCTCGCCGGCCGTGGGGCGCGCTTACATTCTGGCGCGCGACGACGCCGATCAGCCCTGGCGCATCGCGTCCCCTGCGCTTGCGTCATTGGCGCAATCGAGTGTGACGGCGGCGGCCGAACAGATCACCGCGCTGACGCCCGTGGACGTGCAGCCGGCCCCCGCAATCCAAGGCGCGGTGCGTGCGCGCGTGCAGGCGATCACGTTCGATGGCGTCGCCATCGACGCCGAAGTGATCGAGAGCGAAGGGCGTCCGTGGCTGAAGCTGGTGGCGCGGGCGCAAGCGCCCGAGCAGGAAGACGCCGCACTCGCGATCAACAATCGGGTCGCCGCTTGGGCTTACGGGCTGAGCGATCTAGATGCGGCCAATTTGGCGCCGCCTCTGGGCGACCTCATCCCGAGCGTGACGGAATAATCATCGCGGGGTGGTGAAGGCGGCGGCCAGGATTGGGCCGCCATAGGGTTCTTGCACGATGACTGCGCATTGCGGGGCGCAGCGCGCGGCCTCGTAGTAGACCGCGCTGCCGTTCCAGCTGCCGATGCGGTCGACCGATGTGACGAGATTGTAGTGCAGGATGCGCCGCTGCCTGTTGACGCCGCGCGTGACCACAACGTCGATCGGCCCGGTGTCATACGGGATCAGCCAGATGTCTGCGCCAGGATGCGCTGCGCCGCTGCCAAGCGCTACGCGTACGCGGTTCGAGCGCAGCCGGGTGATCGAAATGTTGACGCGCCGGAGTGGGCGGGCCTGCGCCTGATCGAACGCGGCGCGCGCCTCGTCCCAATAAGAGGCGCTGATCTGGGACGAGCCATTGATGATGAGCTGCGGCGTAAAGCGGCCGCGCACGTTTAAGGCGCGTGAGTAGGCGCGCTGGCGCTCCGTGAATTCCGGCTGAGCGAAGGTGTCGCGCCAGCCGAGATAATCCCAGATGCCGACCGGGAAGGTGAGCGCCAGCGTTCTCTCCTCGCGCGTCAGCATGCCGACCAAGCGGTTGCCGCGCGGGCACTGGGCGCAGCCTTGGCTGGTATAGAGTTCCACCACGACGTCGGCCTGCTGCGACTGGGCGTTCGCTGCGGGGGCGAAAAGCGTCAGCGCGAGCACGGCGACTGCGATGATGCGGCCGATCATGCGACCGACCATGACCGGCCCGTCACGCCGGTTCGAATCAAACCAGCGTGACGGGACGGTGAAACCTCAGGAAGAACGGGCCAAACCGCGAAGCACATAGTGCAGAATACCCCCGTTTCGGAAGTATTCGACCTCGTTCTCGGTGTCGATCCGGCATTGGACCTCGACAGTGTCGGTCTGGCCGTTGGGACGTGCAATCCGCAGCGTCACCCGCTGGCGTGGACCGAGGGCGGCGACGCCGTCGATCGACACGGTTTCAGCGCCGGTAAGGCCAAGGCCGGACCAGGACTGGCCGTCGATGAACTGCAATGGCAGCACGCCCATGCCGATCAGGTTCGAGCGGTGGATGCGCTCGAAGCTCTCGGCGACGACGGCGCGGACGCCGAGCAGCGTTGTGCCCTTGGCCGCCCAATCGCGTGACGAGCCGGTGCCGTATTCCTTGCCGGCGAAGATGATGAGCGGCTTGCCTTCCTGCTGATAGCGCATGGCCGCGTCATAGATGAACATGCGCTCGCCGGACGGCTGGTGGATCGTGTAGCCGCCTTCGACGACGGAGCCGTCTTCGTTTTTCACCATCTGGTTCTTGATGCGGATGTTGGCGAAGGTGCCGCGCATCATCACTTCGTGGTTGCCGCGCCGCGCGCCGTAAGAGTTGAACTCCGCTTGCGGCACGCCGTTCTCGGTGAGGTAGGCGCCGGCGGGGCTGACTTTCTTGATCGAGCCGGCGGGGCTGATGTGGTCGGTGGTGATGCTGTCGCCGAAGAGGCCGAGCACATGTGCTGAACGCACGTCCGCCGGCGGCGTTGGCGTCATGCTCATGCCTTCGAAATAGGGCGGGTTCTGTACGTAGGTGGACTTGTTGTCCCAACCATAGGTGCGCCCGGCGCCGACCTTGATGCCTTGCCAGTGCTCGTCGCCTTTGAAGACGTCGGCATAGCGCGAAGCGAACATTTCCGGCGTCACCGATTGGCGCACGGTTTGTTCGATCTCGGCGTTCGAGGGCCAGATGTCGCGCAGATAAACCGGCTGGCCGTCGCTGCCTGTGCCGAGCGGATCGGTTTCAAGACTGGCATAGACCGAGCCCGCGAGCGCATACGCGACCACCAGCGGCGGCGAGGCCAGATAGTTGGCACGCACGTCCTGGTTCACCCGGCCTTCGAAATTGCGATTGCCGGAGAGTACGGAGGCGACGACCAGATCTTGCTCCGCCACAGTGGCGGAGATCGCCGCCGGCAGCGGGCCTGAATTGCCGATGCAGGTGGTGCAGCCATAGCCGACCAGGTTGAAGCCGAGGGCGTTCAGATCATCGTCGAGGCCGGACTTGGCGAGATAATCGGTGACGACTTGGCTGCCTGGCGCGAGCGAGGTTTTCACCCAGGGCTTCACATCGAGGCCCTTCTTGCGCGCATTGCGGGCGACCAGGCCGGCGGCGAGCATGACGCTCGGGTTTGACGTGTTGGTGCACGATGTGATGGCGGCGATCACCACGTCGCCGTGGCCAAGATCGTGATTGGCGTCGGCGACAGGCGCTCGTTTTTTCAGTTCGCCGCCTTTGCGGAATTCGTCGGTCATCACCTTAGTGAAACCATCGGCGACGCCGCCGAGGACGACGCGATCTTGCGGGCGTTTCGGGCCCGCAAGCGAGGGGCGCACATCGGCGAGCGAGAGTTCGAGCGAGTCGGTGAACTCGGGCTCGACGTCGGTGCGCCAGAGGCCCTGGGCTTTGCAGTAGGCTTCAACCAGCGCGACGCGCGCAGGATCGCGGCCGGTGGCGCGGAGATAGTCGACGGTTTTTTGATCGACCGGGAAGAAGCCGCAAGTGGCGCCGTATTCGGGGGCCATGTTGGCGATGGTGGCGCGGTCTTCGACGCTCATCGTGTCGAGGCCGGGGCCGTAAAATTCAACGAATTTGCCGACAACGCCCTTCTTGCGCAGCATTTGCGTGACGGTGAGCACGAGGTCGGTTGCCGTGGTGCCTTCTTGCGGCTTGCCGGTGAGACGGAAGCCGATGACTTCCGGGATCAACATCGAGATCGGTTGGCCGAGCATCGCCGCTTCCGCTTCGATGCCGCCAACGCCCCAGCCGAGCACGCCGATGCCGTTGATCATGGTGGTGTGGCTGTCAGTGCCAACCACGGTGTCGGGGTAAGCGAAAGTCTCGCCATCGATCTCGCGCACCCACACCGATTGGCCGAGATATTCGAGGTTCACCTGGTGGCAGATGCCAGTGCCGGGTGGGACGACGCGGAAGTCTTGGAAGGCTTGTGCGCCCCAGCGCAAGAATTGGTAGCGCTCGACGTTGCGTTCGTATTCGAGTTCGACGTTCTGCTTGAATGCGCCGGCTGCGCCGAAGTGATCGACCATGACGCTGTGGTCGATGACGAGATCGACCGGCACCAGCGGATTGATGCGCTCAGGATTGGCGCCGAGCTTGGCGGCCGCATCGCGCATGGCGGCGAGATCGACGACGGCGGGCACGCCGGTGAAATCTTGCATCAGCACGCGCGCGGGGCTGAAAGCGATCTCAACTTCGTTCTTGCCCTTGTTCACCAGCCACGAGGTCATGGCGAGAATATCGGCTTGCTTCACGGCGACGCCGTCTTCGGTGCGCAGCAGATTTTCGACCAGCACTTTGAGCGACATCGGCAGCTTCGATATGTCGCCGAGACCGCCGGCCGATGCTTTGTTCAGGTCGAAGTAAGTGAAGGACTTGCCGCCCGCGCTAAGCGTGGAACGGGCGTTGAACGAGTTCAGAGAAGGCATGGGTCTGCATCCGGCTGGAGAGCTTCAGAGATGCAAGCGCGTTGGGGAGCGCCCCAAGCCCGGAATCAGACCGAGCGCGCGCGGCAAGGCTTATGTAACGCCGTTTCTCGCAGGCGCAATTGAGCCGGCGAAGAAGTTGTTGCGAGCGGCTCGCAAACCGCCCGCAACAGGTCAGGTTGCCGCCGGCGGAGGCGGCGGTGAGCGGTTGAAGAAGCGCCCGCCGCGACGGCGCCGCCAGCGCAGTGCGAACCAAACGATCGGCACGACCACGATCGCGACCGGGATCAGGCCGGCGATAATTGTGATGATCGCGGCGAAGCCGGCGACGATGATGCCGAGGAAGCTGGCCAGGGCGCGCCGCAATGGTTCGAACGTGTCGCTGCCGACGGAGCGGGGGGCGGAGCGGTACTGAAGCGACAGTTCCGACATCGCCACGCGTGTGCGCATGACCGCGAGCGTCGATTGCACGGAATCGATCTCTGACTGCACGCGCGCCAGTTCGCGCTCGACTTCCAGCAAATCCGCCAAGCGGCCCGGGCGTTCGCGCAGCAATTGCTGCAAGCGATCGCGCAGCGCAGTTTGCGCGCGCAGGCGCGCTTCGGTGTCGACCATTTGGCGCGTGAGGTCTTCGGCATTGGTGCTTTGCGAGATGACGCGGCCGCCGGCGGCGTCGATCTCGGCGCTCATGCCGCCCATGAAGGTGCGCAGCCATTGCGGCTCGCCGCGCAGCTGGACGTAGCCCTCCATGTAGCTCTCTGGATCGCCGCTGCGATTGGAGCCGATCAGTTGGCAGAGACGCGGGCCGGCGGTTTGGCAGGCCTGGACATGGCGATCCATGACGCCGGCAAGGCGCTCGCTCGGAACTTCGAGGCCCATGGCGTAGGCGTAAGCGAGATAAAGAACCGGGGCGGGGCCGGACGGGCTGGAGCCTGGCGTTCCTGGACCCTGTTGGCGCTCCTCGGTATCGACATCGACGCCGCGACCTGGCTCCGCGGGCGCCGGCTGCGCCATGGGCGGAGGTGGTGCGGGCGCCGCTTCGCCTGCGGCCATATCCGCCATGCCGCCATAGGCGGCGCTTTCCTCGGTGGCGGGCGCTTGGGTGGCCATGTCGGCCTGTCCGCACCCGATCAGCAGACCAGCTAAAGCCAGTCCGGCCACAAAACGACGCATGGATGATCCTCCCTCGCCGCGCACCCAAGGCCCGCTTGGCGTATTGCGCAACCCTTTCTAGAACCGGGGCCGCATTATGAGCGCCGCCAGACCTTTCCAAGACAAGCCGGCTTTGCGGGTCGATGGGCTTTCCATCGCGCGGGGCGGGCGCGTTCTGTTCGAGAACATGAGCTTTGCCGCGTCGGCGGGAGAGTACGTGGAGCTGCGAGGCGCCAATGGGGCGGGCAAGACAAGCTTGCTGCGCGCGCTGGCGGGATTTATGAAACCGCGCGCAGGGCGCATCGAATTCGAGGGTGAGGACGAGCCGGCGCTAGCGCTCCACTTCATCGGCCACACCAATGGGCTGAAGCCCAATTTGAGCGCGCGTGCGCACATCATGTATTGGGCTGGCTTGTTCGGCGCCCCGCCCGGATGGGACATCCCACTGCAACGCGTTGGTCTCGCTGGAATGAGTGAGCGGCTCACGCGCACGCTGAGCCAGGGCCAAGCGCGGCGCTTGGCGTTGACGCGTTTGCTCGTCGCGCCGCGAAAGGTGTGGCTGCTCGATGAACCGGCCGCGGCTTTGGACGATGCGGGGCGCGCGATGGTTGGCGATTTGATCGCCAGCCACTGCAAGCAGGGCGGCGTCGTCGTGGCTGCGGTGCATGAGCCGCTGGGGCCTGCGCCTTCGCAATCACTAACGGTCGGCTCGTGAGCGCCTTCATCGTTACCTTCCGGCGCGATCTGGCGCTGATGTGGGGCGGTGGCGGCGTGCTGGCGCCTCTGGGATTTTTTCTCGGCGCCACCATGCTGGTGCCGCTGGCGATGGGGCCGGAGCGGGCGCTGCTGCAAAGCGCGGGGCCGCCGCTGGTTTGGATCGCTGCGGCGCTTGCGGTGTTGGCGACATTGGAGCGGCTGTTTCAAGCCGATCTCGAAGACGGCTCATTGGAGCAGATGCTGCTCTCGCGCGCCCCGCTGGAAGCGTTGGTGTTGGCGAAGGGGCTGGCGCTTTGGTGTGCGGTGGGCTTGCCGCTTGCGCTTGCCGGCGCGCCAGCGGCCATCGCGCTGCAAGCGCCGATGGAGCGGATCGGCGCGATCGTCTTGAGCCTGGGCCTCGGTATGGCGGCGTTCATCGGGGTAGGCCTGGTTGGCGCTGCGGTGACGGCT
>QBMO01000108.1 GCA_003242075.1 Alphaproteobacteria bacterium
GCTGAATGGCGCGTCGCTGGCTTCGTATTCAGGATCGGCGTCGCCTATTTCGAGGCCGTCGATCGGCGCGGTCACGCGATGCTTGGCGCGGCGGAGGAAATCGATCAGCCGATAGCGCGCGATGGCGTACATCCACGCGGTCAGCGGATAGTTTGAATCGTAGCTGTCACGGCGTGTGTGCAGCGCCACCAGCGTTTCCTGCACGAGATCCTCCGCATCCTCGGGCGCTCCGCGCAACCGGTTGCGGAAGAACGCACGCAGCAGCCCCGCCGCTTCCGTCAGAAACGCTCGGTGCGCGGCATCGTCGCCGGCGAGACCCTGCAAGAGCAGGCCCTTAAGATGGGCTTCGTCGGCCATTCTCCCCTTGAAGGCAGATTACGTGCGTGCGCGGCGCGCGGTTACGAGCGCCGAAACGGGTCGGCCGGGTAGACGCCCAGGATTTTTAGCGACGTCGAGAAGAACGCGAGTTCTTCCAACGCAAGGCGCACGCGGCTCTCACTCGGGTGGCCCTCGATCTCGGCGAAGAACATGGCCGCCGAGAAGGCGCCGCCTTCGATATAGCTTTCAAGCTTGGTCATGTTGACGCCATTGGTGGCGAAACCGCCTGTCGCTTTGTAGAGCGCCGCCGGCACGTTGCGGACGCGGAAGACGAAGCTTGTCATGCACGGACCGGAGTCGGGCGCGGCGTTTTGCTCATCGCGTGCGAAAACGAGAAAGCGCGTGGTGTTGTGCGGTGCGTCGGCGATGTCGGCCTTTAGCACTTTGAGCCCGTAAATTTCCGCCGCCAGCGATGAGGCGAGCGCGCCGATGCGTGCGTCGCCAAGCTCGGTGATTTCGCGCGCGGCGCCGGCGGTGTCGGCCGTCTTCACTGCGGTGACGCCAAGCGCGCGCAATGCCTTGCGGCACTGCCCCAAAGCTTGCGGATGCGAGCGCACATGCGTGAGGCCGTCCAGCGTTGCGTCCTTCAAACCGAGCAACTGGTGCTTAATCGGCACGAAGCGTTCGCCGATAATGTAGAGCCCGCTTTCGGGAATGAGATAGTGCACGTCGGCCACGCGCCCGGCGACGGAGTTTTCGACCGGGATCATCGCGTAGCGCGCTTGGCCTTCGCTCACCGCCGCGAATGCATCTTCGAAGCTCGGGCACGGCAGCGGCTCAAGCGCGGGATAGCTTTCTCGCGCCGCGATGTGGGAATTGGCGCCAGGTTCGCCTTGAAAGGAAATACGCTCGGTCATACGTGGCGAGCGTTAGCGCAGTTGCGATGAAACGGGTAGGGCCATCGCCCCATGAGCATGACGCAATCGGTCGAGAGCGCGATTTTGGCGCAGACGCGGCGCGCCTTGCGCACGTTGCTGGCCGTGCCGCGCGCCCGCGCCAAAGGGCTGGCGCGTGTCGAAGACATCGACATTCCGGGCCCAGCCGGCGCGTTGCGCGCCCGTTACTACGAAGCCGAGAACGCTTCGCCTGCGCCGCTGATGCTCTACTTCCATGGCGGCGGCTTTGTCTGCTGCGATATCGACACGCACGATTCGATCTGTTCGTGGCTGGCGCAATCCTCGCAAGGGCGTGTGCTGTCCGTCGGCTATCGCCTGGCGCCTGAGGCGGCGTTTCCGGCGCAGCTGGAGGATGCACGCGCCGCCGTCGCGTGGGGTTTCCAAAATGCGCAGCGTCTTGGCGCCGACGCTACACGGCTTGCGCTCGCTGGCGATAGCGCCGGCGCTTACCTCGCCGCGACGATGGCGCTTGAGGTGAATCGCGCAGCACCCGGCGCAATTGCGCTGCAAGTGCTGCTTTATCCGCTGATCCATGTGCGCGACTCGCTATGGGCCGATGAAGAGCTGCGCAATTTCCGTTTTCTCGGTCGCGTGGCGTGTCTCTACATCGCCCGCAGCCTGGGCGCCGAGGCGCTGCCGTCACTGCTCGACGTCGATGTGAGCGCAGCGCCGCCTACCATCATCGCCGGCGGCGGCCCGATGGACCCGGTGCGCAATGATGTGAAGGCGTTTGCGGAAAAGTTCCGCAAAACGGGCGTCAGAGTGACGGAGCGTAAGTATCCGGTGCTCATGCATGGCGGCTTGAACTTCACCGCCTACTCAAAGACGGCGACCACTGCGCTGCGCGAGGTGGGCGCACTGGTGCGCGCCGAACTCGCGGGCTAACGTTTGCCGTGAAGTTGGGGGAAATCTAATGCGCATTATTCTAGCGGCGGCCGCGGCCGCACTCACTGTCGCCTGCACGCCGCCCGCGGGCGAAGTCGATCAGATGTCTGAAGGCTGCGACGCGCGCGCCACATCGCAGTGGGCCGCGGGCGCCGATACGTTCTCGATCGAAGCCGCCACTGTCGGCCCCGATTGCGCACGCGCGGTAGCGACGTTCGTTATCCGCAATGCGTCGGGCGAACCGATCTACGCCGAAGCCCACGTCACCGCCAATGTGATGACGCTCGCCAGCGCCGCTGATCCCGCCGCCATGCAAACGGCGCTCACCGAGTGGATCGACACCTCGAACCCGGCCTTCGCCAATACCAGCGCGTTGCCGGAGTGGCCCGCGAATGCTGACGCGCCGACCGGTGGCGAGTTTCCGTTCTATCCGGATAATCATCCCGTCGGGTATGACCGCGAGGCCTGGGCCGCATTGCGCACCGCCGCCTATCCGATGTTCTGCTACGTGCAAGGCATGGAGAGCCTCGCCTGCTTGACTTACGGTGATGGCGGCATCGAGTTCATCGGCGTGCAAACCTTCCCCGGCTGATCGCGGCGTTCAACGCAAAAGCAAAGGCCGCAGAGAGGGAGCAACCTCTGCGGCCTTTTTGGCGCTTCAAAAGTCGCGGGGAGCTACGCGACGATTTGAGCGGCTTGGTTGAGCGTTACCATCGCGATCGGTGCGAACACGGCGCAAGCGGCGATCAAGGCGTAAAGTTTCGTCATGGCATCCATCTCGTATCAACTCGTGTGATTGTGCGGCGGCGATCAGGCGACGATCTGCGCGGCTTGGTTCAGCGTGGCGAAAGCAAACGGTGCGAACACGGCGCAGGCGGCGATCAGCGAATAAAACTTGGTCATCTCGTTGCTCCTTCAGTGCGAAGCGCCTTGCTTCGATAAGGAGAAGGTAAGCGCCGCTTAGCCTTGCCGCTGTGACGTGGGGCACGCGTGTGGAGGGGTTGACGGGCATGTAACCTATAGGTATCTTGTCACCTAAGGGTTACACGCAATGAACGACAAAACCGATCCCGGCATATTTCGGCGCAAAGAGATCACCGGCTTGGCGTTTTACGTGGTGGCGGCGGGGCTGCTTGCCGCGGACGTGCTTTACGGTCGCGATGGCGCATGGCGCTTTGTCGATTTCGTTCGCGTCGGCGCAATTCTGTTTCTTGCTCTGGTTTTGGCATTGCGATCGACGACTGCGTTTTCTCTGTGGCGCCGTAATCGCACGCTCGACGATGAACTGACGCGCGCCAATCGCGCGGCGGCCGCGCGCTGGGGATTCTGGGCGCTGATGTTGGCGCTGCTTGTGGCGTTCATCGCAAGCTTCGCGGTGGCGCTGCGCATCAGCGACGTCGTTCCGTTGATCTTCTTCGCGGGCGCGGCCGCCGCGGGTTTGCGCTTCGTCACGCTTGAGCGCCGCGCCGAATGAAAGATGAAACACTCGGCAGCCGTCTGAAAGAGGTCCGTACGCAAGCCGGCCTCACCCAAGCTGAGTTGGCCGAGCGCGTCGGCGTCTCGCGAAAGACCATCAACACGGTGGAGAACGGCATCTTCATCCCGTCCACCTTGCTCGCCCTCAAGCTCGCGCACGCGCTGAAGCGCAAGGTGGAAGATCTGTTCTTTCTCGCGTGAGCGTTAGCTACCGCTCCGCCAGCAACTTCCGCGCTGCTTCCAAGTCCGGCGGGCTATCGACGCCCTTTGGAAAATCTTCGATCGAGTCGGCGCGGATGATCATGCCCATTTCCAGAGCGCGGAGTTGTTCGAGCTTCTCGCGCAGCTCCAGCGGCGAGGGCGGCGCGGCGACGAAGCGCGCGAGCGCGTCGCGGCGATAGACGTAGATGCCGACATGGCGCTCGATCGCGCCTTCGCCCCACGGTGCGGCGGCGCGGGTGAAATAGAGGCAGCGCCCGTCGGCGGCGCGGATGGCTTTCACGAGATTGGGATTGTTGCGCTCGCTCTCGTCGGTGGAGGGCGAGACAAGTGTGGCGATATCGGCGCCGTCGCGCAGGGCGGCGACCGCCTTGGCGACATCTTCCGCGCGCATGGTCGGCATGTCGCCCTGCAAGTTCACCACGACGTCGAAGCGGCCCTCGGGATCGAACGCCTGCAGCGCCGCGAACACGCGGTCGGAGCCGCTGGGGAGGTCGGGATCGGTGAGGGTGACATTGGCGCCGGCTTTGAGTGCGGCTTCCATCACCTCTTCCTCGGCCGCGGCCACGAGGATCGGTCCTGCTTTGGCGGCGCGGGCGATATCCACCATCCAGGCGATCATCGGCCGGCCATGGATGTCGGCCAGCGGTTTGCCCGGCAGGCGGCTGGAGGCCATGCGGGCGGGAATGACGACGACCGAGTTCATGC
Organism: Alphaproteobacteria bacterium; assembly: GCA_003242075.1. Classification (GTDB taxonomy): domain Bacteria; phylum Pseudomonadota; class Alphaproteobacteria; order Caulobacterales; family Aquidulcibacteraceae; genus Vitreimonas. The sequence continues at coordinate 4,563 of QBMO01000108.1, forward strand.
CCACGGCCATGCCGTGCGGCGGTTCGACGCGCAAGGCCGCACTCGACGCCATGACGCATACGGCGGCGCTTGGCGCGGGGCCCGACGCAGGCCATAAACCGCCCGCAAAAGTGCTCCTTCAGGGCGGACCATGAGCGATCTTAGGAACAACTCGATCATCGGCGCGGTGCTGGCTTCGGTGCTGGGCGTGATGGGAGTCGGCGTGCTGGCTGAGACTCTGGTCCACCCGAACTATCCCGATACGCCGGGCTATCTGCCTGAAGTTGTGATCGAAGCGGCTGGCGGCCCCGCCGCGCCGTCTGGCCCGCCGGATTTTGGCCGCTTGTTCGCCGATCCCGCAGCTTTGGCTGAACTGGTGGCCCGCGGCGAGCGTGTGCGTGCGCAGTGCGTCTCGTGCCATACCTTCGACGCCGGCGCCGCCAATGGCATCGGCCCCAACATGCACGACGCGTTTGGCCGCGCTGTCGGCAGCCATGCCGGTTACGCCTATTCTGAAGCGATGGCCGGGCACGGTGGGTCGTGGGATTACCTGGCGCTCAACGACTTTTTGGCCTCGCCTGCCGGGGCCGTGCGCGGCACCAAGATGGCTTTCGCCGGCTTGCGTAACGATCAAGATCGCGTCGCGATGATTGCCTACATGCGCTCGATTTCGCCGAATAACGTCGCGTTGCCTGCGCCCTTGCCGGAAGCCGCGCCGGCGGAAGACGCACCGACAGAAGGCGACGCCGCACCGGCCGATGCGCCGCCCGCCACGCCGGGCTGATCGCCTCACATCGCAGACAAAGCAAAACGGCGTCTCGTTTTCACGAGACGCCGTTTCTTATTTCGCTTTGCGAACGCTTACGAGACGGCCGCGAGCGCCGGGCGTTGTTGCACCGGGGCGGCGTCGCCGCCCAGGATGGTCGCGCCCAGTTGATCGAGGAACGCGTCGCCCTTTTCGGTCGGCTCAACGAACACGTTGCGGCCGTCCTTGGGATCGCGGCGGCGCTGGACGAAGCCCAGACGCGACAGCGTGTCGAGCGCGCGGGTGATCGCGGGCTTTCCGACGTTTAGTGTCGAGGCGAGGCCCCGCACCGTATGTGGCGCCGGCTGCAGCCGGACCGTCATCAGCACCGCCAATTGGCGGGCCGTGAGATCTGGCGCGTCCGAACGCACCGTGGTGACGGTAACCCGACGCCACAGGTCCAATGCTTCTACTTCGTTCTGGCCGAGCTCCATGCCGCTCCCCTTTGGTTGAATCGCAAGTGAGAGGATTCGCCGATTTGGTGGTCCTTGCAAGTCCGGAACCACAAGATGTTGTGGAGTGGTCGAAATGATTAACCAAATCTTGACGGAGCAAGCCGAAACGATCCGTTTCAGATAAGGCTTTTCGGGCCCTGAAAAAAAGTCCATCGCGCGTCGAACCGGAACCACGTCAGCCGCGACTTAGAGGCTGAGAAGGGCGAGCAAAGCGTGCGACGCGGACTAGACCAAGCGCTCGACGACTACCTCGTCCTCCTGGCCCAGGGCGGATCGCGCGACGCGTTCGCCCGCCTGGCCGCACGCTGGACGCCGAAGCTCTTGGCGTTTGCGGCGCGCGCGCTCGGAACGACGGAGGCGGCGAAAGATGTGGTGCAAGACACTTGGGAGAGCGCAACGCGCGGCCTTGCGCGACTCGACGATCCCGCGCGCTTCCGCCCCTGGATCTACGCCATCGCCGCGCGCAAATGCGCCGATGCGTTGCGCGGGAAGTATCGCGGCCAGCGCATCGCGGCGGAAGCGCAAACGATGGCGCAAGAGCCCGCCGACGCTGAGCGCGAGACCAACGATCGTCTCGATGTCGACGCCGCCCTGAAACGATTGCCGCCGGAGCAGCGCATCGCCGTCAGCCTCTATTTCGGCGAGGAGATGAGCGTCGCTGACATCGCCGCCATCACCGGCGCTCCCGAAGGCACTGTGAAGTCCCGCTTATTCGCGGCGCGCAAAGCGCTGCGTGAAACTCTTGGAGAAGTAAAATGACCAATCTCGATAACGCCATCCGCGATGCGCTTTCGAAAGAAGATGCGGAGTTCCTCGCGCGCTTCGAACAGGAAGGGCCGATCGGCGAAGTGTTCGGTACGTTCAAGGGCGCTTGGGGTGCGATGAATGTCTTCGCCGCAATCATCACCTTCGCGTTGTTTGGCGTGTTCCTCTATTGCCTGTCACAAATGTTCGCCGCCGCTGAGATGCGCGTCGTCGTGCTGTGGAGTGTGGGCGCTGTCGTCAGCATGCTGGGCGTCGCCATGCTGAAAATGTACTTCTGGATGGAGATGAACAAAAACGTCGTACTGCGCGAAGTGAAGCGGCTTGAGCTTCAAATCGCGCGGCTCGCGTCGCGTGGTGCGGTTTAAGCCGGGAAGCGCGCTTTGATCACCCGCAGGGCCGCGCGCAGCGCTTGCGCTTCGCCGCCCTGCGGGCGGCTCGGCTTTTCACGCGGGGCCCAGGCGAAAATGTCGAAGTGCGCCCACGATTGCACGGTCACGAACCGGCGCAGGAAGAGCGCACCGAAGATCGCGCCGGCGAACGCGCCGTCGCCAGTGTTCTTCATGTCGGCGATCGGCGAATCCATGTCGCTCTCATAGGCATCCCACAGCGGCATGCGCCAGATCGGATCGGCGCTCTCTATCGAGGCGCTCGTCAGCTCAGCAGCGAGCGCATCGTCATTGGTGAAGAAGGGCGGGATGTCGGGTCCGAGCGCCGTGCGCGCGGCGCCGGTCAGCGTGGCGAAGTCCAGCAGCAAAGCGGGCTCGTCTTCGCATGCACGCGCGAGCGCGTCGGCGAGGATCAGGCGTCCTTCTGCGTCGGTATTGTCAACTTCAACTGTCGGGCCCTTGCGGCTCGCGATCACATCGCCCGGGCGGAAGGCGTCGCCCGAGATCGAATTTTCGACCACGGCGAGATAGACATCGAGTTTCACCTTCAGGCCCGCTTGCATCACCGCTTGCGCAAGCGCCAAAGCGTGCGCCGCGCCGCCCATGTCTTTCTTCATCATGCGCATGCCGGCAGACGGCTTGATGTCGAGCCCCCCCGTATCGAACGTCACGCCCTTGCCGACGAGCGCCAGGCGAGGCGCGCTTGGATCGCCCCAGGAGATATGCAGCAGACGCGGCGCTTGCGCGGCGGCGCGGCCGACGGCGTGGATCAGCGGGTAGTTCTGTTTCAGCAAGTCTTCGCCGACGATTGCTTCGAACGTTGCGCCGTTCTCAGTCGCCACCGCTTCGGCGGCGGCGTGCAGAGCGTCCGGCCCCATGTCGTTGGTCGGCGTGTTGACCAGGTCTCGTGCAAGCCAAGACGCCGAGACGATCCGCTCGGCTTCGCCTAAGTCCGCGCCGTCGGGCGGTACGAGCCGCGGGGCGGGGCGCTTGCGGCTTTTGTAAAGTTCGAACGCGTAGGCGCCTAAACCCCAGGCTACCGTGACAAGCGTCGCCGCAAACTCGCGCGGCGCGGCGGCGATGCGGTAATCGCCGGCAGGCAGGTGTTGTGCCAGCGCGCCCATCGCCATCGCACTGGCTTTGTCGCCCACGCCGAACAGCACGCGTTCGATCGCGCCGTCCGTGGCCGGCACCAGCAGGATGCGGCCGCTCTGCGCCTGAAAGTCGTGCGCCCGCGCCAAGCGCTTCAAATTCTCCGGCCGGCTCTCGATCCAATCCTTCCACTCGCCCGAGCGCAGCGCATGGATCGGGACCGCTTGTGCGGCGCTGTCAGTGATGAAGGGGAGGTTTGGCATGTTCGAGGGACTCGGGATGAGGGACTAGAGGCGCGATTTAGGCTCACTGCCTCCCACACGCCAGTCCGACTCGTCCCTCGTCCCCAATCTCTCATCCCGAATTAGCGCTTTATTGAGCAACGCATTGCACCGTTAGGCGCTTGTTAGGATTCGCGCCCATGTCCACGAAAGCTCGTCTACCAGTCGCGTTGCTCGCGCTCACCGCCGTTTCCGCCTGCGCCACGCTTGGTGTGGGCGGTGGAGGCGAGGAGGAGCGCGGTGTTCAAGCGCCGGGCGCTAGCGCTAGCGCTAGCGCTACGGTCGATCGCGACGCGCGCCAGCGCATCGGCCGCGAGGAAATGCTGACGCAAATGGCCTTCTGGGCCGCGGAGTATCAGGCGTTCCCAAATGACCTAGAGGCTGCCCAGCGCTTCGCCGAGACGCTGCGGCGTGGCGGCCGCGTTGATCGCGCTGTCCAGATTGCGTCTGAAGCGCTCGGCCGCTTTCCGCAGGACCGCCAATTGCTGACGACCTATGGCTACGCCCAAATCTCGAACGGCAATCCGCACGAGGCGCTGCGCCCGCTGGCGCTGGTGGCGCAAGCGGAGCCGGAGAATTGGCGCGTTCGCTCAGGCCTGGGCGCCGCACTCGACCAGCTCGGCCGCTTCGAGGAAGCGCGCGCCGCCTATCAGGAAGCGCTGGCGATTGAGCCGAACAATGTGCGCGTGCTCACAAATCTGGGCGTCTCTCACCTAATGGCTGGCGAACCGGCGGACGCCGAGCGCTACCTGCGTCAAGCCGCCGACATGCAGGGCGCCCCGCCGGAGACGCGCCACAATCTGGCGATCTCGCTCGCGCTCCAGGGCCGTTTCGATGAAGCCGAACGCATCGAGCGCACCGATCTGCCGCCAGCGCTCGCCGCGCAAAACATCGCCTATCTCCGCGGTCTCCTGCGCGACCCGCGCAGCTGGAGCGATCTCGGACGGCCGGGCTAGCGCGCTGCCAGCCTAGTCCGTTCCGAAATCCTATCGCGCAGCACGAACGTCGTGACCAAGATCACGAGCATGATCGTGGCTGAGAGCGCCGTCCACGCATAAGTCCATCCAAGGTCGATAAAGCGCGGCAACAGATTGTGCGCCGCGTGAAGCGCGCCGGCCGTGAGCACGCCCAAGGTCCATCCTCGCCATCGCCCGCCCATGGCGAGTGCTATGGACACTGACAGCACGGTGAGCGCAGCATGCGAGACGATGGCTATCGAGTCGTACGTCACGGCAGCGAGTGGTGTGAACCGCGCTTGAAACTCCGGCGTCCAGTTCATCCACAGCAGAATGCGCTCAATTCCACCAAGGGTCGTCCCGATCAACGCCGCGCATATCCACCAAGATAGTCTGTTGGTTCGTGGGCGTGCGCTCCAGGCGCCGAACGCCTTGGAGATTTCTTCGCTGATCGCGCCCCACGTGAAGAAGGCGATGCTTATGATCTGCGCCGGCAAGCCCAGCGCCTCACGCACCGCGATCCAAAACCTAGGGTGCGTCGCCATGGACAGGAGACCGGCCGCGAGAAAGCACGCGACGATGCCCAACAGGATCCGGCCGATGCTGCCGGCCCAGCTTGTCGGCTTTGCGATTGTGGAAGCTTTGTCTACCGGCACGCAGCCACTCCGCTCTTGCCGAAGGAGAACGGTAGCCAGGCGCGATTTTGCGTCAATCAAAATAGGGGCGCGGCTTACTACCGGCTCGACAGGATCTCGTTCACTTGGATCGCGGCGGGGCCGATGATGACGGCGAACAGCACCGGCAGGAAGAACACGATCATCGGCACGGTGAGCTTCGGGGGCAGGGATGCCGCCTTCCTTCTTCTCGGCTTCAGCCAAGCGCAGATCGCGGTTTTCCTTGGCCATAACGCGCAGAGCCTGGCCGACGGGCGTGCCGTATTTCTCCGCTTGCGTCAGCGCCATCGCGACAGCTTTGACGCCGGGATGGTTGGTGCGGCGTGCGAGGTTTTCGTAGGCCATCCGGCGCTCTGGCAGGTAGGAGAGCTCGGCCGTCGTCAGCGCGAATTCTTCGGCAAGCTCCACCGAAGCCGGCGCGATTTCCTGGCCGACGCGTTGCAGCGCCATTTCGATCGACATGCCGCTTTCGACGCAGATCAGCATCATGTCGAGGCTGTCCGGGAAAGCCTGCATGATTTTGGTGCGGCGGTTGTCGGATAGATTTTTCAAGTAGAGGTTCGGTGCGTAATAGCCG
>QBMO01000109.1 GCA_003242075.1 Alphaproteobacteria bacterium
GATTGAGCGCGCTGCCGACGCGGCTGACGGTCGAGCACGCCGACAAAGCCGTCGCTGCTGCCAAAATGGCGATCGGTCCGAAACGGCTCATGGAGTTTCTCCTTCGGAAGGCGCGGGCGCAGCTGCGCCGTCCGCTGAGGTTGCCGGCGCGGGGCCGATGACTGCGAGAGCGACTTGCGCGCGCTGTTGCACCGCTTCGGGCGCATCGAACGCAAGCGTCAGATTTTCGAGCGTGTCGCGCGCGATATCGAGTTCGCCGGCTTCCCATGCTTCGATCGCGAGCAATTCGCGCGCGAGATACGAAAGCCGCGACTCGGACGCGACGAGCGGTGCGAGGCGCGCTTGCAAGGCCGGGAAGTCTTGCGTCTCGGCCGCGATGTAAGCGGCGCGCAATTGCGCCGTCTCACGCATCAGCGGATCGCTCGCTTCTTCAGCGGCGGCGTCGAAACCGGCCAACGCGCCTTCGAGATCGCCTTGCGCTTCGAGCACAGCCGCGTGCTCCATGCTCGCCATGGTGCGATAGGCGCGCGGACCTTCGCCGCGCAGCCGCTCGAACTCGGCTTTCGCGCCGTCGAGATTGCCGGCGCCGGCCAAGGCTTGTGCTTGCGCGTACTCGTCAGCGGCTTCACGCGCTTGGCCCACACTGTAAGCGCGCCAAGCTTGCCAGAGGCCGACGCCCAAGATGATCGCCACGAACAAGCCGATGAGGTACGGGCCCCACCGCTTGGCGAACGTGAGCATGCGATCTTGGCGAATGCTCTCATCGACTTCGCTTACAAAACTGTCGGTTTCGTTGGTCACTAATCAGTCCTGACCGATAGGGCGCACGCGCACGCGCGCCGCCCATCCCCCTAAAATCGCCGGCAAGCTAGCCGCGCTTGTCTCCCCGGGCAACGCGGGGCTGCCGCGCCGCATTGACCCGCAGGGCATAAGTTTCGGCTGCGGCAGGAAAACGGCGGTTCCGGACATCGGCTGCATATTCAGCCACGGCCTTATCCATAGCCCCTTTGAGGTCCGCATAGCGGCGGACGAACTTGGGGGTCCAGTCAAACAGGCCCAGCATATCGTCGGTGACTAGGATCTGGCCGTCGCACTGGGCCGAGGCGCCGATGCCAATGGTGGGGGCGCTGACAGCGGCGGTTATTTCGGGGGCGAGCGTTTCATCCACGCCCTCGATCACGATGGCGAAAGCGCCGGCCTCATCAGCCGCTTTGGCCTCGGCCAGGACGATTTCGCGTTCCTCGGTGGTGCGGCCCTTGGCCCGGAACTTCCCGTCGACGTTCACCGCCTGCGGGCGCAGGCCGACATGGCCCATGACCGGAATGCCGCGCTGGACCAGATAAGCGATGGTGTCGGCGATATAGGTGCCGGCCTCGACCTTCACCGCCTGGGCGCCGGTTTCCTTCAAAACGCGCGTGGCGTTCGCGAAAGCCTGCTCAGCGCTGGCCTCGTACGAGCCGAACGGCATATCGACGACGACCATGGCCCGCTCGGCGCCGCGCATCACGGCTTGGCCGTGCATGATCATCATCTCGAGGGTTACGCCCACCGTGTTGGCCATGCCGTGCACGACCATGCCGACGCTATCGCCGACCAGCAGCAGGTCGCAGTGCGGATCGAGGATCTTTGCAGTCGGGGCGGTGTACGCGGTTAGGCAGACTATAGGTTCGCCGCCTTTGCGCGCGCGGATGTCCGGCGCGGTAACGCGTCGAACGGTTTCGGCATGACTTGACATCGGCGGGGCCTCGCTAAGCAGCGGTCAGGATTAGCCTTTGCTGCAGTGCAGCGCCAGCCGCGACCCCAGTCTGGAGAGGGAACGTGTCGAGGCCCTATTCCTGGACCTGGCGATAAACCACCGCGCCGCCAGCCAGAGCGCCGAGCACCAGCAGACCTTGGCTCAGGCCAGCGCCGAGCGCTTGCATCATGCCTTGGACGCTGAACGTAGGGGCCGAACTGATCGCGCTGTGGGCGCGGGCCACTTCGAGACCAGCTGTGGCGAGGATTTCTTGGCCAAAGATGCCGACCAGACCATAGGCGCCATAAAGGATGGTCGCACCAGCCGCGGCCATGCCGACGGCGTACGTCGCGTTGCGAACCTTGAGCGCCGCTTCGCTGCGCGCGACGCCGCGGCCGACATTAACGGAGAAGCCGTCGTCAGCCGGTTCGTGGGCTTCCGCAAAGGAGCGCTTCAGCAGGGCGTCAAAGTCATTCATGTCGCCGGTTCCAATAGCCGTCTCAGTTTTTCCGTCCCCCTTAGTACGTGTGATTTCACGGTGCCGAGGGGAAGACCCGTGATGTCTACAATTTCCGAGTGACTTAGCCCTTCTCCGTGGTTGAGCGTCACACACAATCTCTCAGCATCTGACAGCTTCGCAAGAGCCTTCTCCAGGTCAATCTTGGCGCCGGCCGCGGCTTCTGGAGTGCTCTCCTCTGCTGCGATCGGGGAAGCGTCGTCGATCTCTTCGAAAATCGCCTTCTGCTTCCGTTTGGCCATCAGAAACGTCGTGACCGCAATCCTCCTAAACCAACCCGGAAAAGCCGCCGGGGTTTCTAGGTCTCTCAATCTATCCCACGCCTTGATGAACGCCTCTTGAGCCAGATCATCAGCTTCCGCGTGGCTGTTGCACATTCGCCTGAGCAGAGCCCGGGCCCAGCCTTGGCGGCGCTTCACGAGCTCTCCAAAAGCCGCCTGGTCTCTGGCCTGAGCTGCGATGATCAGCGCAGCTTCTGTGGCCTGAGCCAGATTGAGGAACCCCCGTGCGGCCACCGATCACCACTCACTGGTCCTTCTTCTTGGCCGCATAATCCACGATGGCGAGCAGGATGAAAGCCACGCCGAGGGCGCCAAGAATAGCCGCCGCAGTCAGCATGCCGTTGCCAGAAAAGCCAGACGGATCAAACCCGCCGCTGAGGAAACTTGCCGCTACGAAACCCAGCGCCAGGGCCAGAAGGACGACACCACTGCCCAGCGTCCGGCGCGGGCGGTCCTGCTGCTGCTTTTGGCCCTCGGTCAGCGTTCGCATGAGCGCTGGGTCAAGCTGCTGACCCTTTTCCAGGGCCTGCGAGATCAGCTGGTGGGCGGACTGCTTAGTCCGTTCCTTCAGCCAGATCGGGACCAGAATAATAGCCCCCAGGAACGCAAAAAACGTAAACGGAACAAACACTTCGGCATCCATTATGGGTCTCCATAGCCCTAGGGACTTCGCCCCATTTACGTCATAGATGCCCGGGCGCCAGAGTTTGGATGCAGCTGCTCAGCGGGCCCCCACAGTGACTCGTTGTGACATGAGCCGGGCCACCCCGACCAGGGTCAGCATTGCCCCAGCCATGACTACCCCCTGCTCCAACGCGGCCATGTTGCCAGGAACCCACGCGAGCAGCGGCAGGACCAGCGCTGCAGCCGCCGCAGCCATCCCGGCGGTTCGAAGGAGAGCGAGCACGGTCGCGGCCTTGAACCGGCGCTGCTCGGCGGCGCGGATAACCGCCAGGGTGAAGGCGGGATTGCGCGCTGGAGCGACTTTGGCGCCAAGGGCGCGCATTAGCCGGGCCTCACTGTCCATCCTTGACCTCCAACGCCCGCAGCAAGCGTTCGCGCCCGCGCGTCACATGCGATTTCACTGTGCCGAGCGGCATATTCAAGATCGCCGCTGCTTCACTGTGCGAGAAGCCTTCGCCAAGACAAAGCGCAACCGCAGCGCGTTGTTCATCCGGCAACTGGGCCATGGCGTTTGCAAGCGCCAGGCGATCTTCAATCGCTGCTTGCTCTTCGACATCGTCCTGGGCGGCAAGCCAATCACTGTCGCGCACAGCACCGCGCGCATGTGAGCGCTTTGCGTCGCGGGCGATGCGAAAGCCAATGCCGCTGACCCACGAGCGGAAACTCGAACGGCCTTCGAAGCGGCCGAGCTTCGCCCACGCGGTCACGAACGCCTCCTGCGCAATATCGTCGGCATCAGCCCAAGATCCAGCAAAACGGCGCAAAAAACCGCGCACCGCTTGCTGGTGCGCGTCCACCAACGCTGCAAACGCCCGGCTATCTCCCCGGCGCGCGGCGGCGATGAGACGCGCTTCGTCATGCGGACTCATCGTCTTTGCCGCGCTCACCCGGGCGCATGATCGCGAGCGCAAGACAACCCAGCGCGGTGACGGTCATTGTCGAGGCGACGACAAGAAACGCTGTGCGCTGCTCGGCCTCCGCATTGGCGAACGCAATCCAGAAGCCGAAGCCGAGTGCGGAGAAGACCACGACCTCGCTCCACGGCGGCTTCGATTGGTTCGCTTTCGATAGCTGCTCGTAGATGATCGGCGGCGCTTCCTTGCCCGCTTCAAGCGCTGTCTTGATCACGTCCATCGCCTGCTTGCGCCGCTCGTGCTCGAGGTATTGCGCCCAAGCCGCGCCGAGCATCGCCACGGTGACGGCGCCGAAGATAAAGGCCGCCACCATCCAGTTCTCATAGGTCCCAGAAATCATCGAACTTGAGCCTCCCAATTCGATGGTTGTAGCCGCCGCCAACCGGAACGGATGCGAGGTCTTGCCAGACAATACTAAAGCATCTACTTAAGTATTATGTTCAGGCAGGACGCGATCCTCGATCTGGCCTTCCAGGCCCTCGCCGATCCAAGCCGCCGCGCCATGGTGGATCGGCTGATCCAAGGGCCGGCGACGGTTAGCGATTTGGCCAAACCGCTGGCGATGAGCTTGCCCGGCGTGATGCAGCACTTGGCGGTGTTGGAAGCGTCCGGGCTGGTGGTGTCGGAGAAAGTTGGCCGCGTCCGGACGTGCCGGATTGAGCCGAAGGTTCTCTCCCAAGCTGAACACTGGATCGCAGAACGGCGGGCGCTCTGGGAGCGGCGCTTGGATCGGCTCGGACAATTTCTCGACGAAACGAAAGACGACTGATGCTTACGCTCTATGGCCACCCGATTTCTTCCTACACTTGGAAGGTGCTGACCGCGCTCTATGAAAACGACACGCCGTTCGAATTCAGCACGGTCGACCAAAACACCTACGCCGATTTCATCGCGCTTTGGCCGATGGGCAAGTTTCCGATCCTGATCGATAGCGAACGCAAGCGCATGGTCACGGAAACGTCGGTGATCATCGAATATCTCGACGCCTACTATCCCGGCAAAACCCGTTTCATCCCAACTGACCTCGATGCATCACTTGAAGTCCGCCGCTGGGATCGCGTGTTCGATCATTTGAACACGACCATGTCGAAAGTCGTCGTCGACAACATTCGCCCTGAGGACCAACGCGATCCATACGGCGTCGATGAAGCTAAGCGGATTGTTCGCGGAATCTACACCGTGATCGAAGCACAACTCAGTGACGATGCGTTCATCACCGCCGGCAGCTTCACGCTGGCCGATTGCGCCGCCGCGCCGGCGCTTTGGTACGCCACCCGCAACGTACCGCTCGACGGCGCCTGCCCGCGAATGGCCGCTTACCTTGAACGACTCAAAGCGCGGCCCTCCTTCGCGCGCGCCGTGAAAGAGTCCGAGCCGCTCTTTCATATGTATCCCGGAGCGTAAGCCATGACGACGATACTCCACGCCACGCTTGTTATGGAACGCCGCTACAATGCCTCGCCCAAGCGCGTGTTCGATGCCTGGGAGAACGTCGAGGCGCGCAAGCGCTGGTCCGCACCCGCGCCGGACATTGCGATCGAATATGAGCGCTCTGAGTTCCGCGAAGGCGGGCGCGACATTTCCCATTGTGTCGAAAACGGCAAACGCGCGCATGTCGCCGAGGTGACTTACCTCGATATCCGCCAGGACCAGAGCATCGTCGTCGCCGAAGCCGTATCGCTTCATGGCAAAAAGCTGTCCACCGCGCTGATCAGCGTTGAGCTTATGCCGCACGGCGCCGGCACTGAACTCCTGCTCACCATGCAGATCGCCGCGTTCGATGCGGAGATGGAAAACGGCTATCAATTCGGATGGTCGGCCGCGCTCGACAATCTCGCCAAGGAATTCGCATGACCAAACGCTCCGCCACGCACGCGACCTTCGTGATCGAACGCGAATACGCGCATCCGCCAGCGAAAGTGTTCGCCGCCTACGCTGACCCGAAAACGAAGGCCAAGTGGTTCGCCGGTCCCGCTGAATGGAACTCAAAGCACACGATGGACTTCCGCGTCGGCGGCAAAGAGACCTCAACCGGCGGGCCTCCGGGCGGGACCGTTCACGCCATGAATGGCGTCTACTGGGACATCGTCGAAAACGAACGCATCGTGATCTCCTACGAAATGCATCTCGATGCGACGCGCATTTCTGTTTCCCTCGGCACGACGGAGATCGGGCCCTCTAGCGCAGGCTCGACACTGATTTACACCGAACAAGGCGTCTATCTCGATGGTTATGACGACGCTGGCCAGCGCGAGGAAGGTACGCGCATATTGCTCGATCAACTCGATCAATTCTTGAACGCGTGAGGCGCGACAATGGGCAAGCTCATCATCTGGAACGTGATGTCGCTCGATGGCGCGTTCGAGGGCGTGACGCCGTGGGATGTCTCCATGCACGAAACGGTGTGGGGGCCGGAGTTGAAGAAGCTTTCAGACGATCAATTGTCGGAAGCGGCGCTGCTGCTCTTCGGCCGCAACACGTATGAGGGCATGCGCGATTATTGGGTCACCTCGACCGAACCAGAAGCGCCGGCCATGAACAACACGCCGAAGGTGGTTGTCTCCTCTACGCTGAAGCACGCGGATTGGAACAACTCCCGCATCGTGCGCTCGATTGATGAGGTCGCAGCGCTGAAGCGCGACGTCGTCGACAAAAACATCTTCGTCTTCGGCAGCGCCAAGCTGACCGCATCTTTGCGCGACGCTGGCTTGATCGACGAATATCGCATCTGCATCGCGCCGCTGTTACTCGGCAAAACTGGCGGCGCTCCATTGTTCAAGCCTGAGAACGAACGCCAGCGTTTGGACCTCATCAAAGCAGAGCCGCTCCAAAGCGGCGGCGTACTCCTGTTCTATCGGCCCGCCGCCGCGTAAAAGGCTTCGCATGAAGCCCGCAGAGATCACTATTGCGCTGAACGGCGACGCGTCCGTTTCCGCGCTTTGGCTCGCGCCACCAAACGCACGTGCTGCATACGTTTTCGCGCATGGCGCTGGCGCTGGCATGGCGCACAAATCGATGACGGCGATTGCGGAGGGATTGGCGGCGCGCGGCGTTGCGACGTTGCGCTATAATTTTCTCTACATGGAGCGCGGATCGAAACGGCGCGATGCGCCGGCGCTTGCGCATGTCGCCGTTCGCGCGGCTGTTGCGAAAGCGACGGAGCTTGCGCCGGTTTTGCCGTTGTTCGCTGGCGGCAAATCGTTTGGCGAGCGGATGACATCGCAGGCGCAGGCTTTGGCGGCGCTGGCAGGCGTTCGCGGTCTGGTATTCTTCGCGTTTCCGTTGCATCCGGCCGGCAAGCCTAGCGATGAGCGGGCGAAGCATTTGGATGATGTTAGGATTCCGATGCTCTTCTTGCAGGGGACGAATGATGCGTTGGCGGAGCTTTCTTTGCTGAAGCCCGTGGTGAAGCGGCTTGGCGCGACATTGCAATTGGCCGGGCACGCCGATCACAGTTTTCATGCGCCTGCGAAGTCAGGGCGAAAGGATGCTGAGCTTTTGGCGGAGATCCTTGATACCGCGGCTGGCTGGATGTTGACGCATTAGCCGAACTCCTTCGCATAAATCTCCGGCTTGAAGCCGACGATGAGTTTGCCGCCGATATCGAGAACGGGGCGTTTGATCATGCTTGGCTGCTCCAGCATCAGTGCGATGGCTTTTTTCTCCGTCACGTTTTCGCGTTGCGCATCGGGCAATTTGCGGAACGTCGTGCCGGCGCGGTTGAGCAAAACTTCCCAGCCCACCTCTTTCGCCCAGCGTTCGAGCGAGGCTTTGTCGATGCCTTCGGCTTTGTAATCGTGGAACGCGTACGCGACGCCATGCTCATCGAGCCAGGCGCGCGCCTTCTTCATCGTGTCGCAGTTCTTGATGCCGTAGATCGTAATCTGCTTGCTCTTGGCCATGCCCGTATTATGCAAACCGGCGGAGGAATTGCCATGGCCGATACGCTCACTTTCTACACCAATCCGATGTCGCGCGGACGCATCGCGCGTTGGATGCTGGAAGAGATCGGCCAGCCTTACGACACCGTCGTGCTCGAATACGGGACGACGATGAAGGCGCCCGAATACCTCGCCATCAATCCGATGGGGAAAGTGCCGGCGATCAAACACGGCGACACGGTCATCACAGAGGGCGCGGCGATCTGCGCCTATCTGGCCGACGCTTTCCCGCAAGCGGGCCTGGCGCCTGCGATCACCGACAAGATGCGCGGCCCTTATTATCGCTGGATGTTTTATGGCGCGGGGCCGGTCGAAGCGATGGCCTCGAACACGGCGCTTGGCGTTGTGGTGCCGGAGGAAAAGCGCGGCATGGTCGGCTACGGCTCGCGCGAGCAAGTGATCGACACGTTGGAGAAAGCCGTGAGCGGCGGCGACTATCTACTCGGCGATCGCTTCAGCGCGGCGGACGTTTATCTCGGCGCGCAACTCGGTTGGGGCCTGCAATTCGGCACGATCGACAAGCGCCCGGCGTTCGAAGCGTATGTGGGGCGGATCATGAGCCGCCCGGCTGCGGTGCGGGCGCGCGAGATTGATGATGCGTTGGCGGCGGCGGCGCAAAAAGGCTGAGCGCATGGCTGCGCGCACCGCGCTGCTAGCTCAGCCGGTCGTGAAGTGATGGGTTGTGGAGGCAGAACGAGCGCGTCACGACGTGTCGGCGCAGCGTGGCGCAAGCGACGCGAGGCTGACGCAATTTTCGCGTGAGGCGACGAGCACAAGCTTTGCCGCGTGCGGCGCGCGCCAGATTGCGGCGAGCTTTTTCAGCACGCGGGCGACGATCGCCGCAGGGTTGGCGAGGATTTTGCGCAAACGCGCGACGCGATCGCGCAGCGAGCCTTCGTGCATGCCGGCCATGACGCCAGCGGTGGCGATACGCCAAATTTGACGGCCGCTTCGCGTGTTCGCGCGCACGCCGGGACGCACGCCGCGCGCGAACCGGTGCAGACGCCCGCGCCCTGCCCTGACACGAAACGCCGCCAAGGCGCGCATGAAGATGATTTGGCGCAGATGGCCGACGGTGCGGCGCAAATTGGCGGCGATCCGGCGCTTGCCCGTTGCGTACGCAGCGCGCACGAGCGGGCAACGCCAAGCCACACGCGGCAGCGCGTCGACCACATCGCAAAACCACGCCGTGATCGCGATGAGCCAACCCTGGATCGACGCCGTGACGGCTTCGACTGGGGCTAGATCTTTGATGACAGGTTGGGCGACGAAACGCATGCGCGCAGTATGACGGCGCGCGGGAGTGGGTCGGATAGATTTTGTGTGGGGCGTTGAGAACAGGCCGCAAATCCATGAAGCGTGAAGGAGCCCACCTTCGGTATCCTCGCAAACTGTCAGTTAGCTGATTATGGCGAAGGCACACGAGGGCTGGGGCGAACCGCGTCCACTGAGCCTACGCTATCCACAGACCGACCTTCGAGACGGTCGGCGCCGGGCCAAGACCCGTACATAAGCTGCATGGCTAACGCGAAGACGCTTGTGAGAACGGTGAGCCAAGCAGTTGTCTTCACTTCTCGGTCGGGATGAGCAGACAGGACGAACCACGGATTTGTATGAAACCGCATTCTGAATTGTATCGTCGCTTCTTGATCTGGCGCAGGCCGATGCTTAGCCGCACTTTCCCGACGAAAGAGCCGATAGATTGGAATGCGCTTTATTCGTTCTAATCGCTCAATCGGGTTTCTCAGTTCGCGCTGCGCATTTGTTGTGATGGTGTCGGCTATGGATCCCGCTACACAAATCATTTCGCTCTCCGGCTCGGAGACATGATCGAACGTGAGATTCTCGATTCCGTCGTAAGCTTCTTTGATCATGAGCGTGGCCGATTCCGGTCGCGCGGTAAGTCGCCGTTGCAGCACAGTAAGTTGCATGTGCCGCCGATAAACTTGACGTTTTACTGAGCGGCCGCGAGCGTCCAAGTAAACAAGAAAGAATGAGCAACTCGCCCATAGCCCATCAAGTTTCTGCGGAATAACCGCTCTTGGCGCTTGGATAACCCGCTCGTCGAGCGGCCTTCCACTAGGTGCTCGAAACTCAATTTGGACCACTTAGGCTTCGCTGCACTTCGCCACTGTAGATCAGAGCTATGAGCCAAACGATCAGGAAGACGCCGCCAAGCAAAAGCGCGGCCTTTCCCAGCGGATGATCCCAAAATGCGATCCACCATCCGTAGGCGTTGCTACCCACAAAATGAGCGCTGCCGCTCACTCCCGCCGCCACCTCATCGCCCGATGGCAACGCTGCAACTATCGATTCCCAGCCCTCGAACAAGTCCGCCTCCCCCGAGAT
>QBMO01000010.1:0-9192 GCA_003242075.1 Alphaproteobacteria bacterium
GCCACCCTGCTCAACGGCGATGTCGCCAGCGGCACGCGGCTGATCGCAAGCGCGCGTCAGGCCGGCGCCGACGAAGCCGTGCTCGCGCCGCTCGATGCAGCTTTGGTGGCGATGACCGGCGCGCGCGGCGAACAGGGCACGATGGCGCTGCAACGCCGCATCGATCGCGGCGCCGGCCAACCGCGCGCAGCAGCGCGTGATGTGGCGATCCTCGCCGCACTCGGCGCGCCGGTGAACGGCCCGACACAAGCGTTCGTATTGGCCAATGCGCCGCAAGGCGGGGCGCGCGCGGAGTCCGGCGCGATGCTAGCGCTCGCAAGCGCGGTTGAACGCGGCGCGATTGGAGAAGGCGCCCTGCTCGCCGTCGTCGCCGCCGGCGAAGGCGGCCCCGCGCGGCTCGACGCGGAATCGCTGGAACGGATCATCCGCGCGCTGCGTGGCCTGCGCCTCGACGACGACGCGCGCCGGATCGCGGTGGAGGCGATCCTGGCTGGGGCGCCGGCGAGCTAAGGCAGCTTGCCGTAGGCGTAATCCAACGATATATTCAAAATGAATATTGGAGTTTCCGCCCGTGGCTTCAACCTCTTTGACACTTGGCCCGCACTGGGAAGACTTTATCGAGCGCGAAGTCGCCTCCGGCCGCTATGCGTCCGCCAGCGATGTCATGCGGGCTGCGCTGCGCGAACTGGAAGAGCGTAGCCAGAAACTGGAGGCGCTCCGCGCGCACTTGGCGGAGGGCGCGGCGCAGGCGGCGCGTGGCGAATTCGTCGAGAATTTTAGCGTTGAGAGCGTCATCGCGCAGGCTAAGGCCCGTCAGCGCAAGTAAGCGACTTTATCGTGACGCCTCTCGCGCAGACGAACTTAAACGACACCGACTAACGCTAGCTCGGTCGCGTGTTACCCAGATTCACGTCCGCGACTTTGTCCGCGAAATCCTTCTTCGGATCGGCGCCGAGCAGCATTTTCACGCCGGCGAACAGGCTGTTTTCGTTGAGCCAGATTTGAGCATGGCCGGGATCGAGACGGAGCAGCTGAAGCTTCGGATCATCCTTGCCGCCTTCGAACCAAGCGGCGACCCAAGGGTTCCAGAGCTTTTCGATCATGGCCCGGTCATTGTTCAGGCTGATATCGCCATCGAAGCAGGCGAAGAGTTCGTGCCCCTTGGACACGAATTGCGTCATCACCCGCGCGCTGCCGTTGATGGCGCGGACGAAGTCGGTGTCCTTGGATGAGAAGATCCAGATCGGGCCGCTCTCGTCGTCGCCTTCAAGCTGAGCGGTCATCGGCTGAGCGTGGCCGCTCGGATCGTTGATCAGGCCGATCATGATGGTGCGCTCGGACTTCAGATGCTTCCAGAATTTCTCGCGGATTTCAGCGTCGGTGGTCATGGGGGCTCCTTTTGTTTGCGAACGGAGCGCAGGTAGAATTGTTCCCGGTCGGAGGCGCTGCTAGTGCTGACGACAGGGGGAATTCATGGCCGAGCGGCTCGGCATTTTGTGCACAGCGACCGACTGGGCCGCGCCGCCAAGAACGGCCGCGGCGCTAACCAAGTGCGGCGCTGACGTCTGCGTCGTCGCGCCGCCGGGGAGCTACGCGGCGCTGACGCGCTTCAAAGCCGCAGACATCGTCATGCCCGTCGATGACCTCTTCCGGGCGATGCCCTCAGTGTTGCGGGCGCTGGCCGAGGACTTCGGCGCGCACGCCGTTTTGCCGGGCGACGATCTGGCGTTCGCCGCTTTGGCCAAGTTCGTCACGCGCATGGATCAACTCGAGGTCAGCGAGACCACGCGGACGATGATGGTGCGCTCGATGCCAAATGCGCCGGCGGCGCGTCTGCTGGCGTGCGATTCCGATTTCATCGTCGCGCAGCAGCATCGCCAGCTCTGCCCTGCGCCGCCCTGCGTCGCCAATCCTGGGCTTGCCGAAGCAGAGGCGTTCACGGCCGCGCATGGCTATCCGGTGGTGGTGAAGCGCGACGGTTTTGCGTCTGGTCACGGCGTCAGCATTTGCCGCGACCGGGAAGCGCTCGCGGGCGCGCTGGCGCAACCGCAGCCCCACCCGCGCAACGCCACCTTCGTGCTGCAGAAGTTCGTGCCCGGCACGGTGTACGGCGCGACGGTGAGCGGCGTTTACGGGCGGCCGCTGGCGGGCTTTAGCTTCGTGAAGCATCGCTGCTCGACCGAGAACGGCGCCACCAGCGTCGCCTTGCATGATCACCGCGACGACATTGCGCAGCACGCGTTTCAGCTCTTCGAGGAGTACGGCCTCAACGGCTTTTCCGGCTTCGACTATATCGTCGATCCCGACGGCAAGGCGCACTTCATCGAGATCAATCCGCGCTTGATGCCCACCGGCCACCTCACCTGCTTCGGCGTGGACCTTTCCGCTGTGTTCATGGCCGCACTCAGCGGCCAACCGCCGCCGCCGCCGCCGTTGCGCACGCATGAGTATGCGGCGCTGTTTCCCAACGAGTGGGCGCGCGATACGGATAGCCCTTACTTGCGCACCGCGCTTCACGACGTGCCGTGGCATGATCCGCCAGTGCTTGCCGCCATGATTGACCGCTCGCTGGCCGCACAAAGCCGCTAGGATGCGCTGATGAGCGATTCCGCTTTGATCGAGGCGTTTCTGGAAATGCTCTCCGCCGAGCGCGGGGCGCGGGCGAACACGCTTGATGCCTACGCGCGCGATCTGGAGGACGCGCGTGGCGGTGTGCGCGGCGGGCTGAAGGACGCGAGCGCTGAAGCGATCGAGGCGTATGTGGCGGAGATGGGCCGACGCGGTCTCGCGCCGGCGACGGCGCGACGGCGGATTTCAGCGCTGCGGCAGTTCTATCGCTTCCTGCTCGGCGAAAACATTCGCGCCGACGATCCGACTTCGCGGCTCGATGCGCCCAAGCGCGCGCGGTCGCTGCCGAAGACGCTTTCGGTGGAGGAGATCGAGCGGCTGATCGCGGCGGCGGAGTCGCCGCGCGACAAAGCGATCATCGAGTTGCTCTATGGCGCAGGCCTCCGCGTGAGCGAGCTTGTCTCGCTGCCGCTGCGCATGGCGCCGAAGCCGGGCCAAGAGCACATGGTGATCGAGGGCAAAGGCGGCAAAGAGCGGTTGGTTGCGCTGGGCGGGCCGGCCCTCGCCGCACTCGATGCGCATTTGGCAGCGCGCACAGCGGCGCTGCCGAAAGCAGAAGCGGCGCGTGAGCGTGCTGCGCGATGGCTATTTCCCAGCACAAGCGCGGCCGACGGCAAGCTGACGCGCCGGCGCGTCGGGCAAATGCTGGAGACGGCGGCGGTGAAAGCCGGCATCGATCCCACGCGCGTCAGCCCACACGTGCTGCGCCACGCATTCGCCACGCACTTGGTTGAAGGCGGCGCCGATCTGCGCACGGTGCAAACGCTGCTCGGCCACGCCGATATCGCAACGACGCAGATTTACACGCACGTGGCAGAGGGACGGTTAAGAACCCTGGTCGAAACCAAGCACCCGCTGGCGAAGAAGAAATGACGCAAGTCTTGCGTTGGAACCGCTCTGGCGCCATCTCGTTGCGGTAGGATGACCAGCGCACCTCTCCCCTCGCAGCCCGGCCGGCTCTCGGCGCTTGCGGTTTATGTGTTCTATCTGTTGAGCATTCCGAGCTTCGCGATTTTCGCGCTGGTCGGCGTGATCGTGGCGATTGCGTCGCGCGAGGGCGCGGGGCCGTTGGCGCGGTCGCACTTGGATTATCAGGTGCGCATTTGGTTCACGGCGTTCTGGTGGTCGATCGGGATCGCCATTCTCTGCTTGATCGGCTGGATGCTGACGATCGTGCTGATCGGCTTCCCGATCCTGCTGCTGGTCTGGATCGCCGCCATCTGCATCTTCATCTGGTTTACAGTCGTTTCGTTCTTGGGCCTGCTTGCACTGCTCGACGGGCGCCCGAAGTAGGAGCGCTTTCGATGCAGGCTTGGGTGTTGCTGGGGCTCGCGGGCGTCGCTGAAATCGGCTGGGTGATCGGGCTCAAATATTCCGAGGGCTTCTCCAAGCCGTGGTGGACAGGCTTCACCGTGATCTCCCTCATCATCTCGATGGTGCTGCTCGGCTGGGCGGTGAAGACGCTGCCGATCGGCACAGCCTATGCGGTGTGGACCGGCATCGGCGCGGTGGGCGCTGCGATCGCGGGGCTATACCTCTTTGGCGAAAGCGCAAACGCCATGCGCTTGGCGTGCATTGCGCTGATCGTTGCGGGTGTGGTCGGGCTGAAGCTCGCAACGCCTGGCTGAACGGGCTTGCGGGCCAAGAGGTCGCGGCCTTAAGGACGCGGCTCAAGGAGCCCGCATGCCGTTGATCAAGCGCAAGCACGCCACGGCGAAGGCGTATGTGCACGACTGGCTGGAGCCCGATCAGCCCGGCGGCATCAACGCTTTCTCGGCAACGATCATTCTGCTGGTGATCGTCAGCCTGATTTCCCTGGCGCTGGAAACCGAAGCGGCGCGCGCCGACACGACGCTTGAGCCGTGGGTGCGCGAGATCGTGGCGCAGATCAATCTGATCGTGGTGTGGGTGTTCGCGGCCGAGTTCACGTTGCGCTTTTGGTCCGAGGGCGAGAACCCGGCGCATAAGGGCGTCGTCGGGCGCCTCAAATTTCTGGCGCAGCCGATCACCATTGCCGACGTGCTGGCGTTTCTGCCGGAGCTGATCGTTATTCTGTTTTACCCGCAGGCGGCGGGCGGGTGGCTGGCGGCGTTGCGGGCGTTGCGCCTCTTCCGCTTGTTCAAGCTGGCGCGCTACGTGCCGGCATTTGCGATTGTCGGTTCGGCGGTGAAGCGCGCTTGGGCGCCGTTGCTGGCCGCACTCTGCGTGGCGGCGGCGCAACTCTATATCGCAGCGATGATGCTCTATTTCATCGAAGGCGAAGCCAAACCGCAGGCGTTTGGCTCGATCATTCGCTCGCTCTGGTGGGCGATCGTGACGCTGACGACTGTCGGCTATGGCGACGTCTATCCTGAAACCGCATGGGGGCGTGTGGCGGCGGGCATCGTCGCGCTCGCCGGCATCGGCATCGTGGCGATGCCGACAGGTATTCTGGCGTCGGCGTTTGCCGAGGAGTTTCGCGAGCGTCACGAGCGCGCGCAAAAGGCGCATGACGCGAAGGCCAGGCGCGCGCCGACCGAGTAGCGCAAAGAAAGAGGCGGCGGGGTTTGATCTCCGCCGCCTCCAGCTTTGGTTCGAACGTGCTTCAGTGTTAGCGGAAGCTGATCGTGACCGCCGTGCGGCGGTTCAGCGGTTCGCGGACACCATCGGCGGTCGGACGCGCGAGCGCGCCTTCGCCGCGGGCTTCAGTGCGAATGGCGCCGGCCGCAAAGCCGCGGGCCACCATCGCATCGCGCACGATAGAGGCACGACGCTCCGAGAGCTCTTCGTTGTAGGCCGGCGACCCCGACGTATCGGTGTGGCCGACGACCACGGCCGAGTTCACATTGCACTGACGTGCGCGCGCAACGGCGGCATCGACGGTTTCGAGCGCCGCTTGATTGAGCGCCGAGCGATCCCATTCGAAGTACACGACGAATTCCGAAACCGGGCACGCTTGGGCTTGCGGCTGCGGTTGCGGCGCAGGCGCCGGACGTGGCGGCGGCGGCGGCGGCGGCGGAGCAGCAACTGGCGCAGGCGCCGGTGAGCCGAACGTGTAGCGCAGGCCGAGCGTTACCGCTTCGTGCGTGTAGTCGCCTTCGAAGGCGGTGGGCGTGATGTCGACAACGCCGTCAAATTCGGCGTCCGGCACGACGAAGTAGCGATAGCCGAGATCGGCGCTCCAGTTTTGGTGGAACTGCCAATTGACGCCGACGAGGCCCTGATAGGCCACGCCGGTATATTCGTCGTCCCAGCCGAAGAGCACGCCGCTGCCTTCGGATTCGATCTGCGCCGCGCCGACGCCGAGGCCGATATACGGTTGCAGGCTGCCGTGACGGTTGAAGTCGTAGAACAGGTTGGCCATCAGAGAGATCGCTTTGGCTTCAGCGACGGCGCCGAGCGCCACGTCTTCTTCGAACTGGTTGTCGCGATAAGCGAACTCGCCTTCGAGACGGAAGCCGTTCTCGAAGCCGCGGCCAATACCGATTGCGGCCATCTCTTCGTCGTCAATGTCCGCTTCTTCGATGACTTCGAGTTCGCCTTCGACGGTGACGCCGATGTCGCCGCGAACATACGTGCCGCGCGTGTCAGCCGCGGCTGGGGCGGCGACAGCGCCGCCAGCGAGAAGCGCGGTGAGCGCCAGAGTGGATTTCAAATTCATTGTAAGTCCCTTGGGTGATGCAATTGATCCCCGCGGATGCATTTGAACGCCGATGGGTTAAGGCCCGTGCAAGGTGTCGCAGATGACCTGTGCTTCGATGCAACATGTGACAAAGCAGACGCACTTCATCGAATGAAGCGCGCTTCTTGAATGCAAAAGTTCCCTGGGAACTTTTGCGTTACGCAGGCGGGCGCGAGAGATTGAGACGCTGGCGTTCGACGACGCGGCCGTTCTCGAGCGCGCCTTCGATCAACTCCGTCGCCGATAAACCGAACACGCGATTGCCGATGAAGAGCGCGCGCGTGTTGCCGTACCAATCAACGCACGAGACTTCGCACTGATAGCTCGGATCGCGCGCGTTTGGATCGGCATTGAGCGTGCCGGCGTCGGCGAGCTGGCCCGCGGCGCTCAGCGTGAGATAGCTGATGTCGGACGCGCCAGAGCGCCAATGCCAGCGATTGCCTTCTTTGACGCGCGTAACCGTCGGCAGCCCCATAATGCCATCCCCTTCCGGACGCACGAGTGCGTTGAACGCATGGCTGCGGCCTTCGGATTCGTAGCGGTTCTGCAGGAGCTGCGTTTGCGTGATGCGCGGGCGGCCGTTGAGATCGAGCAACGACACGGAAAGTCCAGCGTCGGTGCGATAGCCAGTGAGCACGATGTCGCCGCCGGCGCGTTCGACGCGGATAATGTTGTGCGGCGCTGTAAGCGTGGTCGCCGCGCGCGGGCGATTGAGCGGCACGGCGACGACGCGGGCGGTGAGCGGCTCAGCGTTCTCGCCGGGGGGCGACGAGGTTCGGCTTTGGCGGCCGCCATAGACGACGTGGGTTTGGGTGTAGCGCACTTCATACGCGCGGCCGCCCGGGCTTGGCGTGCGCGTATAACTCGATTGCGGCGCTTGGCGCGGGCGTGTGCCGAACGCGGTGAACGGCGCGCGGAAGTATGAGACGCTCAGATCATCGCGCTGGCTCGTGCCGCAGTCGCGCGTGTCTTGATTGAGCAGCGCGCGGAATTCAGTGCCGGACGCGTCGAGCGCCAATTGGTTCATCGGCACGCCCCGCGCGAAGAGCGCAGTGGGCGGTGCGTTGTCGAGCGGCACGCGATAGAGCGTAGCGGGCAAGCTCTCGGCGCGCGTGCAGGCGGGCAAGCCGTCGTCCCAAGGCTCCGGCGTGACCCAGAGATAAATATCCGACGTCGAGACGAAAAACTCGCGCTCGCCGCCGCCGACAAACGCGGTGGTGCGGCACTCGAACTCGTCGCCGGCGCGGACATCGCCGAGCGGGCAGACAGAGACTGAGTGCACAGTCGGCTGATGCAGGCTCTGCACCGGCTTGTAGATGTCCTGCGCATCAAACAGCGGCCGGCCGGCGGTGGTGACGGCGCGATTGTCACCGTCGCGAATCCAGCGGCGCACCAGCGGCCATTGCACCGGGCGCATCGCGTTGATCGATGAGAGGTCGAGCGGCGTGTAGATGACGAGATTGCCGTTGACGAGGCGCGTGGCGTAATTCTCGACGTCGTAATAATCATTCGAGCTGATGTAGTATGTCGCTTCGCGCGTGAGTTGGCCGTCGTCGCTCAGCGTCAGCACGGTGATTTCAGAGGCGCGCTCGCGATAGGAATAGCCGGCGATCAGCACGCGATTGCCGCTGGTCAGCATTTCGTCGAACCAGGTGTCCTGCCCGCGCCAGCGATAGACGTTGGTGCGGTTAGCGAGCGCAAGGCCGTTTTGTTCGGGGCCAGCGCGCGTATCGACGACGAACAAGCGCCCGTCCTGCAGCACCACCAAGAAACGCCCGATCTGTTTGACGATGCCGCCTTCGTCGACACCTTGCGTTTGCGTGTTGGTGATCGAAGACGGCTCGCCGCTCGATGGTTGCGCAGAACCGGTGACGACGATGCCGCTGCTCTCCGCGGCCGCGCCTGGCGGCGGCGCTGATGGAGGCGGTGGCGGCGGCACCGGAGGGGCGAAGCCATCGGATGGGCCATAATCGCGCCGATGCCGATCATTCGCGGCGCGTTGGAAATCTTGCAGATAGCGCTGGAATTCAGCTTCGCTGGCGAAGCGCTCGAGTTGATCCCAAACCGGTGTCTCTACCGGTTGTTGCGGACGCTTGGTTTGCGCAACCGCCGAGGTTGCCATAACAAGGACAGCCGCAGCCGCCAGCCAACGTACGCTCATGATGGTTCTCCCCTGTTGGAAAGAACGCACCACAATTATGGCGACGATGCGATCAGAACTTTATCAAAATGGGTTGATGCGACGCCGGCGCGAGTAGGCGAGATAGCCGACATTGGCGCCGAGGCGGAAACCGACGCCGGCGCGCATCGGCGCGAGCGTGATGTGATCGCGGCGCTGATAGTTCACGCCGACGCCGCCGATGAAATAGGCCGAGCCATCGACGCCGGGGAAACGCTGGAAGATACTGTCGGGATTGGTCGTGCCGTAAACCAGCGTGAATACGCGCGAGGCGTTGCCGCCGGTGTCGAAGCCGATCGACGGGCCCTGCCAATAAACACGCGTAACGCTGCGCCGGCCTTTGAAGCGCAAGCGCCCGTCGCCATAGCGCAGGCCGACACCGATGGCGCCCGAGCCTTCGTTACCTTCAATGTAGCCGTTCGGCCGACCAAGCTCATCGAACACGCGGCTGACAACGGTGGCCAGACCTTCAGCGCCGGCGCCGAAGAAACGCTGCGCCGCCGCGAGAATCTCGTCCTCGGAATAGGTCTGCTCCTGTTGCGCAAACGCCGTCGCAGGCGCGAGCGCGCTGGCCGCGAGGCCAAGAGCGGCGGCGCGGCGGGAGATGGGATTTTTATCGGACATGAGGGCGGCCTCCGGTGGGATGCTGCTTATCTGAGCACCGTAGTGCCTGAGCGCAAGATGAATGGCTCAAACGCCCGGGGCGACGCCGTCTTCGAATCTG
>QBMO01000010.1:9202-10504 GCA_003242075.1 Alphaproteobacteria bacterium
CGATCGCCAAAAATCTGTCGCGACGCTGGTGGCGGATTTCGGTTCGGGTGAGGCCGACGAAATCGTCGAGCACGGCGGCCACCGCTGCGCCGACGCTGGCGATGGCGGCGGCGGGTTCGCGGTGGGCGCCGCCCATGGGTTCTTGGATGATGTCGTCGATGACGCCGAGTTCGAGCAGGTCTTGCGCGGTGATTTTCAGTGAATTGGCGACGTCTTTGACGCGATCGGGCTTGGGTTCGTCGCCGTCTTTTTTCTTGTAAAGGATCGACGCCGCGCCTTCGGGGCTGATCACCGAATAGATCGAGTGTTCGAGCATCAGCACCTTATTGGCGGCCGCGATGGCGATGGCGCCGCCCGAGCCGCCCTCGCCGGCAATAACCGCAACCATCGGCACGCCGAGCGTGAGGCAGCGTTCCGTCGAACGCGCGATCGCTTCGCCCTGACCGCGCTCTTCGGCGCCGATGCCGGGATAGGCGCCGGCTGTATCGACAAAGCTGACAACAGGAAGCGAGAAGCGGTCAGCCAGATCCATCAGGCGCACGGCTTTGCGATAGCCTTCGGGGCGCGCCATGCCGAAATTGTGCTTCAAGCGCTCTTGTGTCGTGCGACCCTTTTCGTGGCCGAGCACGACGACGGGGCGCCCCAAAAACTTGCCGGTGCCGCCGAGAATGGCGGCGTCTTCGCCGTAATTGCGATCGCCGGACAGCTCGATGAAATCGGTGACGAGCGAAGAGACGTAATCGCGGAAGCGCGGGCGCTCGGGATGGCGGGCCACTTGCGTCTTCTGCCAGGCGTCGAGCTTGGAATAGATAAGCGCCAGTTGGCTCTCGGCTTTGGTCTTCAGGCGCGAGAGTTCGACGCCCTGGCTGATCGCGTCAGCGCCGGAAGCTTCGGCCAAGGCCTGAAGCTCCTCGATCTTGGCTTCGATCTCGGCGACCGGCTTTTCAAAGTCGAGATAGGTGCGCAACACGGTTTGGTGGACCCACGCGGCGGGAGCCCGCCGGAAGCGCCGGACAATAGCCTCCCCGCCCCTTGCTTCAAGGTAAAGCGCCAGGGCGAATAGCTGGATTGCGCTGAAGGGCGGCGCATATCATGCTGCGGATGCGAACAGAACAGGATCAAGCACAGTGACCAAGCCGCCCCGACAGTTTTTCGCCCCCCTGGCGAGCGGCGCCCCCGCCCCGCTTCAGGAGCTTCCGGTGCGGCTGGAGCGGTCGATCCATTTCGTGCCGCCACATCAAGAAAAGCTTCGCGCCAAGGTCCCCGAGCTAGCGACGCAAGTCGATGTCGTGCTGGCCAATC
>QBMO01000010.1:10514-16973 GCA_003242075.1 Alphaproteobacteria bacterium
GCATTGATGCGCGACCAAAAGCCGACGCCAAGGACGCGGCGCGCGCGGGTGCTGTCGCGATGGGCAAGAGCTTCGATTTCGCCAAAGCTGGCGTCGGCTTTTGGTCGCGCATCAATGCGCTCAACTCGCCGTGGCATCTCGATGACGTGACGACATTGGTCGGCGAGTTGGGCGACCGGCTCGACGTGATCATGGTGCCGAAGGTCGAAGGGCCTTGGGACATCCACTACATGGATCAGCTCTTGGCTCTGCTCGAAGCCAAGCACGGCCTGAAGAAGCCGATCCTGCTGCACGCGATTTTGGAGACGGCGCAGGGCGTGGCGAATGTGGAAGCCATCGCCGGCGCGAGCCCGCGTATGCATGGCATCTGCTTAGGCCCAGCGGATTTGGCGGCCTCGCGCAAAATGAAGACGACGCGCGTCGGCGGCGGCCATCCAGGCTACCGCGTGCTCTCCGACGCGAATGCGGACGACGCACCGCGCGAGAGCGCGCAGCAGGATTTGTGGCACTACACGTTCGCGCGCATGGTCGATGCCTGCGTGATGCATGGGCTGAAACCCATGTACGGCCCGTTCGGCGATTTTGCCGACGCAGCCGCGTGCGAACAGCAATTCCGCAACGCGTATCTAATGGGCTGCGTCGGCGCCTGGACGCTGCATCCGAGCCAAATCGCCATTGCGCGCAAAGTGTTCACGCCGGAGCCGGACGAAGTGAAACTCGCTCTGCGCATGATCGCGGCGATGCCGGACGGCACTGGCGTCGCACTCGTCGACGGCAAGATGCTCGACGACGCCACCTGGAAGCAGGCGAAAGTCATCGTCGATTTGGCGAAGCAAGTCGCCGCGAAAGACCCGGAGATGAAGGCGGCTTACGGGCTTTAACCCGCCTTCACCCAGTAGCCGTTGCCTTCGACAACTCTGATCTCTTCAGTGACGCTATGCTTGGCGCGGTAGTCCATCACGGCAGCCTTGCAACCATTCAGGTGCCAATCATCAATGATGAGAATGCCCCCGGGCGAGAGCCGTGGATAAAGCTGCATAAGCGACGTTTCAACCGACTCATAGGAATCCGAGTCTAGACGGATGAGCGCGAACCTCCGATCGGGCGCAAGCGTGTGTAACGTGTCTGAGAAGAAGCCCACTAAGAATTCGACCTTCTCATCCAAGAGACCAAAACGCGCGATGTTGCCGCGCACGTCCTCAAGCGATGCGATCCAGCGATCGTTCCAGTAATCGACGGGATCGTTATGATCGCGGACGTTCTTCGGAATGCCGGCGAAGGAATCCGAGGCGACGATCTGACGATTGGTGATGCCATACGCGTTCATCAACGCGCGCATCAAGATAATGACTCCACCGCGCCAGATGCCAGCTTCGATGAAATCGCCGGGCACCTTACGCTCTTCAAGCACGCGGATGGCTTCTTGCACGAGATCGAGCTGCGTCCTGGTGAGCAAGGTGGCCGGGCGCGCCAACGGTTCAATTTTCCACTGTCCCGCACCAGTGTCGTAATGCGTCACGCAGCGAAATCTGTCGAACTCTGCGTCGCCGCCCAGATAGATGTAGTTGGTGATCGAGCGTTTGATGAGGTCGATGTAGGCGTCACGGTGAATGGAGGGCGCTGTCATCTTGGTCTCGTCGGCTCCGCGGGCGGGCATGTCTAGCGACGGCGCTGGCGGAACTCAATGCCTGGAATCCCGGGCAGCGAGGTAACGGACGTCACATTGGCAAGGGCGCCGAGCGCCCACGTCAACAGCATGAGACCGCTGCATGCCTTTGTTCTGGCCGCCGCCATATTGAGCTGTTTGGCGCTGACTGCGCTGATCGCGGCGCCGGAACTTTTTGGGTTGTGAGCGCGTGACGCTCGTCACTGCGCTTCACGCGCGGCGGCTCTAGGTTCGAACTGAGGGCTTTTGTCTTTCGGGAGAAAGCGATGAAAACGTCTACCTTCGCCTGCATCATGATTGCTGCAGTTTCGTATTTCGGAATCAGCGTCGCGGTCGCTAATGCGCAAACCATCGCGCGCACGCCGCCGCCCGCTGCTTCGGGCCGATTGGTTGCGCGCACGATTGATCTCATCCCGATCCCGTCGCGCATCGCGCACGGCGTCGTGTCGGTGCGCAACATTGGGACTTCTGCGTCGCTGCCGTCCGTGGTGACGGTGAACTGCCACCGCCCGAACCAGGAAGGCGGCTGCGCCGACATTCCGGCGGCGTACCTGGCGCAGTACACGGACGCGGCCTATCCCAATCGCCTCGTCGTGCAAGTGCCGGCGATCCAGCCGGGACACGTCTACAATCACACGCTGCCGTGGTTTGCGGGCGCGGGTTGGACGTCGGGCCAAACCTATGAGTTCGACTTCGTCGCCGACGCCGGCGCGGCGAACAACGAAAGCAACGAAGCCAACAATACCGGCTCGCACTCATGGGTCGCGCCATAAGCGAACCAAATCGAGCTTGATGGGGTGACAGTGCGTGGCGCGTTCAATACCGTGCCACGCATGCGCCCCATCTCAGTTCTCGCCGCCCTCGCCCTTCTCGTAACGCCAGCCTTCGCGCAAGTGGCGCCGCCGACCGCGGCGGAGCTCGCGCGGCTAGATCGCATCGTGCGCATCGCGCCGATTATTGACGGCCACAACGATCTGCCGTGGGCGATCCGCGACGATCACGGCAACGCCCTCGCCAATGTCGATCTCAACAGCGACACGCGGCTGCTGACACCGCCGCTGCACACGGACATTCCGCGCTTGCGCGCAGGCCGCGTCGGCGGGCAGTTCTGGTCGGTCTATGTGCCGGCCACGTTGCAGGGCCCGGCTGCGACGCAGGCCGTGCGCGAACAGATCGCGCTGACGCGCGCCATCATCGCCGCATATCCCGAAACGTTCGAGTTTGCCGGCAGTGCGGCAGACATCACGCGCATTCATCGCGCCGGCCGCATCGCTTCAATGTTTGGCATGGAAGGCGGCGAGGCGATCAACGGCTCGTTGGAAACGCTGCGCGAGTTCCGCGAAGCCGGCGTGCTTTACATGACGCTCACGCATTCGACGACGATTGCCTGGGTCGATAGCGCGACGGCTGCGCCGCAGCATGGCGGTCTCTCCCCGTTTGGCGAAGAGGTGATCCGCGAGATGAACCGGATCGGCATGCTGGTTGATCTCAGCCACGTCTCCGCCGATGCGATGCGCGATGTTTTAGCGATCGCGCGCGCGCCGGTGATTTTCTCGCACTCGTCAGCCTTCGGCGTGACGCCGCATCCGCGC
Organism: Alphaproteobacteria bacterium; assembly: GCA_003242075.1. GTDB lineage: Bacteria > Pseudomonadota > Alphaproteobacteria > Caulobacterales > Aquidulcibacteraceae > Vitreimonas. The sequence goes on from QBMO01000010.1 coordinate 13,773, forward strand.
AATGTGCCTGATGACGTGCTGCAACTGGTGCGGCGCAATCGCGGCGTGGTGATGGTGAACTTTTTCCCGGCCTTCACGTCCACTGAAGTTTGGCACTGGGGCGCGGCGCGCTTGGGCGAACAGGCTCGCCTGCAAGCGCTCAATCCTGGCAATCCGGAAGCGGTGACGGTGGGCGTCGCGGCGTGGGTTGCAGCTAATCCGCGGCCACAGATCGATGCGAGCGTGATCGCCGATCATATCGAACATATCGCGCGCATCGCGGGGCGTGGTGCTGTTGGGCTTGGCGCCGACTATGACGGCGTGCCGTTTCTGCCGGTCGGCATGGAGGGCGTCGACGGCTATGCGATCCTGTTCGCGGAGCTGATGCGGCGCGGCTGGAACGATCGCGATTTGGCCGGGCTCGCGGGCGGCAATGTGTTGCGCGCGTTGCGGGAAGCCGAGCGCGTGGCGGCGCGGTCGCGGTAAACGATCACGCTTGCCTTGCGGCGCGGCACGTGCGGGAGTGCGGGCATGCGGATTTCGGCTCTCATCCTGACGTTGGCGCTGACGGCGTGTGCGACTGCCGCGCCGCCGATCAATACGCCGCTGGGCGGACTACGCGCGGATGTGAGCGGGCGCGCGCCTGTCGGCGAAGATTTGATCGTGCTCGCACTTTCCGGCGGCGGGGCGCGAGCGGCTTCGTTTCATCTGGGCGTGCTGCAAGGATTGCGCGACACGCCAGGGCGCGATGGGCGGCCGCTCTCTGAGCACATTGCGCTGATCAGTTCAGTGTCGGGCGGCTCGGTGCTGGCGGCGTATTACGGGCTGCATGGCGACGCTGGTCTCGACACCTTCGACGCGGCTTATCTCGCACGCGACTGGCGCGTGCGCACGCCGAGCTCGCCGCTGGGCTTAGCCGGCGCGCTGCGCGGCGGCTTCAACGGGCCGACGCAAGTGGCGGCTTGGCTGAATGAGAATGTGTATGGCGGCGCGACGTTGGGCGATCTGGGGGCCGGCCCGCGCGTGGTGCTGAACGCGACCGATCTCTACAATGCGACGCCGTTCGCGTTCACACAGTTTTTCTTCGACGGCATTTGCAGCGATGTGCGCGCGATACGCGTGGCCGATGCGGTGGCGGCGTCGATGGCCGCGCCGGTGGCGTTCCGGCCGGAACTGGTGGAGAGCTTCGCACCACGCTGCGAAGGGCCGCCAACTTGGACGTCGCGCATTCTGGCCGATCGCGCTGCGTCGGAAAATGTACGCCAGACCGCGCGCGCATTCTTGAATTATCGCGGCGATACGCGCGCGGCGCAGCGTTATCTGCATCTGAGCGATGGCGGCGTGGCGGACAATCTTGGGCTGTTGAGCCTGCAGGTGATGCGCGACGCCGAAGGCGCGCCTGCCCCGCTGCTGCCGCGCGACGTGTTGCAGGCGCGGCGGATCGTGTTCGTGGTGGTGAACGCCGAATACATCCGGCCGCGCACGTTCCAGCAGGAAGGCACGGATGCGATCGGCGCTTATGAGATGATGTATTCGCCCGTCGATGTGGCGACGGAGGTTTCAAAGCGCGCGCTGGTCGATGTGTGGCGCGAAAGTTTGGCGGAGTATGAGAGCGCGTTGCGCGAATGGCGCTGCGCGCAACCGGTGAACGGGCGATTAGCTGCGGATTGGCGTTGCGACGACATTAGCGTCAGCATGGACGTGATCACCTTCCGCGACATGACGCCGGAAGAGTACGAAGCGCTGTTCGACGCGCCGACGGCGGTTTCTCTGCCGCGCGAGATGGCGGATGCGTTGGTTGCCGCTGGACGCGGGGTTGTGGCGCGGAATGCGGCGCTGGCGGCGTATCGTAACGGCGCCAACCGCGTTAGCTCCGAGGATGACCGATGAATTGGGAAGCGGCGGCCGCCATTGCGGAAATTACCGCGGCGCTCGGAGTCGTTGTGTCGCTCATTTATCTTGCCAATCAGGCTCGCCGTGAGGCGCGCGAGACCGCCGTTGCCAACAAGCTCGCCTCCACCAAACTGCTCACCGATTTTATCGACGCGCTGATCGCAAATCCCGAACTCATGGATCTGTGGATGCGGGCCCGCATCGGCGCGGAAACACTCTCCGAAGTCGAGCGCTATCGTTTCTCCAATATGTGCATGAAGGCGTTCTGGTTCTTCTCAGCGTCGCATTTTCAGTTGCGGATGAAAACGCTGACCGATGAGGACTGGGCGGAGGTGCATGCGGTTCTTCGCTTCTGGCTCGACGGACCTGGCGTGCGAGCCTGGTGGAAGAACGGCGCGCGCATGCGCTTTGCTGGCGCGTTCGTGGCATTCATTGATGGCGAGATCGAAAAAATCGCGGCGACCGATTCTGCCGCAGCCTAACCCCTAAGCGTCCCGCCCGTCGCCTTCACGACCGCCGTCACGATCTTCGCGCTCGCCGCTTCGATCTCCGCGTCCGTCAGCGTTTTTTCGCGTGGCTGCAGCGTGACTTCGATGGCCAAGCTCTTCTTGCCGGCGCTCATGCGTTCGCCGCGATAGACGTCGAACAAGTTCACATCGGCGATGAGCGCTTTGTCGGCGCCGTAGGCGGCGCGGACGACGTCTTGGGCGCTGACGCCATCATCGACGATGAAGGCGAAGTCGCGCGTCAGCGGCTGTAGATCGAGCTTTTCGAGCGGCGGTTTCGTTCTCCCCTTGGCGCGTGGCGCGGGCAGCGCATCGAGAAAGATTTCGAACGCCAGCGCGGGCGCTTCAACGCCGATAGCTTTCAGCGCGCGCGGATGGATTTCCCCGTAGTACGCGATAACTTTCGAACCGAGCTTCAGGGCACCGGTGCGGCCTGGGCGCCAATGCGCCGGCGCGTCGCTTGACGTCTGTAGTGAGCCGACAGGCGCGCCGAGGGCCTCCAACACGATCAAGAGATCGCGCTTGATATCGAAGATGTCCGGCTGCGGCGCGGCGCGCCAATGGCGCGGCGGGCGCGCCTGCCAGACGGCGCAGACGGTGCGCTGCTGGCCGCCTTCGTTGGTGTTGCCATAGGCGGGGCCGGCTTCGAACAAGCGCGCGTCATCGAAGCCACGATTGGCGTTGGCTTGCGCGGCGGCGAGCAGTTGCGGCAACGCGGTCGGCCGCATGCAATCGAGATCGGAGGCGATCGGGTTGGAGACGAGCATCTCCTCTGCCCCGCCGCCAAACGCTTGCGCTTGCGCCCGCGAACAGAAGCTCCAGG
>QBMO01000010.1:16983-20559 GCA_003242075.1 Alphaproteobacteria bacterium
AGCTCCAGGTGATCGCTTCATAGTAGCCGAGCGATGCCACCGCGCGGCGCGCCAGGCGCGTGCGGCTTTCTCCGACGCTTGCGGGGGGCGGGCGGAAACCAGCGGCGCGCGGCGGCGCGAGCGACGGCAGTTTGTCGAAGCCCTCGATGCGCGCGACTTCTTCAACGAGATCGGCGCTGCCTTCGACATCGCGGCGCCAGGTCGGCGGCTGCACAATGATGCGCTTGGAGCTTTGGCCTTCGGCGCTGGTCTCGAAGCCCAGATCCTTCAGCACAGCGCGCACCCGCGTCGGCTTCACATCGATGCCTGCGAGCTGGCGCACGCGGTCTGGATCGAAGGTGATGGCCGGCGGCGGCGCGGGTTCTTCGCCGGCGATGACAATTTCGCTCGGCTCGCCGCCGCAGAGATCGAGAATCATGCGCGTCGCGAGTTCAAGCCCAGGCACGACAAAGCCGGAATCGACGCCGCGCGCGAAGCGATATTGTGCATCGGAGATGATGCCTGTGGCGCGGCCGGTGGCGTGCGTGCGCGCCGGATCGAAGTATGCGCTTTCAACCAGCACATCGACGGTGGTTTCCGAGCAGCCACTCTCCTCGCCGCCCATGACGCCGCCGAGGCCGAGGACTTTTTCATCGTCGGCGATCACGCACATGTCGGCGGTGGCGTTATAGACATTGCCGTCGAGCGCCTTGAAGCTTTCGCCCTCGCGGCCAAGGCGGGCGCGCACCGTGCCCTTCAATTTTGCGGCGTCGTAAACGTGCAGCGGGCGGGCGCGATCGAGCGACAGGAAGTTGGTGATGTCGACGAGCGCGTTGCGTGGTCGCAAACCAACCGCGCGCAGTCGCTGTTGCAACCATGCCGGCGATGGGCCGTTCTTGACGCCGCGAATGAGGCGCCCCGCGAACATTGGGCACGCTTGCGCGTCATCGGTCGCGACTTTGGTCGGTGACGGGAAGCGGCCGGGGATGGGCAGAATGGGCTTGGTCGTCTGCTTGCCGATGCCAGCGGCGGCGAGATCGCGGGCAATGCCGGCGACGCCAAGCCAATCGGGACGGTTCGGCGTGACTTCGATATCGACCACCGGATCGTTCAAGCCGAGCGCTTCCGCGAGCGGCGTACCGACTTTGAGTTCGGGATCGAGTTCGAGGATGCCGTCAGCGTCGGTATCGAGTTCAAGCTCGGCGCCGGAGCAGAGCATGCCGTTCGAGACAACGCCGCGCACCGGCTTCGGCTCAAGCGTGATGCCGCTGCCTGGAATATACGTGCCGATCGGCGCGAAGGCGGTGACGAGTCCAGCGCGCGCATTCGGCGCGCCGCAGACGATTTCGAGATTACCGAGCGCGGTTTCGACTTGGCAGACTTGCAGCTTGTCGGCGTTCGGGTGCTTCGCGGCGCTGATAATGCGCGCGACGGTGAAGGCCTTGAGCTTTTCGCCAGCGTTCTCGACGGATTCCACTTCGAGACCCGTCATGGTCATGGTCTCGACGATCGCGTCGATGCTCGCGTCGGTCGCGAGATGCTCTTTGAGCCAGGAGAGCGTGAATTTCATCAGCCCACTCCCTGCGCAAGACCCGGCAGCAAGTACGGGCTGAACCCGTAGTGCTTCAGCCAGCGCGTATCCGCCGCGAAGAAATCGCGGAGGTCCGGCATGCCGTATTTGAGCATGGCGAGGCGATCGATGCCCATGCCGAAGGCGTAGCCTTGGTATTTCTCGGGATCGAGGCCGCATTGTTTCAGCACGTTCGGGTGCACCATGCCGCAGCCGAGAATCTCCAACCAATCCTCGCCCGTGCCGATCTTGATCTGACCACCAGAGCGATCGCAGCCGACATCGACTTCCGCGCTCGGTTCGGTGAACGGGAAATGGTGCGGGCGGAAACGCAGGCGCACATCATCGACTTCGAAATAGGCTTTGATCGCGGCGATTAGCACGCTTTTGAGATCAGCCATGGTCGAGGTCTCGTCGATGACGAGGCCTTCGATCTGGTGGAACATCGGCGTGTGGGTGGCGTCGGAATCTTTGCGGAAGGTGCGGCCCATGCAGATCATGCGAATGGGCGGCTTCTGCTTCAGCATGGTGCGCACTTGCACCGGCGAGGTGTGCGTGCGCAGCACTTTGCGTTCGCCCTTCTCGTCACGGGCGTTCATGAAGAACGTGTCGTGCGTTTCGCGCGCCGGATGCTTGGGCGGGAAGTTGAGCGCGGTGAAGTTGTTGAAGTCGGTCTCGATGTCCGGGCCTTCTTCGAGTGCAAAGCCCATCTCTCCGAAGATTTGCGCGAGCTCTTCCATCACCTGGCTGACCGGATGGATCGTGCCGAGCCGCGGCTTCACCGGCGGCAGCGTCACGTCCACCGCCTCGCTTTGCAGCTGGCGATCAAGTTCGGCTTCGGCGATGCCAGCCTTCTTGGTGAGGATGGTCTCGGTGAGCTTGTCTTTCAGGACGTTGAGCGCGGCTCCATAGGTCTTGCGCTCGTCCGGGCTCATCGTGCCCAGATTGCGCATCAGCGCCGAGATCGAGCCTTGCTTGCCGAGCGCTTCGACGCGCAGCGCTTCGAGCGACGCTTCGTCATTGGCGGCGTCGAGGCGCGCCATGAGATCGCGCTCAAGCACGGTGAGGTCGTTGGTTGTCGCGTCCATTTTGCGATCGCCTGCTTTTCAGCCGCGCAGCGAGCGTGTCAGGGGCGCACTTCCCCCTCCGGCCGCTTCGCGGCCACCTCCCCGCACTGCGGGGAGGAAACCACGTTGAAGCTTACTTCAGTGCGGCTTGGGCTTGAGAGATCAGGCCCTTGAAAGCCGCCGGCTCGTTCATGGCGATATCGGCCATGACCTTGCGGTCCAGCGTGATACCCGCCTTGGCGAGCCCGCTCATAAATCGCGAATAGGTGAGGCCCTCTTCGCGGACCGCCGCGTTGATACGCACGATCCAAAGCGCGCGGAAGCTGCGCTTCTTGTTCTTGCGGTCGCGGTAAGCGTAGAGCCCGGCCTTTTCGACGGCTGCGTTCGCGGTGCGGAACGTGGTCGAGCGGCGGCCGTAATAGCCTTTCGCCTTCTTCAGAACTTTCTTGTGGCGGGCGTGCGCGGTGACGCCCCCTTTGACGCGTGCCATGGAATTACTCCGTCAGATCAAATGGAAATCGGGAAGCGCGGGGCTATTTCAGCCCGTACGGAATCCAGAGCTTCACGCGGTCAGCGTCGGGCTTTGCGAGCTCCGACATGCCGCGGTTCTGACGGATGTATTTGCCATTGTGGCCGAGCAGGCGGTGACGCTTGCCCGCGGCGCCGGCCATGACTTTGCCGGTCGCCGTGAGCTTGAAGCGTTTTTTGACGCCGCTCTTGGTCTTCATCTTCGGCATTTGATCCTCGTTTGGATAAGCGCGGGACCGAAATCCCACGCGAAAAGGTCGCCACGGCATGCCGTACAGGCCGGGCCACCCAAGAAGGCGGGGCTGATAGCAGAGGGCGTGAGCGGCGGCAAGGTGGGGCGCGCTACGGCCCATAATACCACACGACTGGAGCCGCCCGCCCGAGACGGTTAAGGTGCCTGCGGTGGGAGAAGCGCGATGGTGCGACAGCCGC
>QBMO01000010.1:20569-32180 GCA_003242075.1 Alphaproteobacteria bacterium
CCGCCAACCGTCGATTTCGGCGCCGTCGGCGAGCAAGCGCAACAAGCGGCGGACGCTGCCGCGCGCAGCGATGGGCGCAGTCAGTTAGAAGCGCGCTTGGCGGCGGAAGCGGCCAACAACGCGCAGTTCATCCCGATGCTCAACCTGATCGGGCTAGGCGTCGCTTTCACGCTGCTGCTGATCAACATGACGATCATGACGAAGCGGCGGCGGATTAGCCGGGGCTGACGGCGGATCGCGCCGGGGTTATACTGTCGTCATGGCCGATGGCGTTCTGACCGTATCGCTCGAAGTTCCGCTCGCGGATGAAGTCCGCGCGCAAGCTGAGGCGCGTGGGCTCTCACCGGAAGACTTTGTGCGCCAAGCGGTGGCCGGTGAACTCGAGAGCGTGGGCGACGATCTCGACTGGGCGGAAGATCTGCGCCGATTGGACGAAGCTGGCCCGAACATCCCGCTGGATGAAGCATTCGATCGCTTCAAGCTTAAGATCGCGGAAGAGCGCGCAAGAACGAAATGACTCTCCGCGTCGAGCTGCGGCCGGCGGCCGAGCGCGACCTGGATCGTCTCGTCGTCTTCATGGCTAAGCTTGATGAGCGGGCCGCGGATCGCCGCGAACGCTGGCTACGCGAGTCGATCCGCAAACTCGGCGATCGGCCATTGATGGGCCGGCCTGGCCCGCGCTCCAGCTTGCGTGAGCGCGTTCTGAAATATGGCCGATCAAGCTATCTGGTGCGCTATCGCGTCACCGACGAAGCGTTGGTTGTCCTGCGCATTTGGCACGGCAAAGAAGACCGCTGAAGCGCTAGCCGCCGCGCCGAAAGCCGAAGCGATAAGCAGGTCTTGGACCCAACTCTTCGCGTGGCCATTCGGCCCAAGCGCCGGGTGACGCGACCTCGAACTGAACGACGCCGCGCGCTGACTGAAAGTATCCCTCACCCAGCGTGAGTTCAGTGTCGATGCCAGACACCATGGCGCGGATGCGCATGCGGCCCGCCCACAAGCACTGCACGTTTTGCGGACAGCGGCTGTCTTCGATGATGGCGAGCGGGCGCACGGTGAGCCCGCCGCCGAGATCGGCGGTTTGACCAATTTCAGCGGTGACGATTCCCGGCTCACGCAGCGCTGCATCGAGACGCGCAATGTCGGCGTGGATTTGGCGGCCGAGCTGCGAATACGGTTCCGGCATCGGCGCGGGCGCCGGCGGCGGCGTGGGCGCAGGCGCTGGCGCCGGGCTGGCGCAGGCGGCCAGCAGCAATGCGGCAAAGAATGCGGCGCGGATCGTCATCGTGAAGTCCCCCACGCGCTGCTTACGCTAACCACGGCGAAAACCGAAGCGATATGGCGGGATGGGGAGTTCCTCCTCCGGCCATTCCTGGAACGGATAAGGCCGCACGACCGCGAGCACGACTGCGCCACTCGGCGTCGTCAGCGGCTGATCGGAAATGAGTTCGGCTTCGGCGCCGGAGATGTTTACGCGCAAGCGCACCTGCCCTGCCCAAACGCAATCCACATTCGCCGGGCAGCGGCTGTCTTCGAGAACTTCGAGCGGCGTGACGGTGAGGCCGCCGCCGAGATTAGCGGTCTCGTTGAGGCCGGCGGCGACAATGCCTTCAGCGCCAAGCTCGCGGTCTATGCGTTCGAGGTCAGCCCGGATGTCTTGCGCAAGATCAGTCTGCGGCGGCGGCGGCGCTTCGGCGGGCGCGGGCTGCGTGCAGGCAGCGAGTGCGAAAGCGAGGATGAGGGCGCGCATATATGTCTCCGACTCGCGCAACACATACGGCGCTTGGTGCGGCGCGAGTGTGGCGCGGGGCACAAAACAAAACGCGCCAGCCTTTCAGCCAGCGCGTTCGTTTTTCAACTTAGAGGTCGCGCCCGGCTTACGCCCTCGGCGCCATGACCATGACGACTTGCCGGCCTTCGAACCTTGGCTCGTGCTCGACCTTCGCGATGCCGTCGAGTTCGTTGCGCATGCGGTCGAGCAATTCCATGCCCAAGTGCGTGTGCGCCATTTCGCGGCCGCGGAAGCGCAGGGTGACCTTCACCTTGTCGCCTTCTTCGAAGAAGCGATGAATGGCCTTCATCTTCACTTCGTAATCGTGGTCGTCGATGTTGGGGCGAACCTTGATCTCTTTGAGTTCGACGCGCTTGGCTTTTTTGCGCGTCTCCGCCTTCTTCTTCTGCTCCTCGAAGCGGTATTTGCCGTAATCGAGAATTTTGCAGACAGGCGGTTCGGAGTTCGGGGCCACCTCGACGAGATCGAGGCCCGCTTCACGCGCGGCGTCGAGCGCCGCTTGAATCGGCATCTCCCCCTGCTTTTCTCCTTCAGCGTCGATGAGGAGCACGCGGGCAACGCCGCGGATGTCCTCGTTCACGCGCGGGCCATCCTTCGATGGCGGTGGCGCGGCGTACGGTCGTCTGGCTATCGGGCCTTCTCCTGTAGCTGTTGATAACACATGCGCGAGCCGCGCCTGTGCAGGCGCGGACTCACTGGATCAATATTGCTTGTGCGAGGCCGGGTATCAAGCCGTCGCGGCTTGGCGATAGACGCCGCAATTGCGCAATTGGGCGTCCACTTGCTCGACCGGCAGGTCAGCGATGACCGCAGCGGTCAGCGCCACGACGCCGCTTGGGCCCCTGGGCGCCGCCCGCTCTGGGTGGTTGAGCGAGGACAGGAACACGAGACAGGGCGCGCCAGCGGCGGCGGCCACATGCATCAGTTCGACATCATCCCCTACCGCGAAGGAGGCCCGTTCGGCCAAGCCGACGCATTGAAAGAAATCGGGGCGGGTGACCAGGTTCTTGGCTGATGGCTCGGCCTTGGCGATGGCGGCGCCGATCGGGCGCTCTTCCGGGCCGCCGAGGATGACCGGTGTGACGCCGCCGCGCGCGATGCGGCGGGCGAGATCGATGTATTTTTCCTCCGGCCAGCGGCGGCTCGGTTCGGCGTCGCTGCCACGCGGCAGGAGCAGAACGTAGCTGCCGCGGATGCCGAAATAATCCGGCTTCAGACGCGGCGGGTCGCGCATCACGGTGCGCACCCAAGACAGATCGGGCATCAGCGGCGCACCGCCCGTTTCGATGCCCGCGGCGGCGAGTTGGCCGGCATAACGATCGAGCGGATTGAGATGGGCGCGGTCGGCATCGAGATAAGCGTGGCTGGCGCCGGCAATCGGGCCCGACCATTTCGGCGGCCACGGACGCAGGCCCTGGAAATAGTTCTTGGTGCGGCTCGAGCCTTCGAGATCGTAGACCACGTCATACTTGGCGGCGCGGATGCGGGCGATCAGCTTGGTGATCGCTTGCGGCTCCTGCGGTTTGCCGTCGGCTTCGATCGTATCGAAGTACGGGCACTTCTCGGCCAGCTCTTTGGTCGTTTCGGTGGTGAGCAGATTGATGCGCGCGCCGACATGGGTTTCGCGGATGACGCGGGCGGCGGCGAGCGCTTGTACAAATTCGCCGACCCCGCCGAGCTGAATGACCAGCACGCGGTTGGCGGTTTCGCCGACTTTGGACGCATTGGCTTTGCGCCAGGGAATCATCTCGCCTCTCTCGCTCTTCGTCTTATAGCACGGGCTTGGCCGACGGGCGGACCGTGCGCTTATTCGCTGCTTCGCGCAGGACGCGTTGGTAAACCGCTAATGTGGCCGATTGCAGGGCAGATTTCGAATAGAGCGCACGTACCCGGGCTTCGCCGTTCTTGCCCATTTCAGCGCGTTTCTGAGCGCCCAAATCGATGACGCGTTCAATCGCCGCCGCAAGCGCCGCCGCATTGCCGGGCGGAACCAGGAACCCGGTTTCGCCTTCGCGCACGGTTTCAGTGAAGCCGCCAAGATCGGATGCAATCACCGGCACGCCCATCGCTTGCGCCTCCACTGCGCCGCGCCCGAACGCCTCCGGTTCGATCACTGGAAAGAGTGCGATGTCGGAAGCGGCGAACGCCTCTGGCATTTGGCGCAAGTGGCCGGCCAGCGCCACCGTCTCGCGCAGTCCGTGTCTTTCTATCGCCGATGTCATTTCATCGACGTAAGACGAGCGGCCCTGCGAGTCGCCGGCGAACACGAGTTTCACCGCGCCGGGCCTGCGCTTTTCGATCAGCGCAATCGCTTCGATCAGCACCAGCTGGCCTTTCCAGCGTGTCAGACGCGCTGGCGCAAACAATATCGTGCGCACATCGTTGGCGGCGACTTTCCATTGCGTGCGCAGCGCCGCGACGTCGTCGAAATTCACTTTCGCTTCGTCAAAGAGATCGAGATCGACGCCGCGTGGAATGACGACAACGCGATCGGCCTTCACATCGTAGTGCGCGAGGATGTGTTCGCGCGTGTATTCGGAATTGGCGATGACGACATCACCGCGCGCCATCACCGAATTGTAGAAGCGCTTCGGCGCCGAGTGCGCGTTGTAGATGCCGTGGAACGTCGTCACGAACGGCACGCCCGCCAGCCGCGCCGCGCCAAGCGCGCTCCAGGCCGGCGCACGCGAGCGCGCGTGAATGACATCGACGCCCCGCTCTTTGGCCAAGCGCCACAGCTTCCACGTGTTGGCGAGCGCCGTGATTGGATTTTTGGTTTGGACCGGGAGCCGGATCAATTCGCCGCCGGACGCCTCGAGGTCCGGCTCGAGGCGTCCGCCGGCGCTAGCGATCAAAGCGAGCCCCCCGGCGCGGCTGATCGCTTCCGCCATTTCAAGCGTGGTCCGCTCAACACCGCCAGCGTTTAGCTCAGGTGTGACTTGCAGAACTGAGAGGATGTGACCTTCTTGCAATGCTTTTTGCCGCCAGATTCCGGACCGTCAGGCTAAGGCAATGTTTGATAACGGTTTTGCTTAGCGAGGCGCTAACATTCGTTCAAAACGCCTCGAAACTGCCGGTTTTCGCCTCGGAGTAGAGCCATGCCATTCGGCCAAATCGAGGCTTTCGAGCAGGACGGGGTGCGTTTGGCGGTGGAACGCCAGACGGGACGCGCGCCGACCTTCGTATGGCTGGGCGGGTTCAAATCGGACATGGCGGGCACAAAGGCGGAAGCGCTGGCGCGCTGGGCCGAGGCGCGAGGGCAAGGCTTTGTGCGGTTTGACTATTTTGGCCACGGCCAGTCCGGCGGTGCGTTCGAGGACGGGACGATTTCGCGCTGGCTGGACGATGTTTTGGCGGTGATCGACCGGCTGACGGACGGCCCCTTAGTGCTGGTCGGATCGTCCATGGGCGGGTGGCTGGCGCTGCTGGCGGCGCGGCAAAGGCCTGCTCGGATTGCCAGTTTGCTGCTGATTGCGCCGGCGGCCGATTTTACCGAACGCCTGATCTGGGACGGCATGAGCGCCGACGAGCAAGCGCGGCTGATGGCCGAAGGGCGGCTGCTGGAGCCGTCGCAATACAGCCCCGAGCCCAATGTGATCACGCGGGCGCTGATCGAGGATGGGCGCACGCATCTGCTGATGGACCAGCCCTACCCGTTCGCGGGTGCGGTGCGCATTCTCCAAGGCAGCGCTGATCCGGACGTGCCGGAGGCGCATGTGCGGACGCTGGCGGCTTTGATCGAGAGCCCGGACTTGGCCTTCGATCTCATCCCCGATGGCGATCACAGGCTGTCGCGGCCACAGGATTTGGAGCGCCTCTTGGCGCATGCCGAGGCGCTCGCGCGCTGAGGGAACGTCTTGGCATCGCCCGTCTGTTCGGGCATCGCTCAGACGACGTTTCGCGGGGAGTACGCGCCTATGATGATCGCCGCTGCTTTGTTTTTGCCGTTCGCGCTGATGCAGGCCGACCTCTCGGCGGCAGGCGAGGACCGTTACGCCCGCTGCCTCGCGCTCGTCGATGAAGACGCGCCGCGGGCCTACGAAGAAGCGATGGTGTGGGCGACCGACACCAATGCGGTGAACGCCTATCGCTGCGCCGCGGTGGCGCTGCTGGCGCAGGGCCGCACCGAAGACGGCGCGCGGCGTCTGGAATCGCTGGCGACGGCGGTGAACCCCGCGAACGCATCGCTGCGCGCGGAGCTGCTCTCGCAAGCCGGCAATGCCTGGCTGCTGGCGCGTGAGCCCGGCCAAGCGCGCAGCGCGTTTACACGCGCCATCGTCACGATGACGCCGGGCGCGACCGAATTGCCCGACCTGCTGATCGACCGCGCCCGCGCTTATGCGATGGAAGGCGATTATCGGCTGGCAGAAGAAGATCTCTCCGCAGCTTTGGATCAACGCCCTGGCGACGCGCTGGCGCTGCGCCTGCGCGCCAGCGCGCGCTTGAACCAGCGTGCGTTTCCGTTGGCGGAAGCCGATGCGCTCGCATCGCTGAACGCGTCGACCACGGAAGACGACCGCGTCGGCGCCGCCCTCGTGCTCGGCCACGTGCGCGAAAGCGCGCGGACCGGCGTGGTGGTGGAAGCGCAATAGTTCGGTTTACGAGGATCGGTTGTCGGGGATCGGGACGAAAACCACCCCGATCCCCGACAACCGAAAACCGATCCCCGAAAAACGACGGACTCCCCCGCCTCCCCCGTTAGAGCTCCCGAGGGCCCCAGCCTTGGGAGGCAGATGTGACTTTGAAAGCTGTAATTGCGGGCGCGGCGCTGGCGTTGATGGCGTGCGCGAGCCCGGCCGTGGCGTGGGATGTGATCGGCGTGCGCGAAGTGCGCGACCGCACCGATCGCGACACCATCGTGGTGGAAGGCCGGCGCCAGTTCGAGCGGATCAAACTCTGCGTCTATCGCAACCCGGTGCATTTCATCGACGTGGACGTGCACTACGCCAATGGCGGGCATCAGGATGTGAGCGTGCGCGAGCGCATCAATGCCGGCCAATGCACGCGCGCGATCGACCTGAACGGCGATGATCGCAACATCACGCGCGTGGTGATGGTCTACGAAGAAACCAGCTTCCGCCGCCGCACCGCGACGGTGCGCTTGCTGGCGGAATGACGAAGGCTTAGCCCGCCACGATGGCGCGCAAATCCCAGCGGCTGGTGCGGACGTTATCGACCCGCCAGCCGCCATTTTCCCAGACCAGATCATAGACGACTTCAACCGGCGCGCCGCCATTGTTGAAGCTGGCCCGGGCGGTCGCGTGGCTGTTCTCGACAACGCTGTCAGTCGTCACGTTGAGGTCGGTCAGCTGATAATCCTGCGCGTCGATCAACGGATCGAAATCGAGGATCGGCTCGCCCGCCGCCTGCGAGCGCGCCATCATCGCCTGCAGCGCCGTGAGCATCGCCGCTGACCATGGCGCTTGCTGCTCAAGACCCGGAAACTGCGCGCCTTCGGTGAGATAGGGATCGTAGAGCGGCCGGATCGTATCGGCCGGATCGGGCGCCGTGCTGGCTGCAGGGTCTGGCGTTTGCGCCTCCTGCGCCGGCGGCGTGCATGCGGCGAGCGCTGTGGCGGCAAGCGCGCCAACGACAAATGAGCGGCGGTGCGTTTTCATCTCTTCCCCCAAATGCGGCCTTGCCTAAGCCTAGTGGCTCAAGGCGCGTGCTGCAAATCGAGGGCTAGCTCCGCACCCAGCGGACAGCGGGATCGGTGAAGTCGACGGTGTCGGCGAGTTCGTAGACGTTGCGATAGCCGTAACCGTAGAGATTGATGAAGGTTTGGATGTTGAGCGCGAGTTCGACGCGTTTCAGGATCACCGGCGCTGCGTTGTTCGAGAAGTTGTTGTTGCAATAGATCAAGATGCGCACGTTCGGATCGGCGAGCGCTTGCCGGAGGCTTGCGTCGGTGAAATCGGTGAACGGCAGATTGATCGCGCCGTCGATGTGGCCCGCTGCGTAAGCGTCGGCGGAGCGCGCATCGAGCACGATGGTGTTGGGTTCGCGCGCCATGCGCTGGAAGTCGGCGAGCGAGACGAGACGGGTCTCGCGATAGGCTTCGACCTCGCCGGCGAGATTGCGGAAGCCGGCATAGTTCACTTGGCCGCTGCTCGCGGGCGCGTCTTTATCCTGCGCCAGCGCGATGCCGGTTATGCCTAAACTTAAAACGGCGATGGCGGCGAGTGCGGCGCGCATGATTGAACTCCTCCCGTCGCGAGGAGGCGCGTCCGGTTTGTCGTTATTGAGGCGCGTTGTTGACGGCCGCGACCAGCGCCGGAAGCCCAACCATCCAGACGCCGCCACTCAGAAAGCCAAGCGGCATGCCCATCAGCGCGCCGACATAAGCGTTGCCGAGCCGCTCGCCCCAATCGAGGCCGCGCCCCGGCAAGCGCAGCAGAAAACCCAGCGCGCCGCCGATCAGGCCGCCGACGCCGCCATAATTCCAGCCGACCACGCACAGCGCGATCATGCCGGCAAAGACGCCGAACGTAAAAAGTGCCCTGAGCCCGATCACGCCCTGCTCCGTCCCCCCGCCGCCTGTAAGCGACGCTTCACCGCCACCTCATGACAGCGCCACCCTGCTTTACGCAAGCGCGGGCGGCGCCGCAGGGCGCATCTCACGTCCGGGTTTCGGCGGAGCGAAGGCCGCCATTGGGCGGCGGTGAGGCGCCCGTCTGGACTTGGTCGAGGCGCGGGCGGTTGAGCATGGCGTCACGCTGGGCGGTGGCGCCGAGCAGGCCAAGCTCTTGCGGCGTAACAACAATGAGCTGGCCAGACTGCGCGAGCGCTTCGGCGATGTTCTGACGCGTCTGCATTTCGAGCATCGAGAGGATGGCGGCGGTCGCGGCGGGATCGCGGCTGGTCCAGCTGTTGCGGCCGCAAGGAGAGCACACCTTGCGAGCCCTGCGCCGCGCGTTGGGCCGCGGCGGCGCGGATGGCTTGCTGTTGTTGCTCCGGCGTGGCGTTCGGCGGCAGAGCGAGCGGCGCTGCGCTGAACTCGTCGGGCTGGCTGTAAGTGAAGTTGGCGGTGTGGAAGCGCACGCCCAGCGCCATGCCGCGCTCGCCCGCTTCATCGCCCTCTTCTTCAGCGTGACGAAGCTGTTCGACTACGGCGCGCTCGACTTCGGCGAGGCCGCGGCGCAGGTCCTCATCGTTACGCTTGCCGATTTCGGATCGGAAGGCGCTCTGAATGCGGGTTTCCAGCGCCAGCGCGAATTCCTGAATCTCATAGACGTGCTTCAGCAAATCGCGATTGAGGCTGAACTGCACGCGCGCATCGACGATGACTTTGTGGCTGTCATTGGTGATCGCGTCGAACGGCAGCGGCGCGCAATATTGCGGGCGCAGATTGATGGCGCCGGTTTTTGGATCCATCAGCTTCATGGTGCGCCGACCGCCCGTGGCGGGATCAAGCGCGACATATTCGATGTGCGGGGCGCTGGGGCCTTTGACGACGGTTTCCTCGTAGTCCCAGAGCACGACTTTGCCGGCGAGCGCGCGCTTAAAGCCGCGATCGTCCTGGGTCATGTAGGTGCGGTCGGCGCGGGCCTCGTAGTAATTGATCCAGATGTAAAATCCGACGCCGAGCACGACGACGCCCACGAGCGCCGCAATTGCGATGATGAGCGCCATAGACATGCGCTTCTCCCCTTATTCCCACGCGGGGGCGAGCTTAGCGCAGGAACCGGCGGAGAGTTACCCCTTGAATGGGGAAATGCACTCAACGCTCCGTGTTGGGGCGGTCCATGATGAGGGCGCAGGAGGCCAAGCGCTCGTTGCGGATGACATTGGCGCGCTGGACGATGGTGGCGGCGCGCCGGCGCACGTAAGGGCCGGGGCTGTCGGCGCTCCAGCGATTGGGGCTGGGCAGGACGGCGGCGAGACGCGCGGCTTGCAGCGGCGTCAGATCGGCGGCGGATACGCCGAAACGCGCGCGCGCGGCGGCTTCGATGCCGAAATTGCCATCGCCCCATTCGGCGACGTTGAGATAGTGCTCCATGATCCGGCGCTTGGGGTACATGAACTCAATGAGCGCTGTGAAATACGTTTCGAAGCCTTTGCGCACCCATGAGCGTTGCGGCCAGAGGAAAAGGTTCTTGGCGGTCTGCTGGCTGATGGTGGAGGCGCCGCGCGTGCGGCCGCCAGCGGCGTTCGACTCCATCGCTTCTTGAATGGCTTCGACGTCAAAGCCCTCATGCTCGCAAAAACGCGCATCTTCCGCCGCGATCACGGCGCGCACGATGTGCGGCGACATGCGGTTGATCGGGATCGGATAGTGACGGATGGTCTCGCCTTCCGCCGCGCGCTGCATCATCAGCAGCGTCGATGGTGCGTTGATGAAGAGATACGCGCCCGCCCACGTCACCGGCATCAGCACCAGCGCGATGAACAGCACGCTGATCGTGGTGATGAAGAGACCGTAGCGTTTGCGGCGCTTGATGCGGCCGAGATCGAGATCGAGATTGACGCGCGCATCGCGCGCGCGCTGGCGATCGACGCGCGTCGGCGCTGGGCGCGGCATCGGGATTTCCGGATCGGCTGGCGGCGCGTATGCGGGCTCGCGGTTGCGCGGATCGTAAAGCGGCTCGGGCTCTTGTTCGGGTTCTGACGACACGTAGACGGTTTCTGGCTCAAATTCTGGCTCGACCGGCTGCTCCGACGCGCCGCCGAAGATGGCGTCCGGCTCGCTCTCGGGCGGCGGCTCTTGCACAGGCTCGGACGGCGGCACTTCGGCGCGCGGCTCTTCCGGGACTTCCTCCGGCTTTTTGTCTTCGGGTTCGTCCGGACTCATGCGCCCCATTCCTCCGCCACGCTCGCGTCCTGCTCGCGCGGCGCCCAGGCGGATTTGAGGCGTTGAAACGCCTCCGCGTCAAGCAAACGCGCCAGCGCCCACACCGCCATGCCGCGCACCAGGGGAGAACTATCCCCAAGCCGCGCCTCGGCAACCGCCGCGAGTGCTGAATCTGCCGAGTTTCCAACAGCACAGAGCACGTTGCGAACAAATCGGTCGCGACCGGTGCGCTTAACCGGCGTCGCCGCGAACCGTGTGCGGAAGGCCGCGTCATCGAGCGCGGCGAGTTCGGCGAGCGGCGCGAGGCGTAAGTCGTCGCGCATGGCCATGCGCTGCTCGCGCGCATCGGCGGCGAATTTGTTCCATGGGCAGACGGCCAGGCAATCGTCGCATCCGAACACACGATTGCCGACCGCTTCGCGGAATTCGCGCGGGATTTGGGTTTTGGATTCGATGGTGAGGTAAGCGAGGCAACGGCGCGCATCGAGTTGGTACGGCGCCGGGAACGCGTTGGTGGGGCAAATGTCCAAACACGCGCGGCACGAGCCGCAATTATCCTCGTGCGGCGCATCCGCTTCCATCGCGGCAGCGGAGAGAATGGCGCCCAGAAAGAGCCACGAGCCGTGCTCGCGCGAGACGAGATTGGTGTGCTTGCCTTGCCAGCCGAGACCCGCACGCGCAGCCAACGGCTTTTCCATTAGCGGCGCGGTGTCGACGAAGACCTTCACCTCCTCCCCACTCTCACGCGCCAACCATTGAGCGAGCTGTTTCAGTTTGCCTTTGACGACGTCGTGATAATCGCGCCGCGCCGCGTAAGCGGAGACGAGGCCGTGACTCTTCTCGTTTAGCAGCGCGAGCGAGTCGTCAGCGGGCGCGTAGGATTGGCCGACGAGAATGGCGCTGCGGGCGTCAGGCCAAAGCGCAGTGGGATGGGCGCGGCTTGCGTTGTCCATCCAAGCCATGTCGCCATGTCGTTCGTGGCAGAGAAACTCCGCCAGCCAAGCTTCATTCGGCCACGGCGCGCCGGC
>QBMO01000010.1:32190-35830 GCA_003242075.1 Alphaproteobacteria bacterium
AGCCGAGCGCGCGGGCTTGCGCCTGGAGGGCCTGCTTTGAAAACACGCCCTGCTATGGGCAAGCACGCGCGCAGGGTCAAACGCCGGCGGTGAATCCGAGCGCGCCGATGGCGAGGCCGGCGGCGGTCAGCACGACGAGCAGGAGTACGAGCACGCGTTTCATGTCTCTCCCTGACGTTCGGGAGATGCCGAGGGCGCAAAGTCTGGATGCGTGCGCGCGACGAGCGCTCAGGGGGCTGCGACGGATGACGTGCGCATGGCCTAAGCGGCGCCTTGAGCCAACGGCCGTGGCGGCGCCCAGAAGCCGATGGTGCCGCGCTTGGTCGTCTTGGCTTGATAGAGCGCCTCGTCTGCCCGCGCGGCGAGGTGATCGAGATCGACGCCGTCTTGCGGCGCAAGCGCGATGCCGACGCTGGCGCCGATTTGAAGTTCGCGGCCCTCGACGCGGTAAGGCGCGCTGATCTCACGCACGATCCGGCGCGCCAGCACTGCGGCTTCGCTAGGCTCGTTGATGTTGATCTGCAGAATGACGAATTCGTCGCCGCCGAGGCGCGCGGCGGTATCGCCCTCGCGCAGGACATTAGAGAGACGTCCCGCGACCATCTTCAATAAGGCATCGCCCGTCGGGTGGCCGAAGTTGTCGTTGACCGCCTTGAAGCGGTCGAGATCGAGAAAGTGCAGTGCGATAAGATCGCCAGACTCGCGCGCTTGCAAAATGTCTTGATCGAAGCGTTCGCGCAGTGACAGGCGATTGGCGAGGCCAGTCAGCGGATCGCGCCGCGCCAGATGCGAGAGCATGGACTTCGTCATCAGCTGCTCAAGCGTGGTGCGATAGAGATGGTTGACCATTTCGCCGGTGCCGAGTGCAAACACCAGGATCAGCAAGGCCATGCTCATGTAGGCAAAGCGGTAGTGCGCCTCGCTGTGGTCGAAGTTGGGCACGAAACCGAGCAGCGATAAGCCGACGACCGCGAGCAGCGAAAGACCCACCGTGACCGGGCGTACCGAAAGCCGGATCACCGCGCCGGCGGCGTATCCAAACATGAGCCCGCTCGCCAACAATGGCACAGCGCCATCGCCGACCGCGATCGCGCGCCCGATCAGGGCGCCGAGCGCGCTCGCTGCAACGACGCTGCTGATCGTGAACCTCAGCTCCCAGCGTTTCACTTCGGGAAACGTCAGTGGCGTCGCCGCGCGGCGACGCTTGTAAGCCGAATTCAACGCCACCCTTGCGACCGTGACCACAATCGACGCCGCAGTGAGCGCCGCGACGGCGAGATCCTCAGTCATCGTGTAGAGCAGAGCCCCAACGCAGGTGACGACGACGCCCATGTTTATGAGCGGCGCCATCGAGCGATAGAGGATGTCCACGAGCTCCGCATAGACGTCGTCCGGGAGCGGCTGGCGAGGCTGCGATCCTCGCGCGCGGAACATGGAGTACCCCTAATTGTCGCGCGGATGCGCCGGTCTGAGGCGCCACCTTGCTCGAACGCGGTTAAATCGCGGTGCGCGAACGGGGTTAAGAACTGTAGTTCGCTAGGCCACGGCGGCGATATCGCCTTGATCGACCAGTGCGTGGGCGAGCCGCGGCAGCATTTCCTTCGGGCAGATTTGCCAGAAGCGGGTGCGCGCGGCGCTCCAATGCGCGAGCAGTTCGGCGGCGCGCGGCGAGGCTGTGCGCTTGGCGTGCTCCTCGATGAGCGCCTTCAGCACATCTTCCCAATGCTTCGACGCTAAACGCTGCCAGACGATGGTGTCGCCATTGGCCATGGCTTCGAAGCGGCCGTCTTCGTCATAGACGAAGGCCATGCCGCCCGACATGCCGGCGCCGAAATTCTCGCCGACGGCGCCGAGGATGATTGCTGTGCCGCCTGTCATATATTCGCAGGCATTGGCGCCGGCGCCTTCGACGACGGTGGTTGCGCCCGAGTTACGCACCGCGAAGCGCTCACCGGCGAGGCCCGCAGCAAAGAGGCGGCCGCTGGTTGCGCCGTACAGGCACGTGTTGCCGATGATGGCGCCGGTGGGCTCGCCCGGCGCGGGCTTTAGCGTGATGAGGCCGCCGGAGAGGCCCTTGCCGACATAATCGTTGGCGTCGCCCGTCACATGCAGCGCAATCCCCTGCACCATGAAGGCGCCGAGGCTTTGACCGCACGAGCCGCGCAGATTCACGCTGAGCTGGCCTTCCGGCAATGCGTTTTGGCCGACGCGGCGGACGACATGCGCGGATGCCCGCGTTCCGATGGCGCGTTGCGTGTTGCGCACGGTGAAATCGAGTTGGCGCTTTTCACCGCGCTCAAAGAAGGCCGGCGCCTGGGTGAGGAAATCATGATCGAGCGCTTGCGGCGGCTCGTTGCGGGTGAGCTGCGTGCAGTACGGCGGATAAGGGCTATCGACGCGCACGAGCAGCGGATTGAGATCGAGGTCGTCCAGATGTTCGGCGCCGCGGCTGATCTGTTCGATCAGATCAGTGCGGCCGATGATTTCTTCCAGACGGCGGAAGCCGATCTGCGCCAGGATTTCACGCACTTCTTCGGCGATGAAGGTCATCAGGTTGACGACCTTGTCCGGCGTGCCGGTGAACTTGGCGCGCAACGCTTCGTCTTGCGTGCAGACGCCGACCGGGCATGTGTTGGAATGGCACTGTCGCACCATGAGACAGCCCATGGCGACGAGCGAGGCTGTGCCGATGCCAAACTCTTCCGCGCCGAGGATGGCGGCGACGACGACGTCGCGGCCGGTGCGCAGGCCGCCATCGGTGCGCAGGCGCACGCGGTGGCGCAGGTTATTGAGCATCAAGGTTTGATGCGCTTCAGCCAGCCCCATCTCCCATGGGATGCCGGCATACTTGATCGAGGTTTGCGGGCTAGCGCCGGTCCCGCCAACGTGGCCGGAGATAAGGATGGTGTCAGCGCCCGCCTTCGCCACGCCCGCTGCGACCGCGCCGATGCCCGACTGTGCGACAAGCTTCACGCAGACGCGCGCGACCGGGTTGATCTGCTTCAGATCGTAGATGAGCTGCGCGAGATCTTCGATCGAGTAGATGTCGTGATGCGGCGGCGGGCTGATCAGCGAGACGCCCGGCGTCGCGTGGCGCAGGCGGGCGATCAGCTCGGTGACCTTGAAGCCGGGCAGCTGGCCGCCCTCGCCGGGCTTGGCGCCTTGCGCGACTTTGATTTCGATTTCGCGGCACTGGTTCAGATATTCCGCCGTGACGCCGAAGCGGCCGGAGGCCACCTGCTTGACGGCCGAGTTTTCGTCGTCGCCATTCGGATGCGGCGTGTAGCGCGCGGGGTCTTCACCGCCCTCGCCACTGACGCTCCTCGCGCCGATGCGGTTCATGGCGATGTTGAGCGCGCCGTGCGCTTCGGGGCTGAGCGCGCCCATGCTCATGCCGGGCGTTAAGAAGCGCTTGCGGATTTCAGTGACGCTTTCGACTTCCGAGATCGGCGTGGGGCGTAGCTTTTCTTCGCGGACTTCGAGCAAATCACGCAACTGAATCGGCTGACCCAATCGGCGCTCGCGGATGACTTCGGAATATTTACGATAGGCTTTGTAATCGCCAGTGTCGCACGCCGCTTGCAACTGGTGGATCGAGTTGGCTTCGAGCGCGTGGCGTTCGCCGCTGGCGCGGTAACGA
>QBMO01000010.1:35840-48059 GCA_003242075.1 Alphaproteobacteria bacterium
AACGATACTGGCCGCCGAGCGGGAGCGCTGTCAGCGTCTCATCGTAAGCGCGCTCGTGCTGTTCGGCCGCTTCGTAAGCAATGCCGTTCAAGCCAATGCCGGAGATGCGGCTAACGAGGCCGGGGAAGAATTCATCGACTAATGCACGCGAAAGCCCGATGGCCTCGAAGTTCAGGCCGCCGCGATAAGACGAGATCACCGAGATGCCCATCTTCGAGATGATCTTGAGCAATCCCGCTTCGAGCGCCGCACGATAGTTCGCGGCCGCTTGTTCGCGCGTGAGATCGCCGGTGAGGCCGCGTGAGGCGCGGTCGGCGATGGTGTCGAACGCGAGATAAGGGTTCACGGTGGTGGCGCCGCAGCCGATCAGCACGGCGGCGTAGTGCGGATCGAGGCACTCGGCGCTGCGGACGCTGAGCGAACAGAAGGTGCGCAGGCCCTTCTTGGTGAGATGCGCGTGGACACCGCTTGTGACCAGGATCATCGGGCAGGCAATGCGATCGGCGCTTTGCGGTTCGTCTGTCAGCACGATGTGGCTGCGCTGGTTGTAGCCGACGGCTTGCGGCGCTTCGGCGCGAATGCGTTCGAGCGCCTTGCGCAGCGCCGGCCCCTCTTCGCCGGGCGCGGGTTTTTCGTACGTGCAATCGATGCGCGCGACTTCGCCGCCCAGTTCCTCCAACAAGCGCTCGTGCATGCCGTTGGTGAGGATGGGGCTGGAGAGAACGTAGACGTTTGCCTGCGTTTCATCCTGGGCGAGGATGTTGCCAAGGTTTTTGAAACGCGTGGTCAGCGTCATCACCCGGCCTTCGCGCAGCGGATCGATCGGCGGGTTGGTGACCTGGCTGAAGTTCTGGCGGAAATAATGTGAGAGCGGCCGGTTTTGCTCACTGAGCACCGCAAGCGGCGCATCATCGCCCATCGAGCCGATGGCTTCCTTGCCGTCTTCCAACATCGGCTGCAGCAACAGCTCGACATCTTCCATCGTGTAGCCGGCGGCGGCTTGGCGTTGCAGCAGTTCTGAGCGATCGGCGTAGAGACGCGGCTCGGCGCCGATCAGCGTCTTGTCGAGATCGATGATATTTTCGAGCCATTCGCCGTAAGGGTGCTGCGCGGCGAGCGCGTCGACCAGTTCTTCGTGATGATAAAGCCGGCCCTCGCGCGTATCGACGGCGATCATTTGCCCCGCGCCAATGCGGCCGCGTTCGAGAATTTTCTTGCCGTCGAGCGGGCACATGCCGGTCTCGGAGCCGACGGCGAGCAAGCCGTCTTCGGTCAGCGCGTAGCGCAGCGGACGCAGGCCATTGCGATCGAGGCCCGCGACCGCCCAGCGCCCATCGAACATGGCAAGCCCGGCCGGGCCGTCCCACGGCTCCATCACGGCGTTGCAGTACGCGTAGAGTGCGCGGTGCTCGCTCTTCATCGTGCGCGACTTGGCCCACGCTTCCGGGATCAGCAGCGACTTCGCCATCGGCGCATCGCGGCCAGCGCGCACCAGCACTTCGAAAACGTTATCGAGCGCAGCCGAATCCGAGCCGCCCGGTTGGATGATCGGCTTCACATCGCCATCCGCATCGCCGAACGCGTCGGACGTCATGCGAATTTCGTGGCTCTTCATCCAATTGATGTTGCCCTTCAGCGTGTTGATCTCGCCATTGTGCGCGAGCATTCGGAACGGCTGCGCCAAGCGCCATTGCGGGAACGTGTTGGTCGAATAGCGCTGGTGATAGATCGCGACCGACGAGACGAAGCGATCATCGCGCAGATCGGGATAAAACGCGTCAATCTGCTGGGCCAGGAACATGCCCTTATAGACGAGGCGCTTGGCCGAGAGCGAGCAGACGTAAAGCTCGGTCACGTTCTCGGAGAGAGCGCGCTGCTCGATGCGGCGGCGGCAAATGTAGAGGTCGCGATCGACGATCTCGCTGGCGCGGCCTTGCGGATCGTAGAGCAGGACTTGTTCGATCTCGGGACGCGTGGCGTTGGCTTTTTCGCCGATCTGGCTGATGTTTACGGGCACTTGCCGCCAGCCATAGAGCGTAAAGCCGGCGCGGATGATTTCGCTTTCAACGATGACGCGCGCGCGCTCCTGCGCGCCGAGATCAAGGCGCGGCAGGAAGATTTGGCCGACGAAGATCGGCGCATCTTTTGGCGTGTGGCCGGTGCGTGCAACCGCTTCGCGCAAAAAGTCCTGCGGCGCTTCGACCAGGATGCCGGCGCCGTCGCCAGTCTTGCCGTCGGCATCGACTGCGCCGCGGTGCCAGACGGCTTTCAGCGCGGCGATGGCGAGCGTGACGACTTCACGGCGTGGCTTGCCGTCGATGGCTGCGACAAGACCGACGCCGCACGCGTCGCGTTCGTGCTCCGGAAGATAGAGACCCTCGCGCTCAAGGCGCGCGCGTTCGCGCTCATAGCGCGCGATCTCTTCATAACCGCTCATTGCGCCGCCACCTTAGCCTGCGCTTGAATCCACGCGTGCATGGCATCCGATGCGTCGCGGCCTTCGCGGATGGCCCAGACGACGAGCGAAGCGCCGCGCACGATGTCGCCAGCGGCGTACACGCCGGGCAGATTGGTTTCGTAGGTCAGCGGATTGACGTTGAGCGTGCCCCAGCGCGTGGTCGCCGCGCCCCACCCGCTCAGATCTTCCGGATCAAAGCCCAACGCCGCGATGATGAGATCGCCGGGGACATCATAGGTGTCTTTGGTTTCTTCCGGCGTTTGCCGGCCGCTCTCATCGGGCGGGCCGAGCTGCATGCGCACGGCTTTCACCGCAGGCGCCTTGCCGGCGCGCACGCTTTTCGGCGCGGCGAGCCAATCGAAGGCGACGCCCTCCTCTTCGGCGTTCGAGACCTCACGCTGCGAGCCCGGCATGTTGGCGCGGTCGCGGCGATAGAGGCAGGTGACGCTGGCCGCACCCTGGCGGCGCGCGGTGCGGACGCAATCCATCGCCGTATCGCCGCCGCCAATGACGACAACGCGGCGATCCTTGGCGTTCAGCTTGCCGCTCGCAAATTCCGGCACATCGTCGCCGAGGCCGACGCGATTGGCGGCGATGAGGAAATCCAGCGCCGGAATGATGGCGCGCTCGTTCGGCGCGTTGAGCGGCTTGGCCTTGTAGACGCCGGTGGCAATCAGCACGGCGTCGTGCTTGGCGCGCAGCTCGGCAAAGCTGATCGTCTCACCGACATTGCAGTTGAGCTCAAACTTCACGCCGCCATCGATGAGCCGCTGCGTGCGGCGCTCAACGACATCTTTCTCCAGTTTGAAGTTCGGAATGCCGTAAATCATCAGGCCGCCGACGCGGTCGTGACGATCATAGACGGTGACCTGGTAGCCGCGCAGACGCATGCGCTCGGCGGCCGCGAGGCCGGCGGGACCTGCGCCAATGATGCCGATGCTCTCGGCCCGCTCAGCGCGCGGGCGGATGGGCTCGACCCAACCTTCGCGCCAGGCGGTCTCGGTCAGGTATTTTTCCACCGCGCCGATCGTCACCGCGCCGTGGCCGCTTTGCTCGATGACGCAGGCGCCTTCGCAGAGGCGATCCTGCGGGCAGATGCGGCCGCAGATTTCGGGCATTGAGTTGGTCGAGGCCGAAAGCCGGTAGGCGTCTTCGAGCCGGCCTTCGGCGGTAAGCTTCAGCCAGTCGGGAATGTTGTTCTGGAGCGGGCAGTGAGTTTGGCAGAACGGCACGCCGCATTGCGCGCAACGGGCGGCCTGATCAGCGGCTTTTTGCGCAATGAACTCGCGGTAGATTTCATGGAAATCCTCCGCCCGCTCCTCAGAGGGGCGCTTATCGGGCCACTTTTGCCCGACAGACACGAATTTCTGCATGCGTTCGGCCACGAACGCCCTCCAAACGGCGCAAGAGTGGGAGATTATTCCCATATGCCCGGATTCCCGGCGCATTCAAGGAAAGAGCTGCCTTAGGTGCGCTAAAGCGTCGGTTTGCCGCTTCCGTGAGCGGGCGACGCACTCCAAGGTCCGGCCCCTCAGCATTTGGGGGCGCTCTTGGACTTCGCTGATCTTCTGCGCGCGGCTTTGCTCGGTATTTTGCAGGGGCTGACGGAGTTTTTGCCCGTCTCCTCCACCGGCCACCTGCTCATTGTCGGGCGCGCCATTGGCTATGACGACCCGGGCGGCGTCTTCACGGTGATGATCCAGCTGGGCTCGATCCTGGCGATCATGTGGCTCTATCGGCAGCGCATCATCGATGTGACGCTGGGCCTATTCACGAAGCCCGACGCGCGGCGGTTCGCGCTGATGCTGTTCCTAGCGTTTCTGCCGGCGGCGTTTATCGGGCTGCTGGCCAACAATTTCGTGCGGACCGAACTCTATTTGCGGCTCGACATTATCGCCATCGCGCTGATCCTCGGCGGCTTTGCAATGCTGGCGCTGGAGAAGTGGCCGCCGAAGGTCGAGGTGAAGGACGCAGCCGAGACGCCGATCTGGCGCGCCATCGGCGTCGGCGTGTTTCAGACCTTGGCGCTCATCCCCGGCGTGTCGCGCTCGGGCGCTACGATCTTTGGCGGCTTGGCGCTCGGCTTGGATCGGCGCGCAGCGGCTGAGTTTTCGTTCTTCCTCGCCATGCCGACCATGGTGGCGGCGTTCATTCTCGATTTTCTGACGGTGAAGGATCACATCACGCCGGACCGCATCGCAGAGATCGCGGTGGGCTTTGTGTTTGCGTTTATCTCGGCATGGATCGTGGTGAAGCCGTTCCTTGAATTCGTGACACGCGTGGGCTTCGGCCCGTTTGCCTGGTATCGCATTGTCTTTGGCGCTGTGATCCTGGGCGTTGTGACGATGGGTTGGCTGTGAGCGACGAAACCAGAGACAGCAACGGCGCGATCCTGAAGGATGGCGACACGGTGACCTTGATCAAAGATCTGAAGGTCAAAGGCACGTCGACGACGCTCAAGCGCGGAACTGTCGTCAAAGGCATCCGTTTGACCGGCGACTCCGCCGAGATCGAAGGCAAGGCCGGCAACATTAAAGGCTTGGTGCTGCGCGCGGAGTTCTTGAAGAAGGCGTGAGCGATGGCGGCGAAAATCTGGACCATCGGCTACGAGAAAGTCGGCCAGGCTGATTTCGTCGCGGCGCTGAAGGCAGCGAAGATCAAAACGCTGATCGACGTGCGCGAAGTGGCCAATTCGCGGCGGGCGGGTTTCTCGAAAAAATCGCTAGCGGCTGCGCTGGACGAAGCCGGCATCGTCTACGTGCACATGAAGCCGCTCGGCACGCCGAAGGCGGGGCGCGAGGCGGCGCGCAAGGGCGACAACCAAACCATGCGCCGCATCTTCAAAGCAAAGCTGGTCGAGCCCGAGAGCCAGTTAGCGCTAGCGGAGACGGCTGAGCTCGCCGGCAAAGGCCGCGTCTGCATCATGTGCCTGGAGCACGATTGGCGCGACTGCCACCGCACCATCGTGGCGGAGCATTTGAGCGAAGAGTTCGGGCTGGAGGCTGTGAACCTTTCGCCGGAGGCGAGCGTCTAAGCCGGAGCCCGTTTGCGGAATAGCTCCACGCCCGCGAGCACGAGTAGCGTCACCCAATAGAGGCCGAAGGCGCCGGCGAAGATGCGCGTGCTCAGGAGGTCGGCGTAGGACGCGACGACGAGCGGGAGCGGCAACAGCGCGATCACGGCGAGAATGATGCGCCGCTTCTCCCCTGTCAGCGCGATGCTGGCGACGGCGACGGCGTTGAGCGCCAGCGCCAGATATTTGAGCCAGTGCCACGGCGCGATCGGGAGATGCGCTTGCGCATTTTCGATGTCGGCGGTGACTTGCAGCTGCTTCCACGTCTCCACCGCGTCGGCGGCGGCGCCGATGAGCGCGAACAGGATGGCCGCTTGCGTCCAACGGTTCTTCAAGCCGCCCAACATGATCGCGGCGGCGGCGAGGAAGAGTCCGTAAGCCGGGATGAAGCCCCAAAGATCGAGCCCGTTGATAGCGTCTTGGGCGGCCACGACGCGTTCATCCACCGGCGCGCCGAACACTTGTACGAGATCAGCTGTCGTTTCGGCGCGCTGGAAGAGACTGACAGCCGCGCTGACTTCCGTGCGGTCGTAGATCGCCGTCACCGCCCGCTGCGAGCCGAGCGCGACGAAAAAGCCGAGCGTGGCGAGCCCGAGGATCAGAGTGGCCAGCGGCCAAGCGCGCGCGTTCATGCCGGGTTCTGCTTGGTTTGAAATTGGCCATACGGACGGAAGCGCCAGAGATAGGCCGGCACGATCGCTTCAATCGATTCCAGTTGCGTGACGCCAAGATCTTGGATCGTCAGCGCGGCGGGATCGTCACCCACGACGTTATCGCGCTTCAGCATGGTGACTTGATCGCCAGTCAGCGGCGGCGCCCAGGGCGTGAGCCCGAAGAGCCCACTCAGCAGCAGGCCCATTGGATGCGCGATAAAGAAGGGCAGCGGGATCAGCGGCACGTTGCGCTGCGTCTCGGTGCGGACGAACTGGAGCAATTGCTTGAACGTGTACGTGCCCGGACCGCCGAGTTCATAAATGCGGCCCTGCGCTGCAGGCGTGTTGAGCGCGGCGACCACGGCTTCAGCGACATCACCGACGAAGATGGGCTGAAACTTGGTCTTGCCGCCGCCGATCAATGGCAAGCCGCCAAGCGGCAGCGCCGACATCGTCTGCGCCATGGCGGCGAAGCGATTGAAGAAATTATCCTCCGGGCCGAACACGATGGACGGTCGCAGAATGGTCGCGGTGGGCACAGCCTCGCGCACCGCGCGTTCGCCCTCGAACTTGCTGCGTGCGTACTTGGCGCCCTTCTCAGCCGCGCCAATCGCGGAGATGTGCACCACGCGCTTGATGCTGCGCTTGGCTGCGGCTTCCGCGACGGCGCGGGCCCCATCGATATGCAGCGCCTCGAACGATTGCTTGCCGCTGGAGTGCAGCACCGCGACGAGATTGACGACAGCGTCGGCATCTTCGAGCGCGGCATCGATCGATTGCGGAAAGCGCAGGTTCGCTTGCACGAGTTGGATCTGGCCGACATCGCCCATGACGCGAAGTTCATGGCCCAAGTGCGGACGCCGCATCGCGATGCGTATGCGGTGACCGCGTTGCGCCAGCGCGCGCACCACTTGTTTGCCGATGAAACCCGAACCGCCGAACACAACGACGAGATCGCCGCTCATGAATTGCTCCATCACCGCCGGTTCAGCGCGCTCACGCCATAACAGCGCTCGAAGCCCGGAATGCATGTCGATGTGTGTCGCTATGGATCGTTTGACACAGGTTGGCAACAGGAAGGGAACCGAACGGGTCGCGACAGCTTGGCTCACGTTCCTTGGAACGAGGCTGCAGCGCCCCGGTTGTTCAGTCAGAGGGCTTTCAAGCTCTAATTTGTGAGGAAGGACCTTATGAAAAAGTTTCTAGCACTTGCAGTGGCCGCCGGCGCTCTTGCGATCGCCGCTCCTGCTTCGGCGCAGTCGTGGCAGAACATCAACCAGCGCCAAGCCAACCTGGATCAGCGCATTGATGCGGGCGTCCGCACCGGTGACCTGACACGCGCTGAAGCTGTGCGCCTCCGCGCCGAGTTCAACGACCTGGCGCGCCTTGAAGCACGCTATCGTTCGAGCAACGGCCTCTCCAACGCCGAGCGCGCAGATCTCGATCGCCGCTTCGACGCCCTAAGCGCCCGCGTTCGCTTCGAGCGCAACGATCGCCAGGATCGCAATGACCGTTGGGTGCCGATCAATCAGCGCCAACGTCAGCTTGATCAGCGTATCGACGCCGGCATCCGCGATCGCTCGCTCTCGCGCCAAGAAGCCTACGCTCTGCGGGCCGAGTTCCAGCAAATCGTGCGCCTCGAAGCCACGTATCGCCGCAACGGGCTCGACGCTCGCGAGCGCAACACCCTCGACCGTCGCATGGACCGGTTGGGCGCGATGATCCAAGCGGAACGCAGCGACCGCAACAACCGCTTCGGCTAATTCACATTAGCTCTGCGTAAGACGAGCCGCCGGTGTGCAAAGCATCGGCGGCTTCGCCTTGCGCTCGCCGCGATTTTGCGCGAACGCGGAGCGATGCCGCGACCCGAACCAGTCCGTCTGCGCGAAGCGCCTGGCCGCCCTGCGCCGGACGCCGAAGTGATCGACGTGAAGTATGTCGAAGTCGGCCGCAAACGGCGCGGCATTTTGGGCAAGCTCTGGTTGGCCCTGGTGACGGTGTTCTGGGCCGCTGTGATCGGGTTTCTGATCCCGCCGGGCTGGATGCTGCTGCAGGACATCGGCGCGATGTTTGCGCCGCGCTAGGCGCTCAACCGCGCCAATTCTTCTTCGCTGATATCCTCGTTGGAATAGACGTCCTGCACGTCGTCCAAATCATCGAGCTGATCGAGCAGCTTCATCAGCGCCTCGGCGCTTTCGCCTTCGATCGGGATGGCGATATCGGTGCGCCAGACGAATTTGGCCGAGGACGGATCGCCAAACTTCTTTGACAGCGTCTGCGCCGCGCCGGCGAGCGCGTTCATCTCGCAGGTGAGCACGTGATGTTCTTCCTCAGCGACGCAATCATCGCAGCCCGCTTCGATCGCCGCCTCAAGCATGGCGTCCTCGCTTCCGACGGCGAGCGGAAAGCGGATTTCGCCGACCTTCTTCCAGGCGTTCGCCACTGAATTGCTCTCGCCCAAATTGCCGCCGTGCTTGGCGAAGGCGGAGCGGACTTCGCCGGCTGTGCGGTTCTTGTTATCGGTGAGGCACTCGACGATGACGCCGACGCCGCCGGGGCCGAAGCCCTCATAACGGATTTCGTCGAGCTGCTCGGCGCCGACGCCGCCGCCCTTATCGACAGCGCGCTGGATGTTGTCCTTCGGCATGTTGACGGCGCGGCCCGAGGCCATGGCGCGGTAAAGACGCGGATTGGCGTTCGGGTCAGGCCCGCCCAGCTTCACCGCAGCTTGGATTTCGCGCGCGATCTTCGTGAACGCCTGGGCGCGCTTCTTATCCTGCCCGCCCTTGCGGTGCTGGATGTTCGCGTATTTTGAGTGACCTGCCATGGGCGGGGCTTCTAGCCGGGGGCTCTGGGTTTCTCAAGGCGGCGGACCGCGGAGACTCCGCTCAGCCGATTTCTGCCAGCGCCTCGCGGAAAATAGACAATGGTCGTTGCCAACACGCCGGCTGGGACCTTCAATGCGCGCGAGGGCCCCACCAGGGCCCGAGAGAGGATCCCGATGGACACGGTCAAAGACGCTCTCGCTCGGAAGCGTGGCGCCCTGATCCATGTTCGCTCCAGCGACATGGTCGTCGAAGCCTTGCGCCAGATGCGTGACAACCGGGTCCGATCGGTGCTGGTGCTTGACGACGACATACTGGTCGGAATCGTGACTCAGGGTGACTGCGCCATAAAAGTGCTGCTGCCCGGGCTCGATGCGAAGCAGACGCCAGTCGGCCAGGTGATGACCGCCAATCCGGTGACAGTTCAGCCCGACGATAAAGTGCAAAACTGCATGGCGCTGATGTCAGCGCGCGGCTTCCGTCATCTGCCCGTGCTTGATGGAAACAAGGTTGTGGGCGTGATTTCGATCGGAGACGTCGTCAAGGACGTCGTGCGAGATCTGGAGCTCAACGTCAGCGACCTCATGGGCTTCATCATGACGGATGGTCCCGGGGGCTGAAGCGAAAACCCACATTCAACCGCTTCGACCGCGCAGCCCTTCACCCCGCACACATTTGATCGCTTCTTTCGGGGTGATCACCCAATCGAGATGCGCGTCGTGCGGGCCTGTGGGCACGACGCCCATTTCTTGTTCGGCGTAAGCGAGGCCGACGGCGACGGCGCCGTGGGCGCGGTAGAGCGAGATGATGCGGTCATAGTGGCCGCCGCCTTGGCCCAGGCGCCGGCCGGCGCGGTCGAAGGCGAGCAGCGGCGTGAGGATGAGGCGCGGCGAGAGATCGGCGCCGGTGGCCGGCGGCGATGGCACGCCGAACGCGTCAGCCGTGAGCGCCTCGCCGCCGCGCCAAGCGAGAAAGCGCGCGGGGCCGGCGCGCGATCCCATGCGGGGCAACGCGACGGTGCGGCCGGCTTTGGCGAGCGCTGCAAGCAAGGGGCGCCCA
The DNA here is from genome assembly GCA_003242075.1 of Alphaproteobacteria bacterium. GTDB lineage: Bacteria > Pseudomonadota > Alphaproteobacteria > Caulobacterales > Aquidulcibacteraceae > Vitreimonas. The sequence continues at coordinate 45,909 of QBMO01000010.1, forward strand.
TCGATCTCGCCGCCGACAGGCCAATAGCCGGCGACGGGCGAGAGCGTCGCCAATTCGAGCGGGAAATTTTCAATCAGTTTGAGTGCGGCGTCGCCGACTTCAATCGCGTTGCGCTCGGCGCGCATAAGCATGCGCGCATCGGCTTTATCAGCTTCGAGATCGGCGGCGGTCATCGCGCTCCCCCGCGCGCGGGGGAAGAAAAGGTTGGGCGGAACCACATACGCCGTAAGGTTTGCTCATCCTCTCGAACCCTAACAAGTGTAGGTGGGCGCCAGGTGCTGGGGACCAGGGTCCCCGACAGAGCCAGCTCCCGAGAGAGATGATACGGTCCCTGGGATGAAAGCGCCTCTCGAACGCCGCAGTAACCGCCCGAGGTGAATCTAGGCGCGGGGGCGCATCTTCTCAAGCGGCGCCTTCTGCGACGCGACGAAGCGCGCCGACGCGGCCGCGCTCGGGGGTATCGGGCGCAGCGGCGGCGGCCTCGATCTTGGCTTCCACGACCATGTCGGTCAGCCGCTCGATTTCGCAGCGGGCGCGGGCGAGTGCGGCATTGGTGGTTTGCGCCTCATCCATCAGCGACAGCGCGGTGAGCGCGAGGCGGCGAAGCGCGTCTGGCTCGCCGGTGAAGCCCGCAAGCCGCGCGTCCAAGGCGCGGGCGAGGTCTTCGAGGCGCCGCTCTTCGTGCGGCTGGCACGCAAGATCGATGTCGTGACCGAGAATGGTGATGCGCATCAGCGGAGCGCCTCCTTGGCGGCTTCGGCGAGTTGATCCAGCGCCGGCTGCAAGAGTGGTTCGATCGTTTCGGGACGGCCCGGCTCAATCTGGCCGAGACGGGTTTCAAGCGCTGAAACCGCCTCCTCCAGACTGGGCGTGCGGCGCTCGCGCGGCGCAGTGAGGGAATAGCTCGCCATTGTGACGAAATGTTACGGCCAGCAGCGATTCGATGAAAGGCTGGAATGCGGTTCCGGCGCTCGACGCAAGCACGCTTTACAGTTATGCGAAGGCCATCAAATCCAATCAATTTTCCGAGGGAGCCGGCCGATGGGCGTGAAGGTTGCGATCAATGGGTTCGGGCGTATTGGCCGCAACGTTCTGCGCGCGATCTACGAGAGCGGCCGCACCGACATCGAAGTCGTTGCGATCAACGATCTGGGCCCGGTCGAAACCAACGCGCATTTGCTACGCTTCGACAGCGTACACGGCCGTTTCCCGGGCGAAGTGAAATCCGGCGAAGACTGGATCGATATCGGCAAGGGCAAGATCAAGGTCACCGCCGTCAAGAACCCGGCCGAACTGCCGCACAAGGATTTGGGCGTCGACATCGCGCTCGAATGCACCGGCATATTCACGGCGCGCGATAAAGCGGCGCTGCACCTGGAAGGCGGCGCCAAACGCGTGATCGTTTCGGCGCCGGCGGATGGTGCGGACTACACCGTGGTGTTCGGCGTCAACCATCAAGGGCTGACCAAGGATCACGTCGTCGTCTCCAACGCCAGCTGCACCACCAACTGCCTCGCGCCGGTGGTGAGCGTGCTGCACAACGCCATCGGCATCGATCACGGCATGATGACGACGATCCACTCCTACACCGGCGACCAGCCGACGCTCGATACGCTGCACAAGGATCTCTATCGCGGCCGCGCCGCGGCGTTGAACATGATCCCAACAAGCACCGGCGCAGCGAAAGCAATCGGCCTCGTCATCCCGGACTTGAAGGGCAAGCTCGACGGCATCTCGATCCGCGTGCCGACGCCGAATGTGTCGGTGGTGGACTTCAAATTCGTGGCGAAGCGCGCCACCTCAAAGGACGAGATCAACGCGGCGATCAAGGCTGCGGCGGACGGCCCGCTGAAGGGCGTGCTCGGCTACACCAACGCGCCGAACGTCTCGATGGACTTCAACCACGATCCGCATTCGTCGGTGTTCCACAACGACCAGACCAAGGTCATGGACGGCACCTTCTGCTCGATCCTCAGCTGGTACGACAACGAATGGGGCTTCTCGAACCGCATGGCCGATACGGCTGTTGCGATGAGCAAGTTGATTTAGTCCCGGTATGAGAACCACCCTCGTCATTCCGGACGCGCGAAGCGCGATCCGGAACCCAGGCCCAGGGGCCAACGAAGGATGAGACTCCCCCGCCTCCCCCAC
>QBMO01000110.1:0-3544 GCA_003242075.1 Alphaproteobacteria bacterium
CCGTATGGGGATCGACGTTGGCGCGATCGATGGATTCGCTCAGCGAAAACCAACGACGCGGCGGCGCCGCATAAGCCCGGCCGCGCGCTTCGAGATAGCGATCGATCTCGCCGTGACCCTCACCGTCGATGCCGGCGCCGAAGCGGGCGTCGAATTCATCGCCGGTGCGATAGGTGATCATGGCGAGTTGCCTGGCGAGCGCGAGGCCGGCTTCGGGCTCGCCCTTTTCGGAGGCGTACGCAAACACCCGCTGCTGCACGCCGCGCCAAGCCAAAGCTTGCGCCGACTGCCGGTGCGCGGCTGAGATGACGCAAAGCCGCTCGACGCGCTCGGGCGCCAGCGCCGCTAAAGCGATCCCCACCAAGCCGCCATAAGAGGCTCCAACGAAGCCGTGCAGCGCGCGAACGTCCAGAGCATCGAGCGCACTTAGAATGAGACGCGCCTGATCGCGCGGGCAGATGCGGAGTTTTGCATCCGCCGTGGGCGCAAAATCGAGACCGACGAGCGTGAAGCGCTGAAAATCGACCGCGCCATGGCCAAGAATAGTGTCGCTCCACCATCCGCTCGGCCCACACACATCGCGACCGGCAGAAATGCCGCCGAGCGCCAGAACCAAAGGCGCGCCGCGCGCGCCAAAGAAGCGGAGCCGGATGTGCGTGTCCGGCAATGAATCGCCGCTGTCGAGTTGGAATCCGGCTGGGATCGGGACGTCCAAATCCTCGATCGCAAGCGGCTCGGCGCGCTGGCGCGCTAACGCAGTCATCGCGCCGCCCCCGCCGCCAAGAGCAAATGTTCGACCTGCCCTCGCCGCGCGATACCCGTCTCAAGCAGGTCCGAGACCAGCGCGCGCGCTTGTTCCGAAGCGATCCGCGTCAGCCGACATCGCAGACCCAAGCCATCCCCATCGGGCGCGATTTGAAGTGCACGCACTTCGGCGCGCGCCGCCGACAAACGCTCCGCAATCGCTGACCATGCGGTCAGGTCTGGCAGCGCCAAAAGCATATCGTGTTGAATCTCGACGCCCGGAAGATCGTCGAGCGCGTACTCCGCACTCGCTTCATAGGCGTCCTGACAAGCTCGCATAGCTGCGCTCCAGCGTTCAAACGGTGCGCGTTTTTGAGGATTGCTTGCGGGCTGAGGACGATGCGGAAACCCGCATTCATCTTCGCTTTAGCTGAATTTTTTACGCGCCCGCAAGCTGAGATCAAATCGGCGCAGAGCCATCCTTAGTGCAGCGCAGCGCGTCTGTCACCTCCCCAAAACGCGACAATCGCTTCACACGCGCGTGTAGGCGGAAGGCCGCGAACTGCCTGAACTTACGGCGCCGCTTTAGCGGGCGCCGCTGACTCTTCGCGCGACATCAACGCTTCGTTCAGCACCTCAGAGCATTTTCTTATTGCGCACCGCACAAAAGTCCGTTCTAGTTTTGGACGGAGCACATACACATGGTGACGACGACCCATTCTCTCGCCGCCCGGAAGACCGCGACTGCTGTCGCGGCAGACGTGCGCGCGCTTGGCGTCGTCGTACTCAACGTAGTCCTTCTTAGCCTCGCGGTCATTCTTACCGCCGGAGCGGAGTGGCTGAGCGTACCCTGACCCAACCAACAGGATCGCCCGCAACACCCCGCTCCCTCCGGAAGCGGGTTTTTTGTTGCGCGCGGTCCGCCACGAACGGACTCGAATGTCGCACGAAGAGCCACCAAACACGCGAAAAGAACATCGCAGCGAAGTCGTCACGCGCGGCCCGTCGCGCGCGGCCGCGCGCTCCTATTTGCGCGCCGCGGGCCTCGGCGATGAGGATTTCGCGCGGCCTCTGATCGCAGTGGTGAACACCTGGTCGTCAGTCACGCCGTGCAACATGCATTTGGGCGATCTCGCCGAATACGTCCGGCACGGCGTGCGTGAGGCCGGCGGCGTGCCGATCGACTTCAACACCATCGTCGTCACCGACGGCATCTCGATGGGCACGCCCGGCATGAAGGCGTCGCTGATCTCACGCGAGATCATTGCCGATTCCATCGAGCTTGCCGTGCAAGGCCATCAGCTGGATGGCGTGGTTTGTATTGTCGGTTGCGATAAGACCATTCCTGCCGCCGCCATGGCGCTGGCGCGCATGGATCTGCCGGGTTGCGTGCTTTATGGCGGCACCATCATGCCGGGGCGCCACGCCGGCAAAGAAATTTCGATCCAGGACGTGTTTGAGGCGATCGGCGCGCATGGCGCAGGCTCACTGGATGATGAAGGTCTGCGCGACGTCGAGAAAGCCGCGTGCCCTGGCGCTGGCGCGTGCGGCGGCCAATTCACCGCCAACACCATGGCGATGGCGCTCTCGGCGATGGGCCTGTCGCCAATGGGCGCCAACGACGTGCCTGCGGTTCACAAAAACAAACCAGCCGAAGCCGAGCGTTGCGGCCGCGTCGCCGTCGAGCTGACACAACGCGGATTGAACGCCCGCCGCTTCATCACCGCCGCTTCATTGCGCAACGCCGCCATCGCCGTTTCCGCCAGTGGCGGCTCGACCAACGCCGTACTGCACCTGACCGCCATCGCCGCTGAAGCGGGCGTGACGTTCGGCGTCGAGGATTGCAACGAGGCTTGCGAGGCGGCCCCAGTGATCTGCGATCTGAAGCCGGGCGGCCAGTTCTTGGCGCACCATTTGTTCGAGGCCGGCGGCACGCGGCTCGTCATGCATCGCCTAATGCAAGCCGGCAAAATCACCGATGCGCCGACTGTCTCCGGCCGCACCATGTTCGAGGAAGCGCGCGAGGCGGTTGAAACCGGCGGCCAAACCGTGGTCCGCACCTTCGCCAAGCCGGTCATGGCGCGCGGCTCCTACGCCGTGATCTACGGCAACGTCGCCCCCGATGGCGCGGTGATCAAACTGGTCGGCCACGACACCGCACACTTCGAAGGCCCAGCGCGCGTGTTCGATAGCGAAGACGCGGCGTTCGACGCGGTGCAGGCGGGCGGCATAAGCGAAGGCGATGTCATCGTCATTCGCTACGAGGGCCCCAAGGGCGGCCCCGGCATGCGCGAGATGCTGCAAGTCACCGCCGCGCTCAAAGGGCGCGGCATGCAAAACGTCGCGCTCATCACCGATGGGCGCTTCTCAGGCGCATCGTATGGCTTCGTCGCCGGGCACGTTTCCCCCGAGGCGGCGACGGGCGGTCCGATCGCCTTGCTGCGCGATGGCGACATCATCCGCATCGATGTCGCCGCGCGCAGCATCAATACCAGCGCCGATCTAAGCGCGCGCACCGCACAGCCGCCAACACGAGAGGCGCCCGTCGGCGCCTTCGCCAAATACGCCGTCCTGGTCGCGTCAGCGTCGCAGGGCGCGGTCACCATTCCCAACCCGCCACCGGCGCAAACCCGCGCGCCGGCGCAACGTGAGGCCTAACGATGAAAGTTTATACCAATGACGACGTGCGCGGCGAGGCGCTTGAAGGCAAGCGCATCGCCGTCATCGGCTATGGCAGCCAAGGCCGCGCCCACGCGCAAAACTTGCGCGACAGCGGCCATGACGTCGTAGCCGGCGTGCG
>QBMO01000110.1:3554-9219 GCA_003242075.1 Alphaproteobacteria bacterium
GGTTGGACCAATGCGCGGGCCGACAAGATCGACACCGCCGAACCCGCCGATGCTGTCGAAGGCGCCGACCTGATCGCCTTCCTGACGCCCGACATGGCGCAGGAAGCGATCTATAAAGAAGTGATCGAGCCGAAGGCCAAGAACGGCGCCACGCTCTTGTTCGCGCACGGCTTCAGCATCGTCTATGGCCGCGTGGCGCCGCGGGCTGACATGGATGTCGTGCTCGTCGCACCGAAGGGCCCGGGAGATCTCGTGCGCCGCGAGTTCGTGCGTGGCCGCGGCGTGCCCTCGCTGTTCGCCGTGCATCAGGACGTCAGCGGCAAAGCCCGCGACAAGGCGATGGCCTACGCCAAGGGCAATGGCGGCGCGACCGGCGGCTTGCTTGAAACCACGTTCACCGAAGAAACCGAAACCGACCTGTTCGGCGAACAGGCGGTCCTTTGCGGCGGGGCCAAGGAATTGGTGATCGCCGGTTATCAAACCTTGGTCGACGCCGGCTATCAGCCCGAAGTCGCGTACTTCGAGTGCCTGCATGAGCTGAAGCTGATCGTCGACCTTTTCTATGAGGGCGGCATTTCAAAGATGCACGATTTCATCTCCGAGACCGCCAAGTACGGCGCCGTCGTCTCCGGCCCGCGCATCATCACCGATGAAACGCGGGCGCGCATGCGCGAGGTGCTGAAGGACATTCAATCGGGCGCCTTCGCGCGTGACTGGATCCTGGAAAACCAAGCCGGCAAGCCGCGCTACAACGCTCTACTGAACGCCGACCGCTCACATCCGATCGAAGAGACGGGCAAGCAACTGCGCGAGCGCATGGCCTGGCTCAAACAACCGACCAACGCCTGAGCAAACAGCAATGACTGCGACCAGCAACATAGCGCAAATTCATCCCCCCACGCCTGCGCCGCAGGCTGGGGTCGAGATGACGGGCGCTGAAATGGTGATCCAGGCGCTGCGCGATAACGGCGTCGACACGCTGTTCGGCTATCCGGGCGGCGCCGTGCTGCCGATCTATGACGCGCTCTTCGCCAACGATGACATGCGCCACATTCTGGTGCGTCACGAACAGGGCGCCGGCCACGCGGCGGAGGGCTACGCGCGCTCCACCGGCAAGGTCGGCGTGGCGTTGGTCACCTCCGGCCCCGGCGCTACCAATATGGTGACGCCATTGGCCGACGCGCTGTTGGATTCGATCCCGCTCGTCGTGATCACCGGTCAGGTGCCCACGCATCTGATCGGCACTGACGCGTTCCAAGAATGCGACACGGTCGGCATCACGCGCTCGTGCACGAAGCACAATTGGCTGGTCAGCGACATCGATGATCTGGCGGCCATTCTGCACGAGGCGTTCTATGTCGCACGTAGCGGCCGGCCTGGGCCTGTCGTGGTCGATATTCCGAAGGACATTCAGTTCGCGCAAGGCGCATATCTGCCGCCGGGCCAATCACCCCGTCGCTCGAAGCGCACCACACGACAAGTCGATCTCACGAAGATCGCACAAGCCGTGGAGATCATGGCCCGGGCCAAGCGGCCAATCCTCTATACGGGCGGCGGCGTCATCAATGCCGGACCTTCCGCGAGTGCGGCGCTGCGCGAGCTGGCGCGCGAAACCGGCTTTCCAGTTACGTCTACGCTGATGGGGCTGGGCGCGTTTCCGGCGTCCGATCCGCAATGGCTCGGCATGCTCGGCATGCACGGTTCGTGGGAAGCCAATCATGCGATGCACGATTGCGACGTGATGATCTGCGTCGGCGCGCGGTTTGACGACCGCGTCACCGGCCGTCTCGACAAGTTCAGCCCGCACTCGACGAAGATCCACATCGATATCGACCCATCATCGATCAACAAGAATGTCCGCGTCGATGTCGCCATCATCAGCGACGCTGGCGAGGCCTTGCGTGCGATGCTCAGCGCTTGGCGTGCGCGGCGGGCGCCTGCGCCTTCCATCGACGCCTGGTGGCAGCGCATCGAACAGTGGCGGGCGCGCAAGTGCTTTTCGTACGCGCACGACGCCGACGTGATTAAACCGCAGTACGCGATCGAACGCTTGTTCGCCGCAACGCGCGGCAAGGACGTCTACATCACGACCGAGGTCGGCCAGCATCAGATGTGGGCGGCGCAGTACTTTCACTTCGACGAGCCGAACCGCTGGATGACGTCAGGCGGTCTCGGCACCATGGGCTACGGCCTGCCCGCCGCGCTCGGCGTCCAAGCCGCGCACCCGAACGCCTTGGTCATCGACATTGCCGGCGAAGCCAGCGTTCAGATGACGATGCAGGAGATGAGCACGGCCGTGCAGCATCGCCTGCCGATCAAGGTGTTCATCCTCAACAACGAATGGATGGGCATGGTTCGTCAGTGGCAGCAATTGCTGCACGGCGAGCGCTACTCTCACTCCTATTCCGAAGCGCTGCCGGACTTCGTGAAAATGGCGGAGGCCTTCGGCTGCACCGGCATCCGCGCCAACCGCCCCGAAGAACTCGACGTCAAAATCGCCGAGATGATTGCGGCGCCTGGCCCCGTCCTGTTCGATTGCCGGGTCGCGCGCGAGGAAAACTGCTTCCCGATGATCCCCTCCGGCAAGGCGCACAACGAGATGATCTTGGGCGACGATCTCATCGCCAACACCAAAATCGACGACGCCGGAAAGAAGCTGGTCTGATGACGCATTCCGCCCGCTCCGAAGCACGCACACTGGCCATCCTGGTGGACAACGAGCCGGGCGTGCTGGCGCGCGTCGTCGGCCTGTTCTCGGCGCGCGGCTACAATATCGAAAGCCTCACCGTCGCCGAGACCGACACCGCGGCGCATACCTCGCGCATCACCGTCGTAACGCGCGGCGAACCCGCCACCATTGATCAGATCAAGTCACAGCTCGATCGCATTGTCTCGGTGCGCCAAGTCATCGATGTCACTGACGACGCAGCCGGCGTGCTGCGCGAACTGGCTTTGGTGAAGGTGCGCTCCAGCGGTCAGGATCGCATCGAAGCGTTGCGCGTGGCCGACATTTTCCGCGCCAAGGTGATCGACACCACGCTGGAGAGCTTCATTTTCGAGGTCACCGGCGCGAGCGAGAAGGTCGACGCCTTCATCGATCTCATGCGTCCGATCGGTCTCACCGAGATTTCTCGCACCGGCGTTCTGTCGATCCATCGCGGCCCGCATGCGGATCGACTTATGGGGGGCGACGCCGAGCGCTCACCCGAACCCCTTGCTTCTTAACAATTCTCGGAGCTCCCGCCCCATGACGCAGTTTTCTCTCTCCGCCGCCCGCTCGTTCAAAATCGCGCTGACGGAGATTAGTGTATGACCGCCCAGTCCAACGCCGCCACGGTCAAAATCTTCGACACCACCATGCGCGACGGCGAGCAATCGCCGGGCGCCGCCATGACGCTCGAAGACAAAGTCGAGCTCGGCCGCATCCTCGAACAGATGGGCGTCGATATCATCGAGGCCGGGTTTCCGGCCGCCTCCAATGGCGACTTCGAGGCCGTGCGCGCGGTGGGAGCCGTGCTGCAGAACTCAATTCTCTGTGGCCTCTCTCGCGCGAGCCCGAAAGATATCGAACGCTGCGCCGAAGCCATTCGCGCCGCCCCGCGCGGCCGCATCCACACCTTCATCTCGACCTCGCCGATCCATCGCAAACACAAGCTCAACATGTCGCACGAGCAGGTGCTGGACGCGGTGACGGCGAGCGTGACGCTGGCGCGCAACTTTACCGACGATGTCGAATGGAGCGCGGAAGACGCGACCCGCACGGAACGCGACTTCCTGCGCCGCTGCGTCGAAGCCGCCATCAGTGCTGGCGCCGGGACGATCAACATCCCCGATACTGTGGGCTATTCGTTTCCGGACGAATACCGCGCCATCTTCGAGGACTTGATCGCAAACGTTCCCGGCGCTGACAGCGTCGTGTTCTCTTCGCACTGCCACAACGATCTGGGCCTCGCCGTCGCCAACTCGCTGGCTGCAGTGCAAGGCGGCGCGCGGCAGATTGAATGTGCCGTCAACGGGTTGGGCGAACGCGCTGGCAATGCGGCGCTGGAAGAGATCGTCATGGCGCTGCGCGTGCGCGGCGAGGACTTGCCGTTCCAGACCGCGGTTGATCCGGCGCACCTCATGCGCGCGAGCCAAACCGTGTCGCGCATCACTGGCTTTCCGGTCCAATACAACAAGGCCATCGTCGGCAAGAACGCCTTCAGCCACGAAAGCGGCATCCATCAGGATGGCATGCTGAAGAACACGCAGACTTACGAGATCATGCGCCCGGAAGATGTCGGCCAAGGGGCAACCAGCCTGGTCATGGGCAAGCTCTCCGGCCGTCATGCGTTCAAGAACAAGCTGGAGGAACTGGGCTACGCCTTGAGCGACAATGCGCTCGCCGACGCCTTCCATCGCTTCAAGGAGCTTTGCGACCGCAAGCGCCATGTCTTCGACGAAGACATCATTGCCCTGGTCGACGATCAGATCGCCCATGCGGACGCAGCGATCCAGGTCACTCGCCTGCGCGTGGTGGCCGGTACAGACGGCCCGCAAACCGCCGAGATCGACTTGCTCGTCAATGACGAACATATCTGGAAGACCGCGCGCGGCGCAGGACCGGTTGACGCGATCTTCAACGCCATCAAGGCCGCCGCGCCGCATGAAGCGACGCTTGAACTCTACCAAGTCCAGGCGGTGACTGAAGGCACGGACGCGCAAGCCACGGTGAGTGTGCGTCTCTCGGCCAACGGCCGCTCCGTGTCCGGCCGCGCATCGGATGCCGATACGCTGGTCGCCAGCGCGCGCGCTTATGTGGCTGCGCTCAACCGCCTCGTTGCGCTTCAAGGGCGAAGCGGAGACGCCAATGCCGCCGCCTGAGCCGCGCACGCTGTTCGACAAATTGTGGGACGCCAATCTGGTGCAGCCGGAGACGGCGGATGCGCCGGCTATTCTTTATGTCGGGCTGCACCTCGTGCACGAGGTCACCAGCCCGCAGGCGTTCGCCGAACTCAATCAGCGCGGCCTGCGCGTGCGCCGCCCCGACCGCACCTACGCCACGCTCGATCACTCGACGCCAACGCTGCCGCCAGCGGCGAATGGAGCACGCACTTACGTAACAGCCGCCGCTTCAGCTCAAGTCGATCAGCTGCGCGCCAATTGCCAGCGCCACGGCGTGCGGTTGGCGGATTGGGACAGCGACGATCGCGGCGTCGTGCATGTGATGGCGCCGGAGTTGGGGCTCACGCAGCCGGGCATGGTCGTCGTCTGCGGCGACAGCCATACGGCGACGCACGGCGCCTTCGGCGCGCTTGCGTTCGGCATCGGCACGTCAGAAGTCGCGCATGTGCTGGCGACGCAATGTTTGCTGCAGCGCAAGCCGAAGCAGATGCGCGTCACCGTCGATGGCCGCTTGGGACCGGGCGTGTCGGCGAAGGATCTGACGCTTGCGGTCGTCAATCGCATCGGCTTTGGCGGCGGCTCGGGCCACGTCATCGAGTATGCCGGCGACGCCATCCGCGCGCTTGGCATGGAAGGGCGAATGACGCTCTGCAATATGTCGATCGAAGCCGGCGCCCGCGCCGGCATGATCGCCCCGGACGAGACAACCTTCGCCTATCTGCGCGGCCGCCGGCATGCGTCGGCGAACTTCGATGCCGCCGTTGCGAAATGGCGTGCGCTC
>QBMO01000110.1:9229-9970 GCA_003242075.1 Alphaproteobacteria bacterium
GTGCGCTCGTGACAGACGACGGCGCGCGCTTCGACAGCGAGATTCTCATCGACGCCGGAGCTATCGCCCCCATGGCGACGTTCGGCACCACGCCTGACGCTTCGATCGCGATCGGCGCGCTGACCCCCGGCGCGCGCGACGATAGTGAGCGCCAAGCCCTCCAATACATGGGCTTCGCGGCCGGCGCGCCGACGACGGAGCATGCGATCGACGTCGTCTTCGTCGGCTCATGCACCAATGGCCGCCTCACCGATCTGCGCGACGCCGCCGCCGTCCTGCGCGGGCGGCGCGTGAAAGAAGGCGTGCGTATGCTGGTCGTGCCCGGCTCGGAATCGGTGAAGCAGCAAGCCGAGGCGGAAGGCCTGGACCGCGTGTTCATCGACGCCGGGGCCGAATGGCGTTTGCCGGGCTGCTCCATGTGCATCGCCATGAACGGCGATTTCGTCGGCGCCGGACAACTCGCGGTCTCGACGTCGAACCGCAACTTCGAGGGGCGCCAAGGCAAAGGCGCGCGCACCATTCTCGCTAGCCCCGCCACCGCCGCCGCCAGCGCCGTCACCGGCAAGCTCACCGATCCGCGCGCATTTCTGGAGGCGGCCCATGCCTGAGCAATTCACGCGCCTCATCTCGCGCACCCTGGTGCTGCCGCAGGCGAATATCGACACCGATCAGATCATCCCCGCGCGCCATCGGGGCCGTAACGCCAATCGTAGAACGCGGCCGCACCGAGCCCGTCGCGCG
>QBMO01000110.1:9980-10237 GCA_003242075.1 Alphaproteobacteria bacterium
CGATTGGCGTTACGGCCCCGATGGCGCGCGGCTGCCGGACGCGCAACTGAACACGATCGATCCAGCCGAGCACCGCATCCTCGTCGCCGGCGACAATTTCGCGTGCGGCTCTTCGCGCGAGCACGCGCCCTGGGCGCTGCTAGACTATGGCTTCCGCGTCATCGTCTCCACCGGCATCGCCGACATCTTCGCCTCCAATGCGCTGAAGAACGGCTTGGTGCCTGTCATCGTCGACGCCGAGACCCATGCACGCCTGC
>QBMO01000111.1:0-773 GCA_003242075.1 Alphaproteobacteria bacterium
TTTGCTGGTGCTGCTCGCGGCGGCGGGCATGGTGCTGTTTTTCTGGCTCTCGCGCGGCGCCGGCCGCAAGTATGGCGCGTTTCCGGAGCGCGGCGTAATCGCGGCGGGATCGCTGCTGAGCGGACGCAATGAGTTCGCGCTGATCGGCGCGCTCGATGAAGCCGCACTCGTCACTGACGGTCATCTCTCGCCGCTGACCGCCAACCAAGCCTATCTCGACATCGCCGAAACAACAGGCGTCCTCGGCGATAGCGATCGCCCGCCGATGATGAGCCGTCTGTTCGGCGCCGATCCGATGCTCTCTGCGCCGATGTTCCGTTTGTCGAAGGCGGCGCAGCTCGGCCATGTGCGGCGCGAGGAATTGCCGGCGACGGCCGTGCTGAACGGCAAGCACACGCGCTACGAAGCCTCGGTCGGCCCGATGCCAGGCGGCAACGTGTTGTGGCGTTTGCGTGAAATTGGCGCGGCCGATCAGGTCGAAGTGACGGCGGAAGGCCGCCAGCTTTTCCTCGACGACTCGCCAGTCGGTTTCTTCGCCGCGCGCGCGGACGGCACGATCATTTACATGAACCGTTCGCTGCGCTCGGTGCTCGGTCTGGGCGACGATCCTTCGCTGTTGCGTGTGAAGGACATCGTGAAGGATGATCCTTCGCGCCTGCTGCGCCGCGATCGCCGCGGCTTTGGGCCGTCGCGCGCACGCGTCACGCTGCGCGGCATCGATGGTCACGAGACGCAGGCTTCCGCGCTCTCGTTCTGGCCGGCGGAAGATATGG
>QBMO01000111.1:783-8091 GCA_003242075.1 Alphaproteobacteria bacterium
GATATGGACGGCGCGTCGCGCACGTTCGTGTTCTTCGCCGACGCCGAAGCGCCAGAAGCGCCGGCCATCCCACGCACGGAAGGTTCGCACGCCGATGGCGGCGTCTTCGCGCACGCGCCGTTTGGCGTGGCTGTGCTGGATGGCACCGACCCGGCGTCAGCGGCTTTGCTGGATAGCAACGCGTCGCTGATGGAAATGACGCAAGGTCGCGCCACGCCGAGTGCGGCATTTGCCGATCTGTTCGAAGCCTCCGAAGGGCCAAACGCGTTGGCGCATCGCTTGCGCCAGGCGATGACCGATCCGATCGAGATGACGCTCGCCACCGCGCCGCCGACGGCGGTGCATGTGCATCTGGCGCGCTCGCCGGAGGGGCGCGGCATCGCCTACATCGCCAATGTCAGCCAGCAGCGCGAACTCGAAACGAGGCTCGCACAGTCTGAGAAGATGCGCGAGATCGGCGAACTCGCCGCCGGCGTCGCGCATGACTTCAACAATCTGCTGACTGTCGTCATGCAAACATGCTCGACTCTGCTGCGCCGCCATCCGGTCGGCGACGCTGACTATCCGATGCTGCGCGAGATTTCCGATCACGCGGTGACGGCGAAAGAGCTCTCTGAAATGCTGCGCGCCTATGCGCGTCAGCAGACGTTCGCGCGCGAAGTGTTCGATGTCGGCGATTTCATCGGCTCGAAGCAGGAGCTGATCCGCCGCATCGTCGGCGCCTCGATCCCGTACGAAATCCGCCACGGCCGCGATCTGCCGTATGTGAAAGTGGACAAGACGCAGCTCGAACGCGTGCTGGTCAATCTCGCCACCAATGCGCGCGACGCGATGACGCCGAAAGATTCGCCGATGGCGAAAGACGGCAAGCTCACCGTGCGCACCTCCACGATCACAGCCGAAGCGGCGCGTGGTTTGGGTCATAACCCGATTGAAGACGGCACGTATGTTCTGATCGAAGTCGAAGACACCGGCGCCGGCATTAAGCCTGAGCACGCCGCGAAAATCTTCCGTCCGTATCACTCGACCAAAGAGGCCGGCAAAGGCACCGGCCTCGGCCTTGCCACTAGCTACGGCATCGTCAAGCAATCGGGCGGCTACATCTTCTTCAGCTCGAAAATGGGTGTCGGCACCACGTTCCGCATCTTCCTGCCGGCCTACGAGCCGACGCCGGAGGAGATCGAAGAAATCAACGCCAAGGAACGCGCGCTGATCGCGCCGCCGACCAAGGATGTCGCCGGCCGCGGCAAGATCCTGTTCGTGGAAGATCAAACCGCCGTGCGCCGTTCGATCGTGCGCAATCTGAAAGAGTGCGGCTACGAGGTTGAAGAGGCTGAGAACGGCGAAGAAGCGCTTGAAGTGATGGCGCGCAATCCTGGCGCCTACGACATCATCATCTCAGACGTCTCCATGCCGATCATGACCGGCCCGGAAATGCTGCAAGAAGCCGATCCCAAACTCATCGGCAACGCCAAAGTGCTCTTCCTCTCCGGCTACGCGCCGGAAAGCTTCAGCCACATGCTGGAGCAATATCCGGTGCACTATATGTCGAAGCCCGTGACGATGGAGCAGCTGGTCGGGCGGGTGAAGGAGATCCTGGCGACGGCGGCTTGAGACGCGCGGCGTAAGTGTCATCCATGTGCCTTATTGCGCTCTCGCACGGGGTCCATATTTCTAGCGGCGGAGGACGCCGCACATGAGAAAACTCGTATCCCTGCAGAACGCGCCGCAGCCGCATTGGGTGGGCGATGGGTTTCCGGTGCGGTCGATGTTTTCGCCGCAGACGCATGGCACGGCGGTGAGCCCGTTCATCCTGCTCGACTATGCGCAACCTTATGAGTTCGCACCGGCCGCACAGAAACGCGGCGTGGGCGTGCATCCGCATCGCGGCTTCGAGACGGTGACGATCGTCTACAACGGCGAAGTCGATCACCGAGACAGCACAGGCAATGGCGGCCATATCGGCCCCGGCGACGTGCAATGGATGACGGCCGCCTCCGGCATTCTGCACGAAGAGTTTCACTCGGCGGCCTTCACCAAGAACGGAGGCACGATGGAGATGGTGCAGCTTTGGGTGAACCTGCCGGCGAAAGACAAAATGGCGCCGCCCGGCTATCAGACGCTGCTTAATGGCGAGATCCCATCGGTGGCGTTGCCCAACGACGCGGGACAGCTTCGCGTGATTGCGGGCTCATACGCCGGCGCCAAAGGCCCGGCGCGCACCTTCACGCCGATCGACATTTGGGATGTGCGCTTGAACGCTGGCGCGCGCACTGAACTCGCTTTGCCTGAAGGCCATACGCTGCTTGTGCTGGTGCAAAGCGGCAACGTGCGTCTTGTCGGCGAGCACAAAGCCGGGCCATCGCAGCTCGCTGTGTTCGAGCGCGAAGGCGGCGCGATTGCGATTGAAGCGGATAACGATGCCAAGCTCTTGGTGATGAGCGGCGCGCCGTTGAACGAACCGGTCGTGCAATACGGCCCGTTCGTGATGAACACCGAAGGCGAAATCCGTCAGGCGATCCTGGATTTCAACGCTGGGAAGTTTGGGGATATGGCGGCGTTTAGTTAGGCGGCGGAAATACCAGAGCGCCCGGTGCTGAGCCTGTGTTGGCGATTTGATGAACGCTAACTTCGCGCGTTCTGAGATTCACCAGATGCTCTGAGACCCGTTCAAGGCCGCCGTGGTCTGTGCAGACGTAAGAGAGGCCGACCATCGTGCCGTGATCAGAGTCAGGGTATCCCAGCTCAGGTTGGTCGATCGAGATTGAGATACGCGCGTTTCTCTCAGCAGCAACGTCGCTAACTGCCGGTACAGCCGCGCAATAACCCGTTGCCTGCAAATCACCCAGGATTCGAACCGCGAGTTCAATCTTCTCCGCCCGAGATAGCGCAGCGAGACCGCGTTCCTCGACCTGACGGGCGTCTGAACATCCTGCCGCAAACATAAGCAGTGCAAGTAAAGGAGTTGCCGACCGCATCTCAGCGATTTGTTTTGTGCGTCCGCTTCGCCGCGAGGATCACAAGCTTCTCGCTCGGCGGATAAACCACGACGCCGCCATCGGCGCCGGTGATGAGCACCATGTCCGGGTTCGGTTTTTGGATCGGGCCGGCGGGGCGCGAGAGCGCGGCCGTCTTGACGCGATAGGAGGTGACACCCTCCAGCGTCGCCGGGTGGCGGCTTGTCGGCGGCACTGGCGCTAAGGACGAAGCCATGGCGCGATCCTCTCCGTATTTCCCAGTCGAAACGATTAAGCCTCGGAACCCGAGTTTAGGGAATAGGGATTGGGTAAATGCACACATCGCGCCACTGCATTTGGCGCCGCGACCGATGATCTTCGAAATCCGATCCCGCCGCCGATGTTCTGCTTGCGTTCCGAGAACAAAGGCGGTACATTCCATTCCTGATGATGCAGCGCCCTGGTCGGTGGCGCGAACCCTGGACTCAGGGCCTAAGGAGGGCGGAAACGATGGCTAAGCTGAAGCTTGTTGAGGCGAATGTGGAAACTGACAAGCAGAAGGCGCTGTCCGCCGCGCTGAAGCAGATCGACCAGGCCTTCGGCAAAGGCTCGGTCATGCGCCTGGGCGAAAAGCCGGTGGAGGAGAACGAAGCGATCTCGACCGGCTCGCTGTCGCTCGATATCGCGCTCGGCATTGGCGGCCTGCCCAAGGGCCGCATCATTGAAATCTATGGCCCGGAAAGCTCGGGCAAGACGACCTTAGCCCTGCACGTGATCGCGGAAGCGCAGAAGAGCGGCGGCGTTTGCGCCTTCGTCGACGCTGAACACGCGCTCGATCCGATCTATGCCCGTAAGCTGGGCGTTGATCTTGATGACCTCTTGGTGTCGCAGCCCGACACCGGCGAGCAGGCCCTGGAAATCACCGACACGCTGGTGCGCTCCGGCGCTGTCGACGTTCTTGTCATCGACTCGGTGGCGGCGCTGACGCCGCGCGCGGAAATCGAAGGCGAGATGGGCGATAGCCTGCCGGGTCTGCAAGCGCGACTGATGAGCCAAGCGCTGCGCAAGCTGACGGCCTCAATCTCGAAGTCGAACACGCTCGTCATCTTCATCAACCAGATACGCATGAAGATCGGCGTGATGTACGGCAACCCGGAAACAACGACGGGCGGCAATGCGCTGAAGTTCTACGCCTCGGTGCGTTTGGACATCCGCCGCACTGGTCAGATCAAGGAGCGCGACGAAGTGATCGGCTCGGAAACCCGCGTCAAAGTGGTGAAGAACAAGGTCGCCCCGCCGTTCAAGCAGGTGCAGTTCGACATCATCTACGGCGAGGGTATCTCAAAGACAGGCGAGCTGATCGAGCTCGGCGTCAAGGCCGGCGTCATCGATAAGTCCGGCGCTTGGTACGCCTACGGGTCGCAGAAGATTGGCCAAGGCAAGGAGGCCGCGCGCCGGTTCTTGAAAGAGAACAAGGCCGTGGCGATCGAGATCGAAGACAAGATCCGTGGCAAGTCGGCGGTAGTGGCGGATGCGATGTACTCGCCGCCCTCCGATGACGAAGCCAAGGACGCCGCTGAAGGCGAATAGACGCTTGTGAATTTCGCCGGCTGGTTCGGGGCTCGTGTAGCCGACCCGACCCCATGCCCTGGCCATGAGTTCTGGGCCGGCCGGCGAATTACTTTTCTGGGGGTGGTGCGATGGAGCCGCGCGTTTCCCTGATCACTCTGGGCGTCGCTGATCTCGCCCGCTCGCGGGCGTTCTATGAAGCGCTCGGCTTCAAAGCCTCGTCTGTCGGTGGCGGGGAGGTCGTGTTCTTTCAGGCGGGGCCGATGGCGCTCTGCCTGTTTCTGCGGGAGAGCCTGGCCTGCGACGCCAAGGTCTCGCCTGAAGGCAGCGGATTTCGTAGCATCGCACTGGCCCACAATGTCCGGACCAAAGAGGGCGTGGACGCCGCGCTCGCGGAAGCCGAGCGGCTCGGCGCGGTTGTCGTGAAGCCTGCTGAAAATGCGCCCTGGGGCGGCCGTTCCGGCTATTTCGCTGATCCGGACGGGCATCTCTGGGAGATCGCCTGGAATCCGCACTTCCCGTTGGCCGAAAACGGCGCGCTCTCTCTGCCGCCCTGACGTGGCGGATAGGCGAGATGGCAATCCCGCCGCTTGGCGTTCGCGCACGCACTACAATATACCGAACCGAACCTTTTGATCTGGCTTGGTTGGTATGAACAGCGTCAACGACATCCGTCGGCAGTTTCTGGAATTTTTCGCGTCCCGCGGCCACGAGCTGCCGGGGTCGTCGTCGCTGGTGCCGCAAGACGACCCGACACTGCTCTTCACCAATGCCGGCATGGTTCAGTTCAAGAACTACTTCACCGGCGCGGCGAAGCCGCCGTATCCGCGTGCGGCGACGAGCCAAAAGTGCGTGCGCGCGGGCGGCAAGCACAATGACCTCGACAATGTCGGCTACACGGCGCGGCACCTGACCTTCTTCGAAATGCTCGGCAACTTTTCGTTCGGCGACTATTTCAAGGAAGGTGCGATCGAGGCGGCGTGGACACTGATCACGAAGGACTACGCGCTGCCGAAAGATAAGCTGCTCGTCACCGTCTATCATGACGACGACGAGGCGGCGGCGCTCTGGAAAAAGATCGCCGGGCTTTCCGACGACAAGATCATCCGCATCGCGACCTCCGACAATTTTTGGTCAATGGGCGATACGGGGCCATGCGGTCCGTGCTCGGAGATTTTCATCGATCGCGGCGACCACATTTGGGGCGGCCCGCCGGGCTCGCCCGAGGAGAACGGCGATCGCTTCCTCGAATTCTGGAATCTCGTGTTCATGCAATACGAGCAGTTCGCGGAAGGGCGCCGCGAGAAGCTGCCGAAGCCGTCGATCGACACCGGCATGGGGCTCGAGCGGATTTCGTGCGTGCTGCAGGGCGTCGATTCCGTGTTCGACACCGATCTCTTCCGCACGCTGATCGCGACGGCCGAGGACCTGACCCAAACCAAAGCGCAAGGCGATCAGGCGCCGAGCTTCAACGTGATCGCCGATCACTTGCGCTCATCGTGCTTCCTGATCGCGGATGGCGTGTCGCCGTCGAACGAAGGCCGCGGCTATGTGCTGCGCCGGATCATGCGCCGCGCCATGCGCCATGCGCACATTCTCGGCGCCAAAGAGCCATTGATGCATCGCTTGGCGGCGACCTTGATCGCGGAGATGGGCGAGGCTTATCCCGAGTTGAAGCGCGCACGTCCGGTGATCGAAGCGCAATTGCACGAAGAAGAAGATCGCTTCCGCCGCACGCTCGGCAATGGATTGCGCCTGCTCGAAGACGAATTGGCGACGCTGCCGAAGGGCGAGAAGCTCGCGGGCGAAACCGCGTTCAAGCTCTATGACACTTTCGGCTTCCCGCTCGATCTGACGCAAGACATTCTGCGCGGGCGCGGGCTTGAGGTGGATACGGCCGGTTTCGACGTGGCGATGGAACGCCAGCGCGAAAAAGGCCGGGAGAGCTGGCAAGGCGCCGAGGGCGCCGACAATGCCGCGATCTGGCATTCGATCCTGGAGCGCACGACCGGCAACGAATTTCTTGGCTACGGCGCCGAAACCGGTGAAGGCGCGCTCGCGGCGATTGTGGCTGGCGGCGCCGAGCAACATGAGTTGCGCGAAGGCGTGACGGCTGCGTTGGTGTTCGATCGCACGCCGTTCTACGCCGAAAGCGGCGGCCAAGCCGGCGATCATGGCGTGATCACGTTTGCGAACGGCGCGGTGTTCGAAGTTGAGGACACGCAAAAGCAAGCCGGCGCGCTGCATGCGCATATCGGGCGGCTGACGAAAGGGGCGACCAAAGTTGGCGACAAAGCCAAGTTTGAAATTGACGCCGCGCGGCGCGCGAAGATCCGCTCCAATCACTCCGCGACCCACTTGTTGCACGCAGCGTTGCGCAACGTGCTCGGCCCGCATGTCACGCAGAAGGGCTCCTTGGTTGAGGCGGATTATTTCCGCTTCGACTACAGCCACGGCGCGCCGATGAGCGCAGATGAGATTGGCCGCGTTGAAGACGAAGTGAACGCAGTCATCCGTCAGAACGCCGAAGGCGTGATCAAGGAAATGGCGCCGGCGCAAGCGATCGAAGAGGGCGCGCTGGCGCTGTTTGGCGAAAAGTATGGCGACCGCGTGCGCGTGTTGCGCCTAGGCGATGCGCTCAGCGGCGACGGCAAGGCCTATTCGGTCGAACTCTGCGGCGGCACGCATGTGAAGCGCACGGGCGACATCGCCGTGTTCTCGATCCTGTCGGAAAGCGGCGTGGCGGCTGGCATCCGCCGCATCGAGGGCGCGACGGGTGCAG
>QBMO01000111.1:8101-10171 GCA_003242075.1 Alphaproteobacteria bacterium
CTGGCGAAGGCGATCGCGTCAAACATCAAAGCGCCGCTCGGCGAAGTCACGGAGCGCGTGTCGCAACTCGCGGATGAACGCCGCAAACTTGAGCGCGAATTGGCTGACACAAAGAAAAAGCTCGCGCTTGCGGGCGGCGGCGGACAAGCCGCGCCGGCGGGGCCGGAGAGCGTTGCCGGCGTTTCGGTGTTGGCCCGCGTGCTCGATGGCGTGGCGGCGAAGGATCTGCGTGGGCTTGTCGATGAGGGTAAGAAGTCGCTGGGCTCGGGCGTGATCGCTTATATCGGCGTCGAAGACGGCAAAGCGGCTCTGGCTGTTGGCGTCACCGACGATCTGAAAGGCAAGATCAGCGCCGTCGATCTGGTGAAAGCCGGCGTTGCAGCGGTCGGTGGACAAGGCGGCGGCGGGCGGCCCGACATGGCGCAAGGCGGCGGGCCGAACGGCGCCGATGCGGGCAAAGCGCTCGACGCCATTCGCGCCGCGCTCAAAGGCGCTGCGTGAGCAACTACACCTATCGCGATGCGACAGCGGACGATGCAGAGGCGTTGTCCGCATTCGCGCGCGACACCTGGGTGGCGACGTTCGGGCATCAGTATCCGCCGCACGATCTCCGCGCTTTTCTCGACGCGAAGTTCAGCGCCGACATTCAGCGTCGCGAAATCGCCGACGCTAACACGCGCTACCGCCTCGCGTTCGACGACCAAGGCCTCGCCGGCTATTGCATGATGGGCGCGCTCGATATGCCGGTGGACGATACCCGCGGGCTCGAACTGCATCGGCTCTATCTGCATCAGCGCGCCAAGGGCGCGGGCGTCGGCGATGCGTTGTTGCGCGAAACGATTGCCTGGGCGAAGAGCAAGAGCGCCTCGGCGCTCTATCTCAGTGTCTGGGAAAACAACGAACGGGCGCAGCGTTTTTATCGCCGCTACGGCTTCGAAGATCACAGCGAGTGGGACTTCATGGTCGGCAGCGTCGCTGACTGCGACTACATCTGGAAGCTCAAGCTCTAAGACTCGATCCGCCCCGGTAACGTCTCGGAAACCAAATCAACCGTTTTTGGTCGACTCGATTCGGTTGTGGGGACGTCCGGATGACACAGAATGACGCGCTGGCCTCTTTTCTCGGACCAGAGCTTTTTGAGCGACTCGACTGGGGCCGTCTCACGCATGCGCAGCGTGACGCGATTCACTCCGTGTTCCGAGTCGGATTAGGCGCTGGTGCGCAGTCGGGCGTTGTCTCGACCATCGATTGCGTGCTGGCGGCGGGGCGCGTGGTCATCTGCGAGGACGGTACGCGTTGGGCGGCATGCGAAAATGATGATGCCGAACTGATCGAGGATTGGGGCGCGGGCGCGATGGTGGCCATCCACCGCCAGCTGATCTACCGGCTCGACCCTTACCAAGCGGCAGAGGTTGAGTTGCTGCGGCTCTGAGCTAGCCTATCCGCTCATTGCGGAGCCGCACCAATGCCGACCTATGAGACAATCAAACTCGATATCGCCGACGGCGTCGCCACGCTGACGCTGAACCGGCCCGAGCGCATGAACGCGTTCACGCCGCAAATGGCGACCGACATGATCGCGGCGTTCGATGAGACCGACGCGAACGACGATGTTCGAGTGGTGATCGTCACCGGTGAGGGGCGCGCATTTTGCGCGGGCGCCGATCTCGGCGGCGGCGGCGCGACGTTCGACTACAAGAAGCGCAGCGCGGAGCGCGGTGAAGCGGCGTTTGCGGCCGAGCTGCAGCGTGACGGCGGCGGCACGGTCGGCATTCGCATTTATGAAAGCCTGAAGCCGGTGATCGCGGCGATCAACGGGCCTGCGGTTGGCGTCGGCGCGACGATGACGTTGCCAATGGATATTCGGCTCGCTGTCGAGGGCGCGAAAATGGGCTTCGTGTTTGCGCGCCGTGGTATCGTGCCGGAGACGTTGTCGTCGTACTTTCTGCCGCGCTTGGTCGGCGTGCAAACGGCGATGGAGTGGACGCTGACGGGGCGGGTGTTCACGAGTGAGGAAGCGTTTGCGCGCGGCCTCGTGCGCTCGCTGCATAAGCCGGAAGAGTTGTTGCC
>QBMO01000112.1:0-387 GCA_003242075.1 Alphaproteobacteria bacterium
CTGTTGCCGTCGATCCCCCGCCAGCGCCGCCGACACCGGCCGTGCTTACGGGTGTCACGTGGCTCGAACAGCCGAACGCGAACGACTACGTGCGCTACTATCCACCGCGCGCTATGGAGCGCGACCAGGAAGCCCGCGTGCAGCTCGACTGCCTCGTGTCAGCTGACGGCCGGATATCGTGCACGGTTACGTCGGAAGATCCGACCGGTTGGGGCTTCGGCGAAGCGTCGCTTCGCGTGGCGCGCCACTTCCGCGTCGCCGCAACGACGGCCGATGGGCGCCCGACTTCGGGCGGTCGTATTCGCCGAACGATTGTTTGGCGGCTCGGCTAACAGCGTCGAAAAGCAAACTGCAGAAGCCGCGGCGCCAACAACGCCGCGGCTTCTC
>QBMO01000112.1:493-1336 GCA_003242075.1 Alphaproteobacteria bacterium
CAGCGCCGCCGCCATTACGTCCGCAAACGCCGCGCACGCAGGCTGTGGTGCGGGATGCGGAAATACTGGCGCCAGTGCCCACGTCCACGGATTTCGTTGACTTGGAGCCAATTCCAGATGTTGGTGGCGCGGCCGGTATTTCAACGATCACCACGATTGAGCGCCCACACTGGCTGCAACGGCCCACTAACCTTCAGCGCTACTATCCGCGCCGCGCCATCGAGAACGGCATCCAAGGCGATGTGATGCTGGACTGCCTGGTGCGCACGTCGGGCTATCTGGCCTGCGAGGTCGTATCTGAAACGCCGGCAGGGCGTGGCTTCGCCGACGCGGCGTTGCGCATTGCCGCCGACCACAGGATGACGCCTGCGATGCGCAATGGCGTTGCAGTGGAGGGGCGCTACCGCATGCGGGTTCCCTTCCGCGTTGAATGAGTGCGGCGGGGCGTGCGAGTTGGCCCGACGGGTGACCAAATTTTGGCCCTGTTTCCCTCGCACATGCCGGTCGAGAGGGTTATGCTTCGTCCCGAGGGACGCGAGGAGATATTGGATGAGAGTTCTTCTGGCTGGCGCGGTCTTGGCGCTGCTGATCGCTTCACCCGTGGCCGCTCAAACCGGCGGGGCCACCGTCGCGCCGACCGGTCCGGTCGCGCCGTCTGCCTGTGGGGAATTGCAGGCTGCGCCGACATTGCCGGACCCTGCCACCGCGACGCGCGAAATCATGGATGCCGCCAACACCACCTATACGGCTTGGTCGACTGCCTATCACGCCAATCTGCAATGCCGCCGCGCCGAGTCGGATGCGCAGCGCGCTGTGTGGCAGGCGCGTGTCGCGGAGTACAAT
>QBMO01000112.1:1346-7569 GCA_003242075.1 Alphaproteobacteria bacterium
GCAACAGCGCTTGGGAAGCAGCCGTAGCTGCGTTCAATGCGCGCGAGCCGGAGCAACAGCGGCGTCGCATTCGCTAACGGTTTGAGCCGTCGAAGCGCCACAGCGGCGTAAACACCGCAAGTGCAATAGCGGCGATCGCTAATCCTATAGCAGGGATGAGCGACGCCGTTCGTGCGCTCCATTCACTGGCGGCAAAGCCAACGATCGCTGAGCCAATCGGTGCGCCGCCCATAAAGCCCATCGAATAAACGGCGAGCACGCGGCCAAGATAACGCTCGCCCGCCGCGCCTTGTACGATCGTGCGGCTCATCGAAATCGCGACACCGGCGGCCAGACCCCAAAGCACTGTAATCGCCATGAACCAGAGAAACGGCTTGTCGGCGGCGAACGTCGCTAAGGCGACGGCGCTGGCGACGTGTGAGAGGATCATTGCGCGACCAGGCTTTGTCAGCGGCTTGGTGCGGCTCAAGATCAACGCCGACACGAACGCAGCGCCCCAGAAACAGGCAAACAATGCGCCCAGACGCTGGCCCTGCAAATCGGCGTCGCCGCCATAGGCGTCGCGCACAATGAGCGGAAACAGCACCTGAAACGAGCCGACGACAAACACCCCGACATAAGCCGATGAAAGCAGCATGGGCGACATGATCGGGTTTCGGAACGCGTAGGCTAGCCCATCTCCCATGTCGCGAAGCGCGCCTGAGAAGGAGCGCTCGTGGCCTGTCGGTTTGGGCGCTTTCAAGAACAGCGCAATTGCCGCTCCTAATGTGAGCGCGATCGCTTGCAATGCCAGATAGGGCGCAGGTTCACTTCCGGCGGCGCTGGCGACCAAGATGCCGGCGATCTGCGCGCCAATTTGTACGGCGGTTGTGGTTGCGGCGGCGGTCGCGATCGAAGTCGGTCGCCCGCGCGCGGACTCGCGCATGACGACGCCGTTCAGCGCAGCGTCCCGGACCGGCATCATGAAAGCCGCGCACGCGCCTACCAGAACCGCATACGCGACCAGCGCCGCGTACGTGAGCCAGCCCAGCACGATGATGAGGCAAAGCCCAATCGAACACAGCGCGAAGATGATGTTGAGCTGCATCAATGTCGGGCCGGCTTTGGCGCGTTCGGCCAAGAGGCCGCCGAACAAGAGAAAGCAGAACATCGGTGCGGAGAGTGCGGACTGCGCTAGGCCCACGCCGGCGGCGGTCGCGCCTAGAAAGAACGTCACCAGCGACGGGAAGAGCACGAACTGCATCCCGAACGCGAAGAAGTAGCAGCCGACCAGCGCGTAATAGAGCCCAAGCTCGGGAACATCCCCGGGCTGGGTAGCGGGCGGTGCGTGCTCAGGCGGCGCGTCCATCAGTTTGCCATAAGCAGCGTGAAGGCGGGCGCGTCCAGACCCTTCGCAATCTCGTTGACGACCGGTTAAGGCCGGACGTGGTGACGTCGGTGGGCACATGCTGCGCGCGAATCATGACCCGGTAGAGCCCTTGGAGCTCACCCAGGCGAACCAGCCTCAGGCGCGCGACGCGCTTGTGAACCGGCTGTGCGATCTCGTGTCCTGGCCGGAAAGCCGCATTCCTGCGCACGAACGCCAGCTCGCGGCCGATATTCTCGTGGGCTTGTTGCGTACCAGCAACGTGGAATTGCGCCGCCGCTGCGCCCAGGGGCTGTCGCGGATTAACGACGCGCCGAAGACGCTGCTGCGCTACCTCGCGCGCGACGAAATTACCGTGGCGCAGACACTGCTTGAGAACGGCGTCGGTTTTGACGATTCCGACCTGATCGCCACCGTTCGCGCCGGTATGGCGGCGCATTGGCTTGCGATCGCGCGCAGGCGCTCACTCTCAGAACCGGTCGCCGACGCCTTGCTGCAGACTGGCGACGTGGAGGTGATCGAAGTCGTGCTGCGCAACACCGGCGCGCGGCTATCCACCCAAGCCATCGATCTCGCGGTCGGACGCGCGCGCCAAGCGCCGCATCTGCCTGCGTATCTCGTTGCGCGAACGGAATTGCGTCCAACCCAAGCGCTGGTACTGTTTTGGTGGGCGGATTTCCAAGCGCGCGTCCATATCCTGCGCCGTTTCGCTATCGATCGGAACGTTCTGCTGCAAGAGCTTGGCGATGTCTTCGCGCTAGCTGCGGCCGAGGGCTGGTCCGATCCTGACACGCGCAAGACGCTGCAAGTGATTGAGCGGCGCCAACGTAATCGCGCTGCGGCGACAAAGAGCCCGTATGGCTCGCTCGAAGGCGCATTGGCGGCGGCTGAGAATGGCATCGATCGCGCGCTGCTTAACGAGATCGCGCACCTTGCCGGTATCAAGCCGACGACCGCGTCGCAAATCTTCTCCGACGCCGGCGGCGAGGCAATCGGCGTATTGTGCAAAGCCGTCGGCCTAAAGCGTGCTTCGCTCATAAGCCTGTGGAAATCTCTACGCCGGCCGTATGGCGATCCTGACACCACAAATAACCCGCTCGGCCGCACGGTTTACGTGTTTGACACATTGGCGACGGCGAAGGCGCAAACGGTGTTGCGTTACTGGAATTGGTCATTCACCGCCGATGCTGTCGGCATCGATCGCGCGTCGTACGACGATCCTGAACTCGAACTGCGGCTCGCGCGCCGAAACGCCGCATTGTTGTTCCACCGCAACGGCTAAGCGGTACACGCTTCACAAACTGGCGAATCCGGGCGCGCGGCGCTAAGCGTTGGTGCGCGCGCCGGCGGCGCGGGGAGGCGCATCCATGCTTCACGCCGCAGCGATGCTGATCGGTTTTTTTCTCTTGGCTTTGCTTGCTTTCGTGCAGCGTGATCTGTCGGAAGCGGCGTTGCTTGCTGCTGTGCTCGCGGCTGCGAGTGTGGCGTTCGCGGCGCGCTTCGGCGGCCTCGGCGCAACAGTGATGAGCGCGCCGCAGGCGCTTGTGTTGGGCGTCCTGCGCAGTGGCGCGGTACTTGGCGGCGCGCTGAAAGTGATCCGCAGCGCACTCGCTGCCGATGTCACGTTGAAGCCTGCGCTCGTGCGCGTGAAGGCGCGCGCTCAGACCGGCTTGGCGCGGGCGGTTATGGCCGACTTGGTGAGCGCAGCACCTGGCTCAGTTGTGGTTGAGAACGAGCCGGACGCCGCACTCGTTCACGTCACCGACGAAGATGCGATCGATGCCGCTGAGATCGGCGCCCTGGAGTCGCGCGTGGTGGCGGCGTTCGACGGCGGAGCGCGGCCATGATCGCGCTCGGCATTGGTGCACTCCTGGCGGTGGCGATTGCGCTCACCAGCTTGCGCTTGTTTGCGAGCGCGACGCTGTATGACCGCGCTCTGGCGGTGAACACGATCGTGCTTCAGGCGGCGCTTGTCTGTGCGGCGGGGGCTGCTGCGTTGGGTTCAGTCGAAGGCGCGGACGCGGCGCTGGTTATGGTGCTGGGCTTATTCGTGTTGAACGCGGCGGCGCTCAAATTCTTCCGTGCGCGCACGTTCCAGGCGCCGTTGGCGCGCCCAGAGGAGCGGCTGTGATGGATGCCGCGCTCGATCTCGTGCGCTCGGGGCTTGGCGGTTTGATCGCCATCGCCGGCCTGCTCTTCATCGCGGGCGGGACGCTCGGCATTCTGCGCTTTCCGGATTTCTACACGCGCCTGCACGCGCAGCGCGCCAGCGATGGCATCGGCGCGGTTCTGGTGTGCGTCGGTTTGGCGTTTCTGGCGCGTGACGGCGAGGTGGCGCTGCGTTTGGTTTTGTTGGCGGTGCTAATCGCCGCGCTCGGGCCATTGATCGCGCAGCTTTCGGCGAACTCAGCCCATGTGGGTGGTCTCGCGCCACTGTCTGGCCCTTACACGGCGCCGCGCCCTGGTGTGAAGCGCGAAGAGGGCGAGACATGAGCGTCGCACTGGCGGTGACATGGCTTGCCGGCGTGCTGGCGCTGGGCGCGGGCGTGCTCGCCGTGGCTGCATTGCGCGCGCGCTCGCTGTTCGTGACCGCGGCTTGTTTGGCCGGCGTCGCTGCGTTGGCGGCGGCAGCCGCGCTGCTTCTGGGCGGTGGCGATGGCGCCGTGGCGATGGCGGCGTTTGGCGTGGCGCTCGCGCCGGTCATTGTGATGGCCGGTGTGCTGTTGAGCGCGCGCACAGCGAAAACGACGCGAGGCGGATTGTGGATCAGCGCCGTCGCCGTCGTGGCGGGCGTCGCGGCGGCCGTGGTGATCGCGCCGGAATTTGGCGCAGGCCCGGCGGCGGCGCCTTCCTCTGCGCCGATCTCGCTATGGCTAGGCGCCTTGGTGTTCGTGGCCGCGACGGCGTGTGTGGCAGTGTTGGGCTATGGCGAACGCGGCGTGTTGCAACGGCCTGAGCCGGGGCCAGACGCGTGATGCGCCCATCGCACCTTTCTCTGCTTGCGGCCGTGCGGCTCTATGCGCCGCTCATCGTTTTGCTTGCGCTGACGATGCTGGTGCTGCGCGCGCCTGGTGACGGCGTTGGATTCGTCGCTGGGATCGTGTTTGCGATGGCGCTGCTCGCTCACGCGCTCGTGTTTGGCGCGGCTGAGGCGCGCAAGGCGTTTCCGCCGACAATAGCGCGCGCGCTACTGGCGGGCGGACTGATCGCGGTTGTGGTGAGCGCACTTGGCGTGGGCGGAGCGCTGGCGCCACGCATCGGCGAAGCCGGACTCTTTCTTGTGACGGTAGCCGGCCTCCACTTGGTGTTCGCCGTGCTTTTCGGCCGTGCGCCAACATTGCGCGATGGGGACGCGTCGTGACCGCGCATGCCGTTGCCCTGACGCTTGTGCTAGGCGTTGCTCTGGCGATGCTGTTTGCCGGCGCAGCGACGGCGCTTGTCTCGGCAAATATCGTCAAGCGCATTGCCGGCGTGATGATCGCGTTGGTTGGCGCCATGCTGTGCTTGGCCGCGCTCGGCGCGGGCGCGCAGACATTGGTGGCGGCGGTCGCGATCGCCTTGGCCTATTGCGCGATCGGCGCGGCGCTGCTGGTGCGCGTTCAGGAGGCCTATGGCGAGGTGGAAACGCCGGAGGCCAACAAAGCTGACTTTGCCGACGAACCGCGGGAGCCGCGGTCGTGAGTTTGTATCTCGATCTCGCACGCGCGCACGCGCCGGCCGTCATCTTGGGCGTGCTGCTCGTCGGCGCGGCGCTCGCGCTTGTGACGCCGAACGGACGCGCGAGTTGGACGCTGGCGTTGGCGGCGGCAATCGCAGCTGTCGCGATGGCCGCGGATTTGTCGTGGCGGTTTTTGACGTCTGGTGCGGTGCTCGCGCCGGATGCGTTGCTTGCCGTCGATGGCGTGAGCGCATTCGCAGCGCCGTTGATCGCCGCGCTCGCGGCGTTCTTGATCATGGTTGAAGGTGCGGCGTTGCGAGAGCGTGTGGCGCGTACGCAGCCCTATGCAGTCGCGTTGCACTTGGCCGGCGCGGCTGGGTGGATTGGCGCGCTCTTCGCGCAAGATATTGTCGGCTTGGTGGTCGGCGTGAATGTAGGTTGGCTGGCGCTCACCGGTTTAGTGGCGACGGCGCCCGAGCGTGGCGCGCTCAATGGCGCGCTGCGGATGCTCACAGCGGGCGGCGCAGCCGCTGCGTTCATGCTCGCTGGCATTGGGCTGATCACGTATGCGGCTGGTGGCGGGGCTGTGAACGCCACAGCGAGCGCCATGATCTCAGCGCCTCAGATAGCCACGTTAGGGTTTGTGCTGCTGCTTGCGCCGCTGATGCTGATGGCGGGGGCCGCTCCGCTGCATGCGTGGATGGGTGCGGCGTACGGGCGTTCGGACGCCACGCTGGCGCTGACCATGGGCGCTCTGGCTTCGTTGGCGGTGATCGTGCGGCTGGCGGCGGTTGCGGCGACGGCGCCGGCGGTGGCCGAGGGTGTTTCGGTGGTGCTGGTGAGCGTCGGCATCGCCAGCGTCTTGATTGGCTCGGTGCAAGCCATTGGCGCTGTGAACGTGCGCCGGCTCATTGCTTATGCGGGCGCCGCGCAAGCGGGTTGCGTGCTTGTGGCGATCGCGCTGGAGTCGCCTGCTGGCCTAGCGGCGGCGCTGGTGCAGTTGTTTGCGTGGGGCGCGGGCGCGTTTGCGTTGTTCGCCGGCATCGCGGCTTCGAGGGACGCGGCTTTAAGCGCCCTCGACGGCTTAGGCCGGCGTGCGCCGTTTGCCGGTGTTGCGATCACGGTGGGCGCGCTGAGCTTCATGGGCGCGCCGCTCACCATCGGCTTTCTGGGTCGGTGGCGGCTGATCGAAGCGGGGG
>QBMO01000112.1:7579-10086 GCA_003242075.1 Alphaproteobacteria bacterium
GGGGT
Source organism: Alphaproteobacteria bacterium (assembly GCA_003242075.1). Classification (GTDB taxonomy): domain Bacteria; phylum Pseudomonadota; class Alphaproteobacteria; order Caulobacterales; family Aquidulcibacteraceae; genus Vitreimonas. The sequence goes on from QBMO01000112.1 coordinate 7,585, forward strand.
AGGCGCGGGCTGGTGGTGGGCGACCGGCGCCGCGATCATCACCTCGCTGGCGGCTGTGTTTTATGGCGGCCGCCTGATCGAACGCATCTATTTCCGCCGCGCCACCGAAGCGGCGGCGTTTGATCTCGATGTGTGGCGCTGGGCGCGGACGCCGGTATTGGCGGCAGCCATCGCTGCAATCGCTTGCGGGCTTGCGCCATCTTTGCTGCTCGACCTGGCCACGCGTGCGTCGATGCTGGCGCTGGGGCTTGGCGCATGAACGCCGAACTCGCTCTCGCTGGCGTGCTCGGCGTTTCGGCGGCGCAAGCCCTGCTCGTGTTGGCGCTCTCGCGTCCGCCGGGCCTGCGCGATGTCGTGCACGTGCTCTGCACGGGCGTGGTGGCGGTGTTCGCGAGCTATCTTGTGTACGCCGTTGCGCAAGGGGAGACCGCGCGCATCGTGCTGGCGCAGCCGTTGCCGAATGTTGAATTGGCGTTTGCGATCGAACCGCTGGGGACGCTGGCCGCGGCGGTGCTGGCCGGGCTGGGCTTCCTGCACGCGGTGCACACGTCTGGCATGGTGCGCGCCACAGGTCAGAAGGCGCCGGCGCGGTTGATGGCGTTTTCGGCGCTGACGACGGCTGCGGCGATGGCGGTGATGTTCTCCGCCAATCTCTTCAGCTTCTTTGTCGCCTACCAAGCCTTGGCGTTGGCGGCGTTTCCACTGGTCGCGCATGTCGGCGACGATGAGGCGCGCAATTCGGCGCGCACGTTCTTGGCGGTGCTGCTCGGCGCATCGATCGCGTTGCTCTTGCCGGCGATGATCTGGACTTACACGCTGGCGGGTGCGCTTGAGTTTCAGACCGGCGGCGTGCTGGCGGGGCGGGTCGATCAACTCAGCGCCAACATACTGCTGGTGCTGTTCGTGTTGGGCATTGCAGGGGCGGCAGCGCCGCCCATGCATCGCTGGCTGACGGTGTCGTTCACCGCGCCGTACCCGTCGCTCGTTTTGGTGCAGGGGTTAGCCGTGCTGCCGGCGGCTGGCGTCGGCTTGCTAAAAGTGTTCGCGTATGTGTTCGGCTCAGCGTTGATCACGGCCGCACCAGCGACGCAAATCCTGCTCGCCGTGTGCGGCGTCACCATGTGCACGGCGGCGCTGATTGCATTGTCGAAGACCGACATGCGCGAGCGCTTGGCTTACTCGTTATGGGCCCAATCGCTGGCGGCGATCGTTGGCGGCTTGCTCGCTGCACCGGCTGGATTGTTCGCGGCGGCGCTGCAGATCGTGGCGACCAGTTGTGCGGCGACGACGCTGCTGATGGCGGTAGGCACAACGGCGGCCGTGACGGGACGTCACAATACTCTCGACTACCCCGGCCTCGGACGGGTGATGCCGTGGACGTTCGCAGGCTTTGCCATTGCGTGCGCGAGCTTGATCGGCATGCCGCCGTTTTCCGGCGCGTGGGCGAAGCTGTGGCTGATCACGGCGTCTGCCAGTACCGGCGTGATCTGGGCGGCGGGGCTTGTCGGCGTCGCTGCTGTGCTGACATTCGCGCATTTGGGGCCGCTTGCCGCCAATGCGTTTGCCGGCCGCGCGCCGACGGATGCCTTCAAACGCCCCGACGGCGCGTCGATCCTTCTTGTGGCGCCTGTGATTCTGGCAGCGGCAGGCACGCTTGGCTTGCTCGTGCTGGCCGATCCGCTGGCATCGTTTCTTTCGCCGGTGTGGACGCCACGATGATCAAGCCGCCACCTCCGCAAAAGCGCGGTATTGCTGCGATGCTGTTGTTGTTCTGCGTCGTCGCGCTCGTGGCCGGCGTGGGTTTCGAGTTCATCGACGGCGCGTCGGCGCGCTTCAGCGTGATCGCGCAACCCGGTGGGCGCGCGATATTGGGCGTGCTCGTCGCCTGTGTGCTGGTGCTGTTGGCGCACGTCATGCGTGCGCTGTTGGCGTCGCGGAAAGACGGAGGCGGTGATGCCAGCGATCACGCTTAATCCGGGCTTTGTATGCATTCTTGCTGCGCTGCTGACGCTGGCGGCGCCGCGTGTCGCGCGCGCGCCGATCATGGCGGCGTCGGCGGTCGCGGCGTTGTTTCTGATGCTCGACCGCGACTTTGGCGCGGCGGCGGCGGCGGCGCAAATGGGTGTGCCCGTCGTGTTGCTCGACCTCGATGCGCTCAACCGGATATTCGGCATCGCCATGCTGATCGCATTGAGCGCGCGGCGCAGCCGTGCAGAGGACACCGCCATCTTGCTCATGGCTGGCGGGGCGGTATCGGCGCTCTTCGTCGGCGATCTGATTAGCTTCGTCGGCGCCGCCGCTCTCGCTGGGCTTGCATCGGCGTGGCTGGTGTTTGCTTCGCCCTTGCCGCGCTCGGCGCAGAGTGGGGTGCGGTTGCTGATCTGGCAGGGCTTGGAAGGTTTGCTCTTCCTCGTCGGCGTGGCGTTTCACCTTTCGGCCGGGGCGGCGAGTTCGATCTTTACGCAGCTCGACGCCACCTCGATCGGCGGCGGCTTCATTTTC
>QBMO01000113.1:0-8780 GCA_003242075.1 Alphaproteobacteria bacterium
GTTCCCGCAAAACCTTCGCTGGCCGGCCTTTCCAAGGCTGAGCTGGCCGACAAGCTTGTCGCGGTTGGCGTTGAGCCGAAGAAAGCGCGCATGCGCGCCGAGCAGCTGTGGCGCTGGATTTATCATTATGGCGTGACCGATTTCGCCGCGATGACCAATGTCGCCAAAGAACTGCGCGCCACGTTGGCGGAGCACTACACGTTGGCGCGCCCCGAAATCGTCACGCAGCAGATTTCGACGGACGGCACGCGCAAGTGGTTGATCCGTTTGGGCCCCGGCACGGAAGCGGAAGCCGTGTTCATCCCCGATGTCGGCAAGGCCGGCGCGCTTTGCGTCAGCTCGCAAGTCGGTTGCACGCTGAACTGCACGTTCTGCCACACCGGCACGCAGAAGCTGGTGCGCAATCTCTCCGCCGCCGAGATTGTGGCGCAAGTGATGATCGCCCGCGATGCGCTGGGCGAATGGCCGACGGCGGAGCGCCCACTCAATGACGGCGACCGCCAGCTCACCAACATCGTGTTCATGGGCATGGGCGAGCCGCTGTACAATTTGGACAATGTCGACACCGCCATTGGCATCATCGCCGACGGCGACGGCATTTCAATCGGGCGCCGCCGCATGACGGTGTCGACCGCGGGCGTTGCGCCGAAGATCAAGGAATTAGGCGAACGCACAGGCGCGATGCTGGCGATCTCGCTGCACGCGACCAATGATGAGTTGCGTAACCAACTCGTGCCGCTGAACAAAAAATACAATCTCGAAGAACTCTTCGCGGCGATCCGCACTTATCCGTCACTCGGCAACGCCAAGCGCGTGACATTCGAGTACGTGATGCTGAAAGGCGTCAACGACTCGATTCCGGAAGCGAAGGCGCTGGTAAAGTTGCTGGCGGGCATTCCGGCGAAGATAAATCTCATTCCGTTCAATCCCTGGCCCGGCAGCCCGTACGAATGCTCCGACTGGGAGACGATTGAAAAGTTCGCCGAAGTGCTGAACCGCGCCGGCTACTCCTCCCCTATCCGCACGCCGCGTGGGCGCGATATTCTGGCCGCTTGCGGGCAGTTGCGCAGTGAGAGCGTGAAGGTGCGTGCAAGCGAGCGGGCGAAGGGCTAAGCTCGCGGCTTGGGAGGGGACGCCCATGGCCAAACAGCAGAGCATCAGCCGCCGCATCGCCGGGGATCGCAGCAATGCGCAGTTCTGGGCGTTTCTGGCCTCCCTACCCGTTTGGCTGTTCATGTTCGCGGTTATCGCGGCGGCGGGTTATTCGGTCATCGAGTCGCGTGGCGACGAGGATCAGGCGAGCGCGTGGATCATTGCGGGCATCGCGCTCGTGTTTGCGTTCTTCGTCTCGATAATCGCGCGCTGGACGTTTTCCGGCGTGCGCGCGGCGCTGATGCCGCAGCGTGTGCAAGCGATGTGGCTCAGGCGCTTCCAGGCCGAGAGCGGCGACACGTTCCGCACCTCGCGGGTGATCGACCAGCTGGCGCGCTATGGCGTCAGTGCGCTGACACTGCAGGATCGCGATGTGCAACTCTCGTTCGAACAGCGGCGCAACCGGATGGCGCCGTTGTTTTGGCTGTTCTTTGTCCCGGTCGTCACGGTGCTCGCTTATTTCGCCTACGCCTCGTTCAACGAAATTCAAGCGAGCGGTGAAGCCTTCCGCCCCACCGCCGACAGTTTCGCCGGCGCCATCGGACAAGCGATCGGAAACGTGCTCGCCACTTTCATTGGCTTGTTGCTGGTAATCGTCGTGACGTTGATCGCCTTCATGGCCTCGACTCTGTTGATCATGGCGGTCGCCGCTATTTCAGGGCCGATCGGCGCAGCCTTCTCGCGCAATCGCGACGATTTTCGCGGGCTGCCGCGATTGTTGGAGCGGATCGGCAAAGGGCGCGGACCACGCGGGGCGTCGATCGTGCGCATATCGGACGCACATTGGCGCGACGCAGTGACCTCGTCGCTTGCGGCGGTGGATGTGGCGATCATCGACCTGACCAATGTCAGCGATCACGTCGCCTGGGAGATCGCCGAGGCGGCGAAGGCGTGCACGACGTCCGGCCTCGTGTTCATTTGCCGCGACGGCGCCGACCTCTCGGACGCGGCGAAAGCCGCGGTGCGCGCCGCCCTTGGGCGCGAGCACATTCATGTCGTCCACTATCCTGAGCGGCGGGGCGCCAGCGATCGCGCTTTCGCACGCGATCTGCGCGAGCAAATTTATAACGCCGCCGATCTCCGCCAAGCCCGCGCCGATGGCTGAGCTCCCTAACCTTTCTGCCGCCCGTATCGTCCTGCGCCCGCTGAGCGTCGGCGACGCCGAGGCGCTGTTCAGCGCACACGGGGATGCGCACACGCACAAATACTGGTCGAGCCCGGCGCACAAGAGCGTTGAGGAAACGATCGACTATATCCGCGCGACGCTCGATCTGCCCGGCGCGCATGTTTGGGCGATCACCGAAGACGGCGGCGAAGCGCTCGGGCGCATCGGGCTCTTCGTCGAGCGCGAAGGCGTCGGCGAGATCGGCATCATCATGCGGCCGGAAGCGACAGGGCGCGGCCTCGCATCGAAGGCGCTCGCTCTCGTGATCGAGCACGGCTTCGGCGCGCTCGACCTCCACCGCATCGGCGCCGACATCGATCCCGACAACAACGCTTCGATCTCGCTCTTCCTGCGCGCGGGCTTTCAGCGGGAAGGCTTGCTGCGCGGCAATTGGAAGACGCATCTTGGCATTCGAGATAGCGTGATCATGGCGAAGCTGCGGGATCAGGGAAGTAGACAATGAAACCATGGTTGGCCGCACTCGCCGTTGTCGCCGGCACGCTTTCCGCTGCCTTTGCCCAAGAAGGCGCAGTCAACGCCGGCCTTGAGCTAGACCCAGCGCCGGCTCCTGGTCCGGCGTTCCCAGGCGTTCGCGAATACGACATGGAGCGCTTTTGCGGCGGCCTCAACGAACGAACGCGTTTTTATCCCAGACGAGCGCTGGAGCACGGAGTTGCCGGGGCCGCCGTCATTGATTGCACGTTAACCGAGGATGGACGGCCGCACACATGTCAAGTTTTGCGAGAATCTCCGGGGCGCTTCGGCTTCGGAGAAGCCGCTCTGCGGATCAGGTGTCGTTTTCAGATACCGGTTGATGAGTTGGCGACATCCGACACAAACGATTTGCGCGTCTATCGGCGCGAGGGCGAAGGCGAGCCTCTCCGGATGCGATCGATCGTGAGATTTCGGCTGGGCAACCCCTAACGTTGCTCAATGAACACTGGCTCGTGCAGGCCCTTTGTCGATTGCTCGCGGCTCGCGGTTTTCGTCGCTCGGATATCCTGCACCATCTGCAGCGCGGATTTTGTCACCGGCGGCAACGCGGCGTCGCTTTCGCCGAGCGGCGTCACGCGTTCGCCCCAGCGCACCAAGTGCGCGCACACCGTAAGGCCGGCGCCGAAGGCTGGCATCAGCACCAGCGCGCCGGGCTTCACGCGGCCCTCCTCCAACGCTTCAGCGAGCGCGACCGGCACGGTGGCGGCGCTCATATTGCCGTAGCGCTCGACCGTGAGCATCACCTTTTCCATCGGAATGCCGCTGCGGCTGACGACGGCGTCGATGATGCGCATATTGGCTTGGTGCGGGACGACCAGATCGATGTCGTCCGGCGTGACGCCACATTTTTGCATGACGGCCTGGCTCGCCTGCACCATGCCTTGCACGGCGCGCTTGAAGATTTCCTGGCCGTCGAAATCCCATTCGGTAACGCCCGAGGTGACGTTGCGATTGGTGTAAAGCGTGCCCATGCCGCGCACGCGCAGCGTCTGGCGCGCATCGGCGATGCAGCCGAGTTGTTCGCCCAGCACGCCCTCTTGCTTCTCGGTCGCCTGCACGACGACAGCGGCGCAGCCATCGCCGAACAACACGGCGACGTTGCGGTTATCCCAGTCCATGAACGGCGAAATCCACTCCACGCCGATGACGATGGCGTTTTTCACAACGCCGGTGCGGATCATCGCGGTGGCGGTGGAGAGCGAATAGAGAAAGCTCGTGCACGCCGTGTTGACGTCCATCGACGCGGCCTTGGTGGCGCCGATCGCGGCTTGCACGCCAGAGGCGGAGTTCGGCACCTGCTCGTCATTCGAGCAGCTGCCATAGACAATGAGATCAACGTCCTTGGCGTCGAGCCCGGCGCAGGCGAGCGCGCGCTTAGCGGCGACCACAGCCATCTCGCTCGCGCTGACGTGGCTGATGCGCCGCTCCTTCATGCCTGTGCGGCTGTTGATCCATTCGTCGTTGGTGTCGATGAAGGTGGAGAGATCGGCGTTGGAGAGCACCGCCGACGGCATGCATTTGCCCCAGCCTGTGATCGCTGCGTAGGTCATGGGTTTGAAGCCCTTTGTTTTGCTTGCGCATCGCTAGCAAGCTTGGAGGCGCGCGTCATCAACAGACCGCTGTTTTGGCATGCTGCGGCGGGAGCGATCGTTCCGGGGCCGTGCGGGCAGCGGGCGCGCCGACTCATGCTAAAGCTTGCCCATGCAAGAGATTTCTCAAGCCACCGCCATTGTTCTCGCCGGCGCATCGCTCGGCTGGATCATGCTGTTCTCGTTCGTGCTCTCCCCCGTCGCGTTCAAGCAATTCGACGCCGGCCGCGCCGAGCGGCTGGTAAAGCACGTCATGAATGCCGGCCACGGCATTCTCGGCCTCATCGCATTCGCATCGGCGATTGCGGCTTTGATGGCTGGCGCGGTTGCGGGCGCGGCGGTTGCGGCGGTCGCGGGGGCGTTTGCTTTCATGTGCCGCTTTGCCCTAGCGCCGCGCGACGACAAACCGATCAAAGGCCATCGCGTGATCAAGACCGCGCGCATCGTCGCGTCGGGGCTGACAGCGTTTATCGCGCCAGTGCTGATCGCAGCGATCGTGTTGACGTTGATGGGTATCTAAGCGGCGACGCTTGTAGCGCCGGCTTGCGTGGCGCGTTTGGCGCGTTCGATCCAGGTGGCGACATCGTCCACGCTCGGCGCCGGCGCAGAGCCCCAAGCGCGCTGACCTTCATCCGACAAGCCCCATTGCGCCACGACTTCGCACAGTTCCACCGCGTCTTTCGACGCGAGCGCCTCGGCTGTGGAGATGCCGCTTGCGACGAGCGCTTGCGCTTCGCGTGATTTGAGGCCGGGCACGGTGCAGGCGAGCAATGCTTGCGATTGCCAGTCGCGTATCACTTGCGCGGAGATGTGGCGCGCGTCGATGCGCTCCTCGCCTTGATCGGCGTTGAGCTGCAACAGATCGGCAACCGTGCGCACGCCGACAGCTTCGAGGCGCTTGGCCGTCTTCGGGCCGATCGACGGCGCTTGCACCACCGGCGCATCGCCGCTCAGCGTGAATTTCGGCAGCACCTTTTCTTTCTTCGCCAGCGGCGCGCCTTCGGGCAGCTCGCGCGGGACCCGTACGTCGCGCGCAGGCTTCGGCAGCTCGGCAGCGGCGACGGGCTCAATCTGTTGCGCGACCGGCTGCGGCTCGGGCGCCGCGGCGATAACGGGCCTTGGCGGAGGCTTCGGCGCTGGTTTTGGAGCAGGCTTGGGCGCCGGTTTCGGTGTGCCAACAGCCTTGGTGCTGGTGGCGCGCGCTGGCGCACCTTCGCCCGCCTTGGCGCCGATCTCGCGCGGCCATTTGGCGTCGAGCGACGAAAGCGGCGTCTTCATCACTTCGGCGGCGTAGAGCGCGCGCACGACTTTGTCGTCTTCGCCAAGCGTGCCGCGCACTTTGCCGGTGCGACGGAATTCTTCGTACTGCGCCGCCACCTCTTTGCGCGCGGCATTGTCGTCCATCGCCTTCAGCACGGCTTGGATCGGCATCTCCATGGTGAGGAAAACCGCGTCCAAAGTCGCCGCCACCTTGGGCGGCGCGACCGCGGCTTCTTCGAAAGCGCGATCCAAGATGCGCGCGAAACCGATGACGGCGTGGCCGACGAGTTTGGCGATCGTGTCCTTCAGCTCTTGATCGAGGCCAGCCGGCGGATCCTTCACGCCGACGGCAAAGTTGTAGTGATCGATCACGGTTTCATAATGCGGGTTCGACGCTTTGGCGCCGGCCTTGACCATGTCAGCCAGCCACTTTTCGCCCTCCCCAGCTTTCACATCAGGATAGCCGCCGAGATCGTTTTCGAGAATATTTTGGAACGTCTTGTACGACTTAGAGAAGCTCCACTCGACGGCGCGGTGGATGATGCCTTCTTCTTCGGTCTGGTGGGTGTGGAACGGCTGAATCGGATCGGCATAATAGTGCGAGAGCACGCCGGCCGACCATGCCGCTTGCTTCCAATCCTTATCGGCCAGCGCGCGCACTGTGCGGCGATACCATTCTTCCGCGGCTTCGACTGCGCCGCCCCAATCCTTGTCGCGCACATGCAGGACGTGGTTCTTGAAGTCCTTGAACACCTCGTCCGGCGCCTTGGCGCCGCCGAGATACTCGACGTGATGATGCAGCAAGAGATCGCGCCAACGCTCCGCCTCGGGCGCGCGCAGATGGCGCAGCGCATCGACAGCGATGCGGTGATGGTTGGAACGGCAGCGGCTGGCGAAAACAACCGCATACAGCAACGACATAAGCGCCCTCTTTGCCCCAAGCGTGAACGCGGGGTTAAGGAATGGCGCGGGATTCGTTAGCGCACGGTTAATTCCGCTCTCGTTACGCCGCCTGGCTCGAACTGTCGCGGATCAGGCCCCAATCCTCGCAGAGGATGCGCACCAAGCGCTCATGCCGCTCCTCGATCGAGCGCATGGTCCAATCCTCGATGCTCGCAATGTCGCGGGTAAGCGCGTGGATTTGCGCGTTCGGCGTGTTGAAGAAGATCTTGCGCTTGTCGTGATACGACTTGCTGCCGCAGGCCGTGTTTTGGGCGTTGGTGATCAAGGTCAAATTGCCGAGCAGATTGGCCGCGTCGGTGCGCATGGCCTTGTCGGGGAAGAGCGAATCCCACGGCCCGCTCGCCTTCGGCAAAATGTGCTCGACCGTAACATCGCTGGTCATTTCCAACAGGCTGCCGCCGGGCATCGCCGCTTCGAGACGGATCAGCAGCAAGCGCCGCTGACGGTCGCGCTTGCGCGATTTGTTCAGCGTGTCGATGAACTTCATCTGCTCGCTTTCGGTCAGCACGAGCGCGCCTTTTGGCCCATAAAGCGCTTTGTCGTCGCCAGTGTTCTTCACAACGCGGGAATAGCGCCCCTCCTGCAAGCGATCGTCGACGACGGAGAGTTCGCAGGCGAAGGCGAAGCGATCGAGCGCTTGGAAAAAGCGGCGCACGCGTTCGTGCTCACCTGAGTGCTCGGCGAGGAAGGCGATCGCGGCCGGGGCCCAATCCCAACGCTCGGTCTGCTTCAGCATGCGCACGCGGCGATTGACGTCCGCGCTGGCGGCGCCGACATCGACCGACCCGGCAAAGATTGCGCGCAAGGCTTCGGCGTAGCGGGGCAGTTGATCGAACAGGAACGTCCGCACCCCACCCGCGCGATCCACCGCGCTGCGGAAAGCAGCCAAATCCCCCGGCGACAATAGGCGCTCGCCGGTCAGCAGGAACGGCATCTGCGAAAGCAAGTGCGCGAAGTGTTCGCGCGCGAACATGTCCTCGATCTGCTCCCACTTCCGCGCTGCAGCGTCAGCCTCGACATTGGTGAGCTTCGAGTTTTCGATCAGATCGCTCTTCAACAGATCGGCGCCGGAGAGCGGGGAGCCGCGCATATTGGTGGTGTTGAACACGGTCTGCGCGCAGCCGCGCTCATCCGCATCGACGACGTTCAAGGTGCAAGCGCGGGCGACGTAGGACATGAACGCATCGAGATCGCGATCGCTCATTTCGCCGAGTTCGGTCGCGATCGTACGCGCGGCGTTGCAGAGCAGATCTTTGCTCTCGATGCCGATTTCGGTGTGGTGCGCCATCTCCTGCATGCGGCCGGGCTCCTGCACGAAGCCGCGATAGAAATTGGCGTCCTCTTCGCGCAACAGCAGGCGCGGATTATCGCCGTCCATGATCAGGCTTTGGAATTGCTTGGCGCGGCCAGGCAGCCGGTCGCGCGTGTAAGCCATGATCATGGTGAGCGTGGCGAGACGCTGTTGGCCGTCGGAGATTTCAAGTTTGCCGTGGTTCTTCACCAGGACGATCTGGCCGATGAAGTAAAACGTCGCTGCGCGCGTGAAAGCGCGCCGCAAGTCTTCGATCAGCTGGCGCACTTCGCGCTCGGTCCAGGTGTAGGGACGCTGATAGCGCGGGACCTTGAGGCCGCCTCTGCGCGTAAGGACGCCGGCCAAGTTCACGATCGTGGAACTCAGACCAAGCGGCGTGTCGCCGAAAGCACCGGCCATGATCCCTCCCATGTGTTCTTTCACATGATCGTTACGCGAGCGTCACGGACACGCAATGCGCCGCGAGCGGGGAACGAGCGCTCGGACGCCAAGCGTTTCCGAAACAACACGGATCGTTATGGCGCGGGTGTTGTGGAAAACTCTGGCGCGGCGTTGATGGCGAGGAAGCTTTCGAAGCCACGCGTGCGAAACGCCGGATACAGATCGCGCGCCGCTTCGGCATCCGTGAACGCAGCGCGATGGATGCGCGCCTGCCCTGCTTCAGCAATGAGCACATGCGCGACGCGGCGGGCGATCGCTTCGCCGCTATCGAGCCAAACAGCTGGCCGCGGGGAAGCGGCAGCAAGCTCCTGCGTCAGCAATGGAAAATGCGTGCAAGCGAGCGCCACCACATCGATCTCGGCGCCACCTGGGGCGCCAAACAGGCCGTCGATCGCTTCTGTGA
>QBMO01000113.1:8790-10077 GCA_003242075.1 Alphaproteobacteria bacterium
CGCCTCGCCCCTCAGCTTTTGTTCCGCCGCTTGCACCAAAGCGGCCGAGCCGAAGCGCACGACGCGCTTATCCATCGCGAACTGGGTGATGAGATCGGTCGTGTAGGTACGCCGCACGGTAGCCGGCGTCGCAAGCAGGCCGATAACGCCCGTGCGCGTCAGCGCCGCCGCGGGCTTGATCGGCGGGACAACACCGACCACCGGCACGCTCAGCGCCGCCCTCACCTGTTCGAGCGCGATCGTGGAGGCGGTGTTGCAGGCGACGACGACGATGTCGGGCGCCCATTGCGCAACGAGGCTTGTGAGTAAGGCTGGCACGCGCGCGCGCAATTGCTCGTCGCTCTTCAGGCCGTACGGCAGCCAGGCATTGTCGGCGGCGTAATCGAGGTCGAGCGCGTGCCCTGAAGCGGCGATTGCGTCGAACACGGAAAGCCCGCCGACGCCGGAATCGAACACCAAAACGCGCGGCGCGGCGTTAACCATTTGGGCAATCATCGTTGCGCAAGCGTTTCAACCAAATCTCTGATTCAGCCTCGGTTTTCGATACCGGTGGAGCAACGGCGCGCACCTGTGGAAACCAATCCTTAACCGAGTTTGCCAGAATCATAGTTTGGGTTAGTGACGCTAGGTCGGGGTTTACGTCAACGCGCCGTGGAGCGCGTTCGGAATCGGGGTCGGAATATGAATGCCATCGGAAAAACCTCAGTCGTCTTCGTGACGCTGTCTGGGCTGTTCTGGGGCGGCTGGGCGCTCGGCTCACAGACACCAGAAGGCCAGGAAGCCATCGCGCGCGCTTATGAAGCGTACGCAGACCAGCGCGCCGCGGCCAACGAAGATCTCTTCAACACAACGGCGCTACGCGCAGTCGTCTGCGGCGGCGCGCAAGGCGCGCAGCCCTGCCTCGCGGTAATCGCGGCGGGCCGCTTGTTCGTTGTCGACGCCGGCTCCGGCGCGGCAGCGGCGCTTAGCGACCGCAACATTCCCATGAGCCGCCTCGATGCCGTGCTGCTCACCAATGCCGGCTTCACGCAAACCGCCGATCTCGACGAGATGTTCGGCGCGGCGTCGCGCGCCGATCGTCCGCTGCTGGCAGTGTACGGCCCGGCCGATACGCAGCGCATGGTCGATGGCCTGAACCAAGCCGCCGGCTTCGATGGCTTGGATCGTGGCCTGCAAGCCTGGGGACCCTCGCCTGAGCCAGGCCGTTCCGTGATCGTGTTCGAAGCTGACGGCCTCGTCGTCGGCGCCTGCAACACCGCCTCCACGATCGCGCTCGAACAGGTGAGG
>QBMO01000114.1:0-363 GCA_003242075.1 Alphaproteobacteria bacterium
GCTCGTTGCAGGCCTCGCTCAATCTGGCGCGCGATCCGGGTGCAGCCGCGCCGCTGAAGATCGATTTCGCGCTCGTTGATCGCTTGATCGACGCAGGCGAAGGTTTGGTGCGCGAAGGCAAGATCGAAAAGCCGCGCTGGGATGGATTGCTAAGCATCCGCGGCGTGTTGCTCAGCGAAGACGCCACCGAGGTGAGCGATGAAGAGCGCGCGGCGTTTGAAGCAGCATTGTTGGCTGGGTTCGAAACGGCGCTGGCCGGTTTGGCGGAAGCGCGCCAGGCCGAAGGCCGCACGCTGGCGGCAATCTTCAGTGACGCCGCCGATAAGCTCGACGCTCTAATCGCCGCAGCGCGAAGAACCGCTG
>QBMO01000114.1:444-2175 GCA_003242075.1 Alphaproteobacteria bacterium
GCACCGGCAGCTGCGCTTGATCGGATTAAGCAGCGGCTCGAAGGTTTGGCCCCAGACATCAAACTCGATCCTCAGCGTGTGGCGCAGGAAGCGGCGATGGCGGCGATGCGTGCCGATGTCGCCGAAGAGTTGGAGCGGCTAACAGCGCACGCGGGCGAATTGCGCGCGCTGATCACCAAGCCTGAGCCAGCCGGCCGGCGGCTCGACTTTCTGAGCCAGGAGCTTACGCGCGAAGCCAACACGCTGTGTTCGAAATCCGCCGATCTCGAACTCACGCGCATCGGGCTCGATCTCAAAACCGTGGTCGATCAGATCAAGGAGCAAGCCGCCAATGTTGAATGAACACGTCGCGCGGCGCGGCCTTATGTTCGTGCTGTCGAGCCCGTCTGGCGCCGGCAAGTCGACGCTGGCGCGAAAGCTCTTGGAAGCGGACGACAACATGTCGCTTTCGGTCTCTGCCACGACGCGCCCAGCGCGGCCGAGCGAAGTGGATGGGCGCGAGTATAAGTTTCTCGGTAAGGATCAGTTTGAGGAAATGGCCGATGCCGGCGAGTTTCTCGAACACGCGCTCGTCTTCGGCAATCATTACGGCACGCCGCGCGCGCCGGTCGAAGCCATGCTGATCCAAGGCAAGGACGTTCTGTTCGACGTCGATTGGCAGGGCGCGCGGGCTTTGCGCGCAGCTGAGCCGCTCGACGTGGTCGGCATCTTCATTCTGCCGCCATCTATGTCGGAGCTGGAGCGTCGTTTGCATGCGCGCGCCGAGGATAGCGACGAAGTAATCCAGAAGCGCATGGCGCGCTCGCTCGATGAGATTTCGCACTGGGAAGAGTACGATTACGTGCTCGTGAACACGCTGCTCGAGCAGACGCTCACGCAGATCAAACAAATCCTCGCCGCCGAACGTTTAAAGCGCGCGCGCCAGCTTTGGCTGAAGATTCATGTGGAGCGATTGAAGCAGGGAATTTGAGCGGCTCGCGGACCACGGAACTTTAGGCGTTTCCGGTCGTTCACCATCTACCGCGCTCAGCGCCGCTGCTTTCTCAAAATTTGATTGATCGCATGTGGTCGCGCCGCGGAGGGGAGACCATCAATGTTTGATCATGTCGCGCCGCGTAAGCTTGCTTTCGGGCCAAACAAGACTGCGAAGTACGTTGGCATTGCGTTGTTGGCGGTGGGCCTCGGCGCCTGCGCGGCGGGCTCGGGCGATTCTCAGCAGGCGGCAGAGTCCGGCGGCATTGCATTGCTGGTGCTGGGATTTTGGCACGGCCTGATCGCGCCGCTCACGTTGATCGTGTCCGCTATCAATGAATTCGCCAGCGGCGCGCTGCCATGGGCGCCGCGCATGTACCAAGAGGGCGGCGGCGTCATTTATGACATCGGCTTCTTCGTAGGCATCATCGGCGGCCCGTCGATCCTTTGGTCGGGTTCGTTGCGTCGGCGCTAAACCGAGCGCGTGCGCCAAGCCTCGGCGAGCTTGCGAAAGCCGGCTTGATCGATTTTCTCGGCGCGCGCCGTCGGTTCTAGTCCTGCTTCGTTCAAAAGCGCTTCCGCGTCCGGAGTGAGCGAGCGCAACGCCGAACGCAGCATTTTACGGCGCTGCCCGAACGCTGCGGCGGTGACGCGCTCCAGCGTATCCAGGTGCGGGTAGGGATCGGTGCAATCTTTCAGCGTGACGATCGCGCTGGCGATCTTCGGCGGCGGCGTGAACGCGCGGGCAGGGCCGGGGAA
>QBMO01000114.1:2185-6491 GCA_003242075.1 Alphaproteobacteria bacterium
GGCAACGCGCTTGCGCCAGGACGGCAAGGCGCCCGTACGCGTCGCTGCCCGGCTTGGCGACGATGCGCTGTGCCACTTCCTTCTGAAACATGAGCGTCATGTCTCCGCGCCAGGGGCCGGCTTTGAGCCACTTCACCAACAAAGGCGTGCCGACATTGTAGGGCAGGTTGGAGATGACCGCGGCGCGCTCCGCTTGGAGCAAGGCAGCCTCGTCTGCTTCCAACGCGTCGCCGTGAATGATGGTGAGCCGCCCGTCGCTCCACTCCACCAGAGGCTCGAGCAGCGGTAGAAAGCGAGCGTCCTTTTCGATCGCAATCACATGCGCGCCAGCTTCGAGCAGCGCGCGCGTCAGGCCGCCCGGGCCCGGGCCGACTTCGATGACTTGCTTGCCGCCGAGATCGCCTGCGGTCTTGGCGATGCGTCGGGTGATGTTGAGATCGAGCAGAAAATGCTGGCCGAGGCCCTTATTGGCCCAGAGGCCGTGGGTTTGGAGTTCGTCGCGCAGCGTCGGAAGCTCGTCAGCGTTCATGGGCGTGCGCGGCGCTCGGCCATCTGCCAGGCGAGCGTCAGTGCGGCGCGAAAGCTGTCCGCGCGGGCGATGCCTTTGCCGGCGATGTCGAAACCGGTGCCATGGTCCGGCGAGGTGCGCACGATTGGCAGACCGAGTGTTACGTTCACGGCGTCCCAGAAGTGCAGCGTCTTGATCGGGATGAGGCCCTGGTCGTGATAGAGCGCGATGACCGCGTCGTACTTGGCGCGCGCCGCGTCGTGGAAAAGTGCGTCGGCAGACTGCGCGTCGGTAATGCTCCAGCATTCCGTGCGCAGGATCGCGGCGGCGGGGTTGATCGTGTCGATCTCTTCGCGGCCAATGTTTCCCTCTTCGCCGGCATGCGGATTGAGTCCGCAGAGCACGATGCGCGGGTGTTCAATGCCGAAGTCGCGGCGCAGCGCTTCGGCGACGACGCGGCCGGTTTGCACCAGCGAGAGGCGGTCGAGCTTGCAGGCGACCTGCGCCAGCGGCGTATGGATCGTCGCCAGCGCCACTTTCAGCGACGGCCCAGCGAGCATCATCACCGGCCCGCGCGCGTGCGGCCACGGATCGTCCTTGGTGAGATGGGCAAGGAACTCGGTGTGGCCGGGGAAACCAAAGTCGGCGGTGTGCAGCACCGCCTTGGCGATCGGCAGCGTCACCAGCGCGGAGGCTGCACCTACGCGCGCAGCTTCGACACCAAGTTCGATTGCTCTGATGACAGCATCGGCGTTGACCGGATCCGGCTCGCCTGGCGTTTCTTCGATCGCGAGCGGCGTGTTGAGCACACAGAGCGCATCGCCGCTCCTCACGTCCTCCGCGCGCGCGATAACGTTGAGCGCCGGTTTCGGAACGCCAAGTCTCTTCGAGGCGCGCTGAAAGCCGTCCGCATCGCCAACGAGGAAGAATGGCGGCGTGGCAACGTCGCGCTCGGCCCATACGCGCGCCGCCAATTCGAGGCCGATCCCAGCGGGATCGCCCATCGAAACGGCGAGCGGCTTCATGACATTCCTAACGGGTGATGATCGTCGCTTCCCGGCGCACGTTGCGCAGGTGGCGCTCGGCCAGCATGTTCATTTCCTGCTCGCGCAGGCGCGCTTCGATCTCAGTGCGATCCGGCACGCCGCCGCCACCGGTCTCACGCGCGCAGACCATGATCATATCCGCCTGCGCTCCGTTGACGACAACCGGGGACGCAGCACCGGAGGCAATGCCGGAGATGCGACCACGGATCGCCGGCGAGAGATCGGACTCGGCGGACTCTCCGAGGTCGGTGAACGCCGCGCCCTGAATGTTGGCGATCTGACGCTCTATGTTGGCGCAGCCTTGGCCGCGGCGACGCACGCGCTCAAGATCCGCTTGGCGCTCTGCTGGTGCAGTGACCTGATAGAGCAGCACTTGCGAAGACGCGCCCGCGGTTCCGCCCGCGCGTCTGTCGCGCACGGCTATGAGATAGACGCCACTTGGCGTGCGCACGGGCATCGAAACTTGGCCCGGCTGCAGCCGCTCAGCGATCGGCTGAAGTTCGGGGGAAAGCTCGTTTGCGGCGATCCAGCCGATGTCGCCACCGGCGGCGGCGGAGGGGGAGCGCGAGAACTGACGGGCTACCAACGGGAACGGTGCGCCGCGCTGCATTTCCTGCAGCAGCCGCAGGGCGCCTTGCTCCATCTCGGAGAACTCGCGCTCGTTCTCGGCCGGCAGAAAGATCTCTGAAATCTGATATTGTGGCCGCGTCAGGTTTGCCGCGATCCGTTCCTGTGTCGCCGTGATCTCGGAGTCTGATATACGCAGACGCGACCCGTAGAGGCCGCCCATGAGCCGGCTCCAGGCCATGTCCGCTTGGATCTGAGCGCGGAGTGTCGACACCGAAACGCCACGCGAGGCAAGCGACGCTGTCAGCGTCGCGACATCGGTTTCGTTTTGACGGGCAATATCGGCAAGGCGGCGATCGATATCAGTATCGGCAATGGCGATGTCGAACTCCGCCGTTTCCTGCAATTGCAGCGTCTCGTCGATCAAGTCGCGCAACGCTTGAGTGCGCACGCGCTGTTCCAGTTCCGGCGTCGGGTCCATACCGGCCGACATCATGAGCAGGTTTGCGCGCTGGCGAACGTCGAAGGTTGAGATAACGCGGTCGTTGACGATGGCCGCAACGCCTTCGGCGGATTGCGCCATCGCTGGCGAGCCGGCGCCGGCCAGGGCCGCTGCAACAGCCGCCGCTGTAAGAAACTTTTTCACGCTCATCATTTCTCCGCCTCAGCTCCCGCCGAACACCCCAAGCGAGCGCAGCCCGATCCGGATCTGGAGCCCCTCATCGGGGCCGATTGTGCCCCGCCGCGTTTCCGAGCGGGTGTAGGCAATCTCGAGGAACGTACAATCGTCCTCATAAATCGCGCGGATTTCCTGGCGCAGATTTATGTCTGAATCTAGGTCGCGGGTCAGTCCGAACTGCGCACGCCAGCCGCGGGCGATGTCGACGCCGACTGCGGCGGTAATTTCCTCGGTCGGTGTTCCGGGGGCGGCGACCGACTCGTCGAGGTTGAAATACCGGGCCGAAACGTTGAACCGGCCGGCCGCCGCCCGCACGCCCAGGTCGATACGCTGCAGGTCGAAGGTGTCATCGGCCATGCGGAACCGGGCCTCGGCGCCCAGGCGGGAGCCGAAATCCACTTGGGCCGCGCCCACCCAGTCGGAGGTTTCGCCTGCCAGATTGTTCGCGGCGGTGAAGCCGTCGGCCTGTTCCTCGCGCCAGCGGCGGCCAAACAGGAGTGAAGCGCTCTCGCCAGTGCGAGCGCGTGCGACGGCGCGCAAGCCGGCGCTCACCCGTCCTCCCGGCTCCCAGAGGTCGTAGTTGGGGGCTGCGTTCGGGCGGAAGAGGTTGGAATCATCGAGTTCGAAGGAGAGGCTGTCTTCGTTGCGGATGCGCGGGTCTTCGGCGTCATTTGTCGCCCAAGCCGCCATTACCACAGGCTCGACAATCAGATCGAAGCGTTCACCCGGTCGCATGAATGGCCAGCTGATCTCGGCGCCGGCTAAGCCGAGGCCGCGTCCGAACGTCTCGTATTCGTCAGGCGTGGTTTCGACGTGGAAGACATCGCCGCGCACTTGTGCGAACGGGCTCAACACCATGCCGGGGCCGAACACCATATCGCGGCGCCACGTGGCGCCGGCCGAGAAGCGCGCGTCACTGCCTTCGAAATCGACGGTGGCCGGATTGTCGTCGCGCAGCAGCGCCGCGGTGTTGGTGGCGACGCGGACTTGGCCGCCGAGCACCGGCATGCCGAACACGTGATCTGTCTGCGCGTATGGCAGGATCACCGGCAGCAGGTCGGAGGTGTCCTCCTCACGCAAACCTTGGAAGCCGACAAACGCGACTGACGCGTAAGAGTGCCGTGTTTGGCCGATGCCGAACAGCTGGCTGATCAGGCGCGTGTCGTGGCCAATGTAGGGGCCGCGACGTTCGCCGGCGCCGTCAATATCGTAGCGGCGGAGGTATTCGTCGTCGTAGGTGCGCTCGACGCCGAAACCCCACTGCCAATCGTCATTGATGTCGAAAAGGCCTTCGGCAAAGGCGCTGAAGCGGAACAGGTCATCCCCGAACGTCGTCCCGTTCGTATCGAACACCTGTTCTTGCGTGAACGTGGTGTCTAGCTCCAGCATGCCTGACCAGAACCGCCGGCGATACTCGACCCCGATCAGCGGATTGACGTTGCCGTGTACGCGCAACGACGTGGTCAAATCTGAGGATGGCGAGATCGCCCAATAATAGGGCTGCTC
>QBMO01000114.1:6501-9707 GCA_003242075.1 Alphaproteobacteria bacterium
AGAATGAGCCGAGACGGCGGTTGCGGCCGATGTCGGGCGGCAGGAAGCCGGAGGCGCGTTCGACGCTCGGATCGGGATGGGCGATGTACGGCAGATAAAGAACCGGCACGCCGGCGATTTCGAGCACGGCGCCTTGGTACGAGATCGTGCGCGTCTCGCGATCCTGGATGGCGCGGCGTGCGCGCAGCGTCCAGGTCGGCGGGCGATCGCCGGTCGTGCAGATCGGGCAGCTTGTGTAGATAACGTTGCGGAGTTCGCTTTCGTTTTCGCCGTGGCGAAGCGCCTGGCGCGCAGCCAGCGTGCCCGACTCGCCGAGGCGCGCGCGCAGTTCGGTGGCGGCGCCGACATTCATCGCTTCGTCGGCTTCGATTTCGTCAGCGTAAGTGATCGAGCCGTCTTCGAGCACGATCTCGACATTGCCGACGGCGCGGATGGCGCCGGTGTTCAGATCATAGACGAGGCGATCGGCGCGTAGCGTGCGGCCTTGGTAGCGAACGTTGACGTTGCCTTCGGCCGTGATGGTGCGGGCGAGCTGATCGTCGACCAGTTGATCGGCTTCGAGCAGGACGCGATCGGTCTGATCCTCGGCCGGCGCGGTAATTGGTTGGGTTTGGGCAAGCGCGGCGGGGCTGACGGTGACCGCCAGGGCCGCCGCAAGCGCTGCCCAGCCGAACGGCGCGCGTTCAGCCGAGCGATCGGCCATCTCCCCCGAACGGCGCATTCAATCCCTCTGATCGACTCCCCGAACCTTACCTAACCGTCTGGCGCATAAGGCGTCCAGGGCCGTAGGCCGTCCGGGGGAATCTCTTGCGCAGGTGTGGCCCCTCAGCCGTCTTCCAGGAAGGCCACCAGGGCCAGCGCTATGAACATGCCGGCAAAAGGCGCGCTCCAGGCCGCTACCGCGGCGGGAACCGTCTGGGTCATGGCGAATGCCCCGGCGAGCTGGGCGTAGAAGAAGAGGAAGAGCCCGATCCCCACTCCCGCGGCGCCCCATTGCGCCAGATTGCCCAGGCGCTGCAACTGCAGTGAGAACGCCGCGCCCAGAGCCGCCATCGCCGCCAGTAGCAGCGGGTAGGCCAAGAGGGTCTGCCACTTCAGCTCATAGCGGGTCGGAGCGAAGCCCGCCGCGCGCGCCTCGTGGATAAAGAGCGGCAGCTGCCAGAAGGATAGCGACGCGGGGGTTACGAAGCGGTCGATCATTTCGGTCGCGTCGAGCGTTGTCGGGATCGCCAGGTTCTCGTGACGCACCGGGCGGCCGCCCGGCGTCGCCTCTGTTAAGTTCGCCAACTGCCAGAAGCCCGGCCGCAGGACGGCGCGCTCGGCGAAGATCCGCCGGGTGAAGCGGAGCGACTCCTGCTGCTCCTCGAAGAACATGAACGTGGCGCCCTGCAGCGTGGATCCATTGGCGTCGACGCTCTCGGCGTGAATCACGACTTGGCCGTCCTCGTCGCCTTGCCGGATCCAGACGCCAGAAGCGTTTTCTCCATTGTCGCGCGAGAGTTCGTCGTAGCGCTCATCTTCGAACGTGCTGAAGAGATGTGCGCCCACCGGATTGAGCGTGGTGATCGTGATAACGCCGAGCACCATGCCGACGAACACCGCCGGCGCCAGAAAGCGCCAAGCCGAAACGCCAGACGCGCGCATCGCCACCAATTCGCTCGAGCGATTGAGGCCGATGATCGACATCATCACGCCAGCCAGCACCACGAATGGCAGCGTCTGCTCGACCAGCATCGGCGTCTTGAGCAGCGTGAGGCGAAGCGCATCCCACAACGTGATGTCGGCGCGTGTGCCGACAGTGCGCATCTGCTCGACGAGATCAATCAGCAGGATCGAGGCGAGCACGGCGAAGAGCGCGATCAAGACGCCCATCATCACGCGCGCGATCACGTAACGGCCAAGCCGGGAAAGCAGAAACCCCATCTCAGGTCTCCGCCAGCACTGAGGGACCGTCCGACTGGCGCCTGCGCCGCGACGCCTTGCCGCCCAGCATCGAGCCGGCGGCGAGGATCACGCCGATGGGCAACAGGTATTGCACGATATTCAAGCGCGGATCGCCGATCGCTTCCGAGGCGATGACCAGCGAAAGCACGCGCACCAAAAGCGCAAGCACCGCGCCGATCATGATGCGGCGGCCATAGCCGCGCCGGCTAAATTCGCCGCCTAGCACGCTCACCAATGCGATCATGGCGAGCGCGATGCTCAGCATCGGCGATGACAGCCGCGCATGGGCTTCCGCCTGCAAGCGATCGATGGTGCCGATATCGTAATGCGCCGTCATGTCCGGCATCAGCAATTGGTGAAGCGTGCGGTCGGAGGCCTTGAGATAGAAATACTCCGGCTCCTCCATCGTGCCGTCGATCTGCAAAACGTAGCGGTCGAAATCGAGCACATCGACGGTGCCGTCCTCGATCTGGCGCTGGATCTGGCCGTCGCGCATGACGATGGCGGGGCGCCCGTCAATGGTGGCGATGGCGCCGGCGCGGGCGGTGTAGGTGATCGGAAACTCTGGGCGCGCGTCGTTGATCAAGAGATCTCGCAGCTCGCCGCCGCCGCCGCGCTCGCGGGCGTAGAGTGTGAGGTCCTCGCTCGGATAGGTGAACGAGCCCTCTTCGATGAGGCTAGAGGCAATGTCGGTGCGTAGCTCGTAAAATGTCAGCCGCCTCTGCTCGAATGCCCATGGCTGCACGATCACGTTGATGGTGAGGTGGATAAGCGCGGCCAACACCGCCAGCTGTACGATCGGCCGCGCGATGCGTTGGCGCGAAACACCGGCGCCATAAAGCACCGCCACTTCGCTCTCGGACTGCATCCGGTTGAGCGCATAGACGACCGCGATGAACACCGCGATTGGCATGACGAGTGAGATCAGTTGCGGCAGCGCCAGCAACGTCACCCAGGCAAAAGCAAAGCCCGCCCGCCGGTTGGTGATGATGATGTCGAGCTGATTGAGGCCCTGAGTCAGGATGGCGATCGCCGCCAGCGCCCCCAGGATCGCCAGGAGCGGGCCCAGCGCCTGCCGGAACACGTATGCGGAGACTGTGTTCATTCATGTCCCTTTGCTGGACCCGGCGGTCGCGTCCGCATCCCTAACCGCCGCACTCAGCTTTTCAATTGCTTCGGGCATGGCTACCACTGCCGCGACCCAGGTTGAAGCGGGCCAACCCGCCCACGTTCAGCCCAACCTCCCAGAGGGACTTTAATGG
>QBMO01000114.1:9717-10012 GCA_003242075.1 Alphaproteobacteria bacterium
AAGCCGCCAAAGCCGCCAACTTCAAGGGCGGTGCGGGCCAAGTGGTCGACGTTCTGGCGCCGGAGGGTGTGGATTTCGCCCGCGTGCTGGTGATCGGGCTCGGCAAGCCCGACGCCGCGGACGGCATGGCGGTGGAGCGCTGGGCCGGGCACGCGGTGAAGCGGACGCTGACATCGGGCGCGGAGAAACTCGTTTTGCAGCCGGATGCATTGCCCGCGGTGACGAAAGCCGAGGCGGGCGCACACGCCGCCATGGGCGCGCGGCTGGCCACTTATAGGTTCGACACCTACCGCAC
>QBMO01000115.1:0-398 GCA_003242075.1 Alphaproteobacteria bacterium
GTTTTCGGGGGTCGGGGGTCGGGAGGCAAATCAGTCTTGTGGAGGTTCTTTTAGCCGAGAGTGAAGTCGCGCAAGCATTTTCGCGACCCGTTCTGTTTTTTGAAGCACCGCCTCCGTGCTTTCATCCGAGAGGAGTTCGGTATGGCGGGCGAGCAGGAGAAGCGTCTCGAGTTCCGCTGTCGAGCCCTTAGCTATGCTGATGAAGTGCGCATAGTCCTTGCGGGTGGCGCGGGCGTGCCCTTCGGCAATGTTAGCTGCAACGGAAACCGCTGCGCGGAGCATTTGCCCCGTGAGGCGGTACTCTTCCTGCTTCGGCATCACGCGCGCCAGTGCGTACACTTCGCGCGCCAGCTCCATAGAAACCTTCCAAACATCGAGCTCCCGATGGCTCTTCATCG
>QBMO01000115.1:408-3576 GCA_003242075.1 Alphaproteobacteria bacterium
GTTCTTCCCGATTCCCGATAACCGAACCCCGATCCCCGACCAATCACATCTTCTTCTTTAGCGGCGCTAAATCCGGAAAATCCGGCTCTCGCTTCTGCGCTTTCGCAGCGAACGCTTCCATCATGTGGGGTGGCGAGAACATGCCGGCTTGCCAGGTAGCGATGTAGTCGAGCCCGTCGGCGATGGAATGGTCGCGCGCATAATTGATCATGCGCTTGGAGCCGGCGACGGCTACCGGCGCTTTCGAGGCGATCTCCGCCGCGAGCTCCATCGCGTGCGCCAGCATCGCTTCGTGCGTGGGGAACACTTCGTTCACGAGGCCTATCGCTTTCGCCTTGGCCGCAGGCAGACGCCGGCCCGCGTAGGCGAGTTCGCGCACCCAGCCTTCGGGGATCAGTTTGCACAGGCGCGGGAAGGTGCCGACGTCGGCGGTCATGCCAATATTGATTTCGGCGATCTGGAAGAAGGCGTCTTCGGTAGCGTAGCGGATATCGCAGGCGCTGGTCATGTCGACGCCGGCGCCGATGCAGCCGCCCTGGATCGCCGCGATCACCGGCATGCGGGCATTGTCGAGGCAGTTGAACGTGCCTTGCAGCGTCAGCACGAATTGGCGGAACGCCTCGGCCCGCGAGTACTGATCGCCGCTGCTTGTGGTGATGCTCTCGCCATCGGTGAAAACGGAAATGTCCATGCCGGCGCTGAAATGTTTGCCGGTGGAGGAGATGACGATGACGCGGGCGCGCGCGTTGTCATTGATGTCGTTCACCAGCGCCGGCAGCTCATTCCAAAACGCCCGCGGCATGGCGTTAAACGCCTCGGGCCGGTTCAGCACGATGTGGGCGACGTTGTTTTCGATGTTGAGTTTGAAGCAGGTTGGCTCGGTCATGACCGTCTCCTTGCGGAGACGTTAGGCGAACCCAACGCCTCTGAAAACAGCACCGGAGATTTCGACCAGCGACAAGGCGCGGGATCGGCGCGCTTAAGCGTCGCCTTCAGCCGCGGGCTTCTTGCTCTTTTTGGCCGGCTTGGGTTTTTTGGCCGGTGTTGCCGGCATTGCCGAGAGCGCGCTCTTTTGTTTTGCGATGAGCTTCAGGTCGGTCGCGCACTGCGCGAGCTCGGCGGCCGAGGCTTCGAGATCCTCGGGCGAATAGAGCTTACCGCGGTCGCTGCGCAACGTTTTCACGCGCGACCACACGTCTTGCGCTGCGCGTTTGAGGTCTTTCTTCTCGGACATGTCATGCCTCACGGACTGGTTGCGCTGCTTATAGCGCGAACCGCTCCTCGTCGTCGCCGACTCCCCAAATGCGGGAGTGAGTGTCACAAATCTGATATAAAACCGTGACGCGGCGCTTGTGGAAACTGGAACTCTGAAGTCTTAGAGGCGTCACGGACTCGGCGCACGCTCAGCACATGCCGATCCACCGAGTGTCTTGTGTTGAGTGCGGCCTCTCCGCCACGCGCGTCCTTAGCGGCGACCGTGGGCTGACGAGTTTCTCCGAGGAAGCAGCAGCGTCGCTGTGCGTGCGCGGCCAGGCGGCGATCGCTACCCAGTCAGTCCTCGAAAGCGTCGCACAGTGCGAGCATTTAGCTGCCGCTATCGCAGAAGCTGAGCGTGCGTCAGAACTCAGAGTAACGCGCTAGCGCCTTAGGCAAACACCACGCCGGTCAGCACCGCAGCATAGTGCACGCCGGCCGCCGCCATGACGAAGCTGTGCCAGATGGCGCGGCGGAAGGGCAGGCGTTCCCAGACGTAGAAGGGGATGCCGAGCGTGTAGAGCAGCCCGCCAATGGCGAGCAGGATGATGCCCGCGAGCGGCACGCCTTCGATCATCGGCCCCATCGCGGCGACGACGAGCCAGCCCATCAGCACGTAAAACGCGATCCAGATCTTCTTGCCGATATCGGGGAGGAAGAGTTTGCCGGCCGCGCCGACGAGGGCGAGCGCCCAGATGATCGTCGTCATCGAGATCGCCCAAGCGCCGTCGAAGCGGATCGTGGTGAAGGGCGTGTAGGTGCCGGCGATCATCAGAAAGATGGCGGCGTGGTCGAAGCGGCGCAGGAGCGATTTGCGCTTCGAGTTTTCGGCCAGATTGTAGGCCATCGAGCAGCCGATCATGGTCATCACGCAAATGGCGTAAACCGAGATCGCCGCCGCCATGCCGAGGCCGCCTTGCCAGATCGCGAGGCCCAGGGCCGCGCCCACCGCGAAGGTGAACAGCACGAACGCCACGCCATGCACCCAGCCGTCGACCAGCTTTTCCAGCCGGGACGGGTAGTGGCGGTCGGGGATCAGGTCCGAAAGCGTCATGGACGAAACAATGGCGTGTTCGGGCGGCGCTGTCATGGGCCGGGGCGATAAAAGTTGGTGACGGAGTGTGACGCATTGGACCGAGGCCTTCAGGCCCGCATTTGAGCTGGGCAAGGCGGGCCTGAAGGCCCGCGGTCGGAGTGCGCTACACTGGATTCATGCAGAATCACTCCCGCCGCACCTTGATCGCATTGCTCGGCGCTTGCGTTGCCTCGCCCGCGTTCGCGCAGACGCCGCTGCTCGATGGCCTAACGCAGGCCGACGCCCGCACCGGCATTCGCGACGCCATGGGCCTGGCCGCACTCAACGCCACCACGCGGCTGGCGCAGCCGGAGGCGTTCTGGGGCAACCCCGCCGTGCGCATTCCGCTACCCGGCATACTCGGCCAAACCCAACGCACGCTCGCGGGCTTTGGCATGTCGGCGCCGCTCGACGATTTGCAGCGCAGTTTGAATCGCGCTGCCGAACGCACAATGCCGGAAGCAGGGCGGCTCTTCGCCAACGCCGTCCGCACCATCACCATTGGCGATGCGATCGACATCGTCCGCGGCGGCGACGATAGCGCCACGCAATATCTGCGCGGCCGTACATCCACGCGTCTCACCTCGCTTCTGCGTCCGCCAATGACAGAAGCTCTGACGCAATCGGGCGCGTTTACACTGTTGCGCTCGGCGTTGCGCGAGGTTGGCCTCGCCAGCATGACCACCGATCTGCGCGGCGAGATTATCAGTTTTTCGACCGCCAAAGCGCTCGACGGCTGCTTCCATTTCATCGCCGAAGAAGAACGCGCCATCCGCCGCGATCCATGGCGGAGAACCACGGATATCTTGCGGCGGGTGTTTGGTTGATCCCGCTCGCCC
>QBMO01000115.1:3586-4138 GCA_003242075.1 Alphaproteobacteria bacterium
GGCGCTTGCTTTGCCAGGGCGCCATCGCCATACGTCGCGCCGTGAACGACGCCTCTCAAAATTTCCGCCGCCTCAGTTTCGATCTCCGCGACGGCCGCATGGCCGGCATCGCCTTTGGCGCCGAGACGCCGAACCCAGACATCGTGTTCCTGCACGCCACCGGCTTCAACGCGCGCACCTATCGCACTTTGCTCGCGCCGCTGGGTGAGCGCTTTCATGTCTGGGCGCTCGATGCGCGCGGGCATGGGCTGACGACGCTGCCGGCGCCGACGTTCGGCTATGCCTCCTGGAACCGGCATCGCGACGATCTCATCGCTGTGCTCGAACAGAGCTGCACCGCGCCGGTGACGCTCGCGGGCCATTCGATGGGCGCGACGGTGAGCTTGCTCACCGCCGGCAAGCGCACGGATTTGGTCAGCGGCTTGGCGTTGCTGGAGCCGGTGATCTTGCCTGCCGCGGGCTATGCGTTCGTGCAGCTGCCGCTCGGCCCGATGATCCAGCGCATGACGATGCCGTTGGCGCGCGGCGCAGCGAAGCGGCGCAGCAGCTTCA
>QBMO01000115.1:4148-8741 GCA_003242075.1 Alphaproteobacteria bacterium
CGACAAGGAAAGCGCGACGCAGGCGTTCGCGCAGCGCGGCGTGTTTAGAAATTTTCCGCCAGAGATGGTCGCGGACTATGTTGGCGATGGGCTCATCGAAGATGGCGCCGGCGGCTTCAAGCTCGCCTGCCGCCCGGCCTTCGAAGCGGCGACCTATTGCGCGCAGCGTCACGATCCGTGGAGCGCGCTGCAGCGCGTGACCGATCCGTTGGTGCTGCTGCGTGGCGAGAAGCACTCCACCATCAGCGAAGCGGCAATGCATAGAATTGCATCCATCAAGCCAGATTCACGCGTCGCCACCGTAGAGGGGGCCAGCCACTTCCTGCCGATGGAACGCCCCGATCGCGCCCGCTCCGCCATCGAAACCGCAGCGCTGCTGGCGCAAGCGGGGCGGAAGTATCACGGGATGGAGTAATAGCTCGGTGTTCGGGATTCGGTTTTCCGGTTTCTTCCCGGTCCCCAAATCCCGAGAACCGAATACCGCGCTAAACCGCCAACCTCACCAAACGCCCCTCCATCCGCGCCCGCGCTTCCGCGCTTGGCGTGATGGTCTTGCGTGTGGTGGTGTCGAAGGTGAGCGCCAGCGCTTCCATGCTGGCCCAGGCGTTTCCGCGTTCGGGATCGACGATCCAGTGGACTAAGCGGATAGTTTTTTCGCCGACTTCGACCAGCCCCGAATGCACTTCGATCAATTGTCCCGCGCGCGGAAAGCGGCGAAAGACCATGCGCGCTTCAACCACTGCGCCAGCCGGAGTGGCGCCGTTCGCTTCGCCCGCCTCGCGCCGCCATTGCGCCAGCAGGTTTGGCACTGAGTCCGATATTCGGCCGACGAAGTGCTCGCCGCGCAAGCGGCCGAAGGCATCGCACTGATCGGGGCTCACCAGCGCGCCGCCGATGCGCGCGGCGGCGGCATCAATCGCGGCTTGGCGTGTGATGGCGCTCGGCGCTTTGCTGAGATCGATCGAACGCGGCACGGCATGTGCGGGCAGTTCGCAGGCCAAGCGCTTGCCAGCTTCGCGCGTGCGCTCCGACCACGGAAAAGCGCGGAACTGGCGCGTCTCTGCGTGCGCGACGCGGAACGTGAAGCACGAAGCGGGCGCGCCGTCGCCGTGGCGCATGTCGAGGCAGAGCGTCGCTTCGCTTTCATCCATCTGCACGACGCCGCCATGCATGGTGAGCGGCGCGCCGGGCAGCGCTTCGCGCAAGAACCGCACGTGCGCCTCGCGCGGTACGAGCGTCGCGCCTGCGGCGGCGATGAAGGCGCGCGGCATTTCGAGCGCGCGCGCCATGTGTGCGAGCCCAATCATCGCGCGTTCGAGATGGAAGCGGACGTTCAAGTGTCCGCCCTCGTCGCACTCCCAGGTGTTGACGCTGCCCTGATAGAGCGGCGCGGGCAGGGGCGCCGGATGGTTCATGCCGCCGCTTGGCACGCGCCGCAAACGCCGCTCGCTTCGATCATGGTGCGGTTGATGGAAAAGCCATCCTTCTTTGCCGCTTCCGAGAGATCGACGAGCGCGTGGCCGGCGTCGAACTCTTCAGCGCCGCCGCACTTTTCGCAGATGAGAAAAATTGTCGAGCGCGCGCAGGCGCCGACATCGCAGGCAACGAATGCGTTCAGGCTCTCGATGCGATGCGCGAGGCCCATGCGCACGAGAAAATCGAGTGCGCGATAAATCGTCGGCGGCTTGGCCTGCTTCTCGCTATCGATCAGCGGCAGCAGATCGTAGGCCTTCGCTGGTCCGTGATTGTCGAACAAAAGTTCGAGCACGCGCCGACGCAGCGGCGTCAGGCTCTCGTTCGCCGCCGCGCAACGCCGTTCCGCTTCAGCAATGTGTTCGGCCCGCTCAGCGGCGCCGTGAGGATGTGACATTGGACTCATGATCGCAGGATGGGCGCTCACGCGAAAGATGGGGCGGCGCGGCGGGGAATTTGAGATCGGGGTCGCAACAGAACTTTACAAGAACATCCGACTCACGTATCACTAAGAACATAGAGCGAACGACGATGAGGGGCGATGATGAGCGAAGCAATTTTCCGTGCTTTTTCGGGTCGTTTGCACCGGTTCAAGGTGCATCGTCCGAACGCTGAGTTCGAGAACGCGCCCGGCGTTTATTGCTTCTCACGTCCCGGCCCGGCCGGCCGCGGCTGGACGCCGCTCTTCATCTCGCGCACCGGCAATCTCAAAAAGCGCCTCGCCGCGCACGAACAATGGCCCGAAGCCCAACTCCTCGGCGCGACCCACATCCTGATCCACGAATCCGATGAGCGCGACGCCCGCGAGTACGTGGAATCCGATCTCTGCCAAGCGCTAAAGCCCGTCATGAACGGTCCGGTTCTCGACGCAGAGCTGACGGAAGCGGCGGTGGAAGCCGGCGTAAGGTTGGTTTGGGCGGCGTGAGGTGCGCGAGGGTGGGGTGCAGGCGATGCCCGCACCCCACGCGTGACGCTATCTGCCCGTAGCGGGACGCCGTTCCGGCAGCGGTTGCCGTGGCAGCGGATTGAGGGCGTTGGCGGTTTCGGCGGCGCGGGCGAGTTGGAGGAATTCGGCGCGCCAGCCGAATTCGTCGCTGCCGCGCGCGCCTTGAGCGAGGCGGATCACGTCGTCGAAGCCGTAGTCTTGGCCCACGAACGGATCGCCGCGCAGCAACTGGCCGTAGCCGGCGACAGCCGTGGCCCAACGCGCCGACTCTGACGCGCGCGCGATATCGGAGACCGCATCGCTATTGGTGATCGGCCGCTCGATCAGGCGCGAGTCGTCTTCGCCCGGCAGCTTGTAGCGGATGCGCAGGAAGGCGATTTCGCTGCCTGTGCCGGTTGCTTGCGGCCGCTCCTGATAGCGCAGCGGATCGATGAAGGTCGGCCCGCCAACCGGCGTGATTTCATAGATCGCCGTCACCGCATGGCCCGCGCCGATTTCGCCGGCGTCGACGGCGTCGTTGTTGAAATCCTCGCGGTTCAACATGCGGGTCTCGTAGCCGATCAAGCGATATTCGGCGACGCGGGCGGGATTGAACTCGACCTGGATCTTTACGTCATTGGCGATAGTGAAGAGGTTCGAGGCCATTTCGTCGCGCAGCACGCGGCGGGCTTCATTCAGCGTATCGATATAGACGGCGACGCCGTTGCCGTTCTGCGCCAGACGCTGCATCAGTGCGTCGTTATAATTGCCGCCGCCGAAGCCGAAGACGGAGAGATAAATTCCAGTCTCGCGCTTGCGCTCGACGAAATCCTGCAACTGCTCGGGATCGGCGATGCCGACATTGAAGTCGCCATCGGTGCCAATGATGACGCGGTTGACGCTGTTGGCGTTGAAGTTTTGCTCTGCCAAAGCGTAGGCTTGGCGTAAGCCTTCCGCGCCTGCCGTCGAGCCGCCGGGCCGAAGCGAATCCAAAGCCGCCAGGATGCGGTTGCGTTCGTTGCCGGGCGTCGGTTCAAGCACGGTGCCGGCCGCGCCCGCATAGACGACGATCGACACGCGATCGCGCGCGTTCAGCTGATCGATCAGCATGCGGAAGCTTTGCTGCAACAGCGGCAGCTTGTTCGGCGCGCTCATTGAGCCCGAGACATCGAGCAATAGCACTAGATTGAGCGGCGGCCGTTCGCGCGGCACGATATTGTAGCCTTGCAGGCCGATATGGACGAGTTGTCGGCCCTCGGCCCAAGGCGAGGGCGCGACGGTGACGTTGGTGGAGAAGGGCGCGGAGCGGTCGCGCGGTAGCGGATAATCGTAGCGGAAATAGTTGATCAGCTCTTCCGTGCGCACGGCATCGCGCGGCGGAAGCCGGCCCTCGGTGAGGAAGCGGCGCACGTTGGAATAGGAGGCGCTGTCAACGTCGATCGAGAAGGTGGAGACCGGATCCTCGGCAACGACGCGGATCGGATTGGCGTCGAAATCCTCATAGTTTTCGCGGTCGATGTCGCCAGGCATCGGTTGCGGCGACATTTGCGCCAGCGTGCCGCCTTGCGCGCGGCCGGCGACGCCAAGCGCGCGCTGCTCAGCCGCCATCGGCGCGGGCGGCGGCGGTGGAGGCGGTGGTGGCGCGATCTGATCGTCGACGCGCCCGCGTTCGTCACGTTCGGCGACATTGGGCGTTGGTGATGATGCCGCGCAGGCGGCGAGTATCAGTATGCACAGGCCAAGGCCTGCGCGGCGAATGTTTGCCAGCATGGACGTTCCCTCCCGAAGCCGTCCGGACACGGTTGATGTGCACGGTATTGGAGCCTGCCGAACGCGGCGGAGATGCGGCGCAGCTGCGGCGTTTGCGTGCGATCACGCCTGTGTGTCTTTCGCGCTAGCGCCGCTGCCGCTCGCGTTCGGCCAAGCGGCGCTGCTCGGGAATCCAAGCGGCCACGATATCGTCGAGCACGGCGAGCGGGACTTCGCCGTTGAGCAATACGGCGTCATGGAAGCCGCGCAGATCGAAGTCGGGTCCGAGTTCGTTGCGCGCCTGCTCACGCAGCCGCATGATCTCGCGCCGGCCGAGTTCGTAGCCGCAGGCTTGGCCGGGCCAGACGATGTAGCGATCAACCTCGGTGGCGATGATGCCGGGCGCATCGCCGGTGGTGGTGATCAGATAATCGATGGCGCGCTGG
>QBMO01000115.1:8838-9795 GCA_003242075.1 Alphaproteobacteria bacterium
CTCCAACCTTGCGCGTGCAAGCCGGTGTCGACGACAAGCCGCGCCGCGCGCCAAAGCTGCCAGCGAAGAAAGCCGATGCGGCCAACTGGATCGCCTTCGTGAAAGCCTTGTTCGTCAGCCAGCTCTTCGGCGTAGAGCCCCCAGCCTTCGCTATAGGCGTTGAAGGAAACGAGACGTAGCAGAAGCGGCGAGTCCGTCAGCTCTTGCGCCAGCGCGATCTGGAAGTGATGGCCAGGCGCTGCTTCGTGGAAATCCTGCGTCGGCAGATCGATGCGCGTCATCTCACCGAGCGCGCGCAGATTGATGTAATAGATGCCGGGCGTCGAGCCATCGAGGGCCGGCGGGCTGTAATAAGCGCCGGGCGCGGCCGCTTCGAGGAAGGCCGGCACGCGGCGTACTTCCAGCGGCGCTTGCGGCATGCGGCCAAACCATTGCGGCGCGCGCTCCATCACGCGGGTGATACGGGCGCGCACGTCTGCCAGTAATTGGGCGCGGCCCGCGTCGCTATCTTCGTATGAATAGCGCGGATCGAGCGTGAGCTGGGTGAGCCGCGCGCCCACCGGCCCTTCCGTCAGCCCGACGCGTCGAAGCGCGATATCGAGTTCATTGTTGAGCGTCGCGACGCGGTCGAGGCCGATGCGATGGATTTGCGCTGGCGTCAGGTCTGTCGTGGTCTCCAGGCGCAGCAGCGCGGCGTAGTATTCAGCGCCACGCGGCAGGCGCGATGCGCCGGGATCTTCGCCGGCTTGGCTGCGCTCGGAGCGCAGGAACGAAGCTGCGCGTTGGTGTGCGGGAATGATGCGCTGGCGGACGATCTCCTCCGCTCGCGCGACGTAGCCCAGATGACGTTGCTCAAGCGCGGCGCGTTGTGTGGCGTCGGTTTCAGCTGCGGCGAGTGCTGCGAGTTTGCGTTGCAGGCTGGTGACGTAGATTTGCTGAATCGCTGGCTGGCCGATG
>QBMO01000116.1:0-2482 GCA_003242075.1 Alphaproteobacteria bacterium
TTCCTACGGCGATTATCTCCGCTCCGGCGCGATGGCGGCCAAAAGCCCGATCGTGCGCGACGTCATTGCACACGCGGAACGCGGCGGCTTGGTGCTCGGCATCTGCAACGGCTTTCAGGTGCTGACCGAAACGCGGCTGCTGCCCGGCGCGCTCGCGCGCAATGCCGGCTTGAAGTTCAGCTGCAAGGAAGTCCCGCTCGCCATCGCCAACGTCAACACGGCCTTCACACGCGCCTATCGCGAAAACCGCGAAACCGAAATCCCGATCGCGCACGGCGACGGCCGCTTCGTCGCCGAAGACGACGTGCTCGACCGCATCGAAGGCGAAGGCCAAGTGATCTTCCGCTATCTCGCCAACCCGAACGGCTCGGCCCGCGACATCGCCGGCATCATGAATGCGCGCGGCAACGTGATGGGCATGATGCCCCACCCCGAACGCGCCTCCGATCCCGAACTCGGCCGCACCGGCGGCACGGCTGTCTTCCAGAGCTTGCTGGAAGCGGCATGAGCGCGAAGAAACAACCTGCGCCGACCGGCGATTTCGACGCGCAAGTCGATTCCGCGCGCAAGCGTCTCGAAGCCGCGCTCTCGGAAGAAACCGGCTTCGACGATCTCGCCGCACTGCAAGCGCTCGCGCCAATACTGGCAGAGAAGATCAGCTCCCGCCGGCTCGCCTTCACCCTCGGCGACGACGACGACGATGAAACTCAAATCATCGTGCTGCACGTACCAACCGACGAAGAACTAGGCTTCATCTTCGCCGAGGACGGCGAGTACGTGTTCGAGAGCAATCTGGAAGCCTATTTCGACGATTTCGTCGACGACGATCCCGAGCGCTTCGTCGAGCGTTTGTACGAGACGCTCCGCGCCGATCTGCCGAAGTATGAGGTTGAGAACAAAGGTTAGCATCAAGGCATCACCGCCTTGACATCAACGCATCAACGACATACACTGTGCGTCATGCGTACGACCCTCACCCTCGAACCCGATGTCGCCGCGCGTATCGAAAAGCTTCGCGAAACGCGCAGGCAGCCGTTCAAAGACCTGGTCAACGAAGCTTTGCGCCGCGGCCTAGACGATATGACCGCAAAAACCGCAAAGCGTCGCCCCGCATTCCGAACTGGCACGCACAAGGCACAACTTCTCGTCTCCGACGCGAAGGAAGCGCTCGCGCTTCTGGAAGAGGACTACGATCGCAAGAAGATCGGCGCTTGATCCTCGTCGACGTCAATCTGCTGCTATACGCCTATATATCTGGCTCGCCGCAGCACGATGCGGCGCGTGACTGGCTTGATAGCCAAATCAACGCCGGCGTGCGCATCGGTTTGCCATGGCATTCACTGCTCGGCTTCCTGCGCATTGTCACTAATCCGCGTGTGACCTCCCCACCAGAAACTTTGCCACGTGCATTAGCGCAAGTAGAGGCATGGCTCACGTGTGAGAATGTCTGGATTCCAGCGCCTTCGGAACGACACGCAGCAGTGCTCTTCGAAGTGCTGCGCGAACCCAGCATGCGTGGAGCGCTCGTCGCCGACGCGCATCTCGCGGCGCTTGCCATAGAACATGGGCTTACCCTTTTCTCGGCCGACAGTGATTTCGTGCGGTTTTCCAGCTTGCGGTGGGTCAACCCGTTTGCAGCGGTGTAGGGACTACGAGGCACGACAGCGGAAACCGGCTCCGTTGCAACGTCCGCGCTTCCCCCAAAGAAGGATACGCCGTTTCGCGCGCGGGTTTCTCCGCCTATAGCGGCGTAACAAAAGGGCCGACGCCGATTCGAGCGGGTCAATTCGGGGGATTTCCATGCGCGCTGCGCTGCTTGCTCTTGTGCTTCTTGCCGCCTGCGCCACAGCGCCTGCCGCGACCGATCAGACGCTCGAAGGCGCCGTCACGGCTGCCGCGCCCCGCGCATCCTTCCCGATCCCGCTCGACGCCGGCCAAATCGTCACCCTGACCACCGCGCTCGAAGGCGATTTCGACAGCGTGCTCGCCCTGATGGGCCCCAATGGCGAGCAGATCGCAGTGAACGACGATCAAGCGGAGGGCGATCTCTCCTCGCGCATCATGCACCGCGCCCGCACCGCCGGGACCTACACCGCAATCGTCACCGGCTATAACGGCGCTGCTGGCGAATTCGGCCTCACCATCGCCTACGGCCTCGATCTCGGCCTCTCGCACGCGGCGCGCACGATCAGCGAAAACACGGTGAGCTTCGGCCCGCAACGCACCGAGGCGCGCTACGACGCCACGCTTGCGGCCGGCGACATCTTCGTCGCTTCCACCTTCGCCTTCACCGAAAATCTCGACACCACGCTCTCACTGCTCGACGCCAGCGGCGCGGTGCTACGCCAGAACGACGATCGCGGCGACGGCACGCTGAATTCGCAAATCGTCTATCAAATCGAAACCGCCGGCCGCTACACGATCGTCGCCAGCACCTATGACGGCAATGGCGTCGGCGACGCCGCCGTCTCGCTCGCGGTCG
>QBMO01000116.1:2492-8961 GCA_003242075.1 Alphaproteobacteria bacterium
CTGAAGCGCGGCCGCCGTTTGATTTTGCCGCCATCGAAGGCGCGCCGCTCGCCACGCACGAGGGCGCGCTCAACGCCGAGACGCCGTCGCGCGAATACACGCTGCAACTCACCGCCGGCCAAACCATCCTGGCGCTGGCCGACACCACCAGCGGCGATCTCGATCCGGTGCTGCGCTTGAACGATAGCGATGGCTATCCCGTTGCACTCAATGACGATCGCGGCGACGGCTCGCTCAATGCAGGTTTTGCCTTCACCGCGCCGCGCACCGCCGCCTACACGCTCATCATCGAACGCTACCGCGGCGCCGACACCAGCGGCGAATACCGCATCGCGCTGACCAACGTGGACGCATCCGTCGTCGCCACGCTGCAAGCGCTGCTGGAAGACGCCGTCCAGCTCAGCGGCCCCGAGCTCCACATCCAAACCGAGGACTTCAACCTCTATTACACGACCGAAGGCGAGGACGCCTCGACGCACGAATACGCCCGGCTCACCGCCGATGCGCTGCAGAGCCTGTTCACGCGGCAAGTGCGCGAGATGGGCTGGGCCGAACCGGTGCGCGACGAGGACGGCCGCTACCGCGCCTATGTGGCGCAAGCCAACGGCTCGATGGGCTACACCGCGCCGGTGCAAATCGTGTTCGATAATCCGAACACGCCAAACGTGCGCGAACGCGCCGTGGCGCGCACGGTGTTCGTCATCGATAACGATTTCCGCGGCATGCAAAAGGAAGCGCCGCCGGAAAGCCTGATGCGCGCCACCGCGACGCACGAGTTCAACCACGTCATCCAGTTCGGCTACGATTCCGAAGAGGGCCTGAACTGGCTTTACGAAGCCACCGCCTCGTGGATTGAAACGACAACTGTCGGCGTCGACCAAGACGCCACCGAATACACCGAAACCGATTTCGGCGCCCCGCAACGCTGCTGGACCACCAACACGGAAGGCCACGACTACGCGCAGTGGACTTTGTTGCAATCGCTGTCGGATCAACACGGCCCCGGCATCGTCACCCGCATCTGGGAAAACGCCGTCGCCCATGACGGCTTCGACACCATGTCGGTGACGCTGAGCGGCGTCCGCTCGACCATCCCGCAAGCCATCGAGCGTTGGCGCGCACAGAACTTCGCCCGCGACTATGCGCTGGCGCCGGTCTTCCCGCGCGCCGTCCACCGCGCCAGCACGATCACGGAGATCGGTGAAGTGTCGCCCAAGAACGGCGTTGAGCAACTCGGCGCGGCTTATGTCGCGCTCGATCTCGATGGCCGTTACACGTTCTCGGTCGATGGCGATCCCAATCTCGAATTGGTCGGCCTCGGCCAGCGCAACGGCCAGATCGAAGTCATCCGCCTCGGCCGCGGCGGCGTGTTCGATGCGTCCGCGTTCGAGCATCCGACGCTGATGGTCTTCCACCGCGCCGTGCCGCAAGCGCCGGGCGACTGCACCGAAGTGCGCTACCGCATCACCACCGCGCCAACCACCCGCGCCATGGGCCGCGCCGCCTACCAATTCAGCGCCGCCAACTTCCAACCGCCGGGCTGGGAGCGCGAACCAAACACGGACGAGGAAGCCGAAGCCGAGACCGAATAGCGCAATCCAGAGGATAGATTGCGCGCGGGCCGTTCCATCTCCCGGTTAGGGGGAAGGCGCTCAGCATTGCGGTCCGTGTTCGTCGGACCCGTCGAATTCGTTGAAGACGGACATTCAAAGGTCAGCGACGACCTTCTGTAGCGAGGCACGAACCGACCCTGCGATTTCGCTGAGAAGCGGGCTGTCCACTGCCTGCATCGAGGCGACAGGATCGACGGCGGCGATTTCGATTCTGCCGGGCGCCTCTTCGCGAACAATCACATTGCAGGGCAGCATGGTGCCGACTTTAGGTTCGACTTGAAGAGCGCGGTGGGCGAACTGCGGATTGCAGGCGCCGAGAATGAGATAGGGCGGCATGTCGGCGTTGACCTTGGCCTTCAACGTGGCGGCGACGTCGATTTCGCTCAGGACGCCAAAGCCGTGCGCTGAAAGCGCCGCTTTGGTCCGTGCTATCGCCTCTGGGAACGATGCTTCAATTATTCTCGCGAAATAATACGCCATGCTTAGTCTCCTGCGATCGTACGAACCTCGTCGTCTTGAGGGGCGCACGTCGCCGACGGCGGCTCAAATGCAGTTAAACGCGCCCAACCGTTCTTCGCCTCGCATTGGCGTCACGCGATCAAGCTGTGCGCGCCGTCCGTAGTTGGAGCAAACCTCGGTGGCGCGCTCGGTGGCGGCTGGCAGATGGCCTTCGTCAAACCGGATGGACACCGAGCTAGCGGATGCGCTGACGACAGCAGTTCGGTCGCCTGAAACAGTTTGGCACGCGGTGAGGGAAACGGCAGCGACAATAACGGCGGCAAAGCGCAACAGCATTGGGATTCTCTGGGGTTTGGGAGCGCAAGATTGCACCGCCTCTAGTGGCCCAACCAACGAGGGCGGAGTGCGTTCCTTGCGGATCGCTCGAAACTCGGGGTTTCCATTTGCGTCGTGGCCCACGTGCGCTACTCGCACGCGATGGGGTGATCGGATCCGAGCGCTTTTAATGCCAGCGTTTAAGATTGATAACGAGCCGGCGGGGCAATCCATTAGCAACCGCCGGAGCTCTCACATGATTACCGACACGCCCTCCGTGAGCGAACGTCAAACGGCTCTCGAACAGATGGAAGATTGGATCGAAGGTCCAATGCTGGTCTTAAGCTTTCTGTGGCTCGGGCTGGTCGTCGCCGAGTTTGTGTGGGGCGAAATAAGTCTACTCGAGACGTTCGGCGTCGTGATCTGGATCGCCTTCATCGCCGAGTTTGCGCTGCGCTTTTGGCTTGCGCCGCACAAGGCGAACTTTCTTTCCGGCAATGTCATCAGTCTTGTCGCGCTTATTGTTCCCGCCTTCCGCATCTTGCGGGCCTTTCGTGCGGTGAGACTGATCAGGGGCTTGCGTCTCATTCGCGTCGTCGGCGCCGCCAACAGGGGCATGGGTGCGCTCAAGGCCAGCATGGCAAGGCGCGGCCTCGGCTACATGCTCTTGCTGTCGCTGCTTGTGCTTCTGCTCGGATCGGCCGGCATGTACGCTCTAGAGCCCGCTCGCCCCGAAGGTGGCGGCTTCGAGACCTACGGCGATGCGCTCTGGTGGACGAGCATGCTGCTCGCAAGCCTTGGCACCGATTATTGGCCACAATCCGCTGAAGGGCGTGTGCTCTGCTTTCTGATTGCTCTCTTCGGGCTTGGTGTATTCGGCTATCTCACCGCCTCGTTTGCAAGTTTTTTTGTGGGGCGCGACACCGCGCACGTCAAAGAGATCGCAGGCGCAGCGGATGTCGCGGCCTTGCGCAAAGAGATAGCAGCGCTCAGTCTGAGCCTCGAGCGCATCCCCCGCGCCTGAAAATGGGGATCGAAGGCTCAGCGCCGTTACCGACAAACAGTGAAGGTTACGACCGGCGCTCTCCGGCGAAAAGCAGACTTCGTTTGCCAGTAACCTCGCACGCCGCTCCGCGCCAGTTCTGCATCCAACGGCAAACCTCCCCCGGCCCTTCGGGCCACCTCCTCCCTAACCAGAGGATAGATCGCGGCCAATCCGACCGGCCTCGCCTAGCGCGTATACTCGGCGCAAATGTCTACACCCCGCACCGCACCCTTGAGCCTCTGGCGCATCGCTGAAGCGTTTTTGCACACGCTCTACAATCTCTTCGGCGCGCCCGAGGATGTCGCGCGCCAGCACACGCTGACGCGGGCGCCCTATCTGCTGTTGCGCGAATGGCTGCGCGCCGGCGAAGCGGTCATGCGCAAGCTGTTGCTGATCGAAGCGGCGGCTTATCCGAAATCCGCGAAGCGTCCGGCGCGACGCGCGGCGCACAAACACGAAAGCCGCGCCATCGGCTTCGATCACGATAAGCCGGAAGACTGGCGGGTTGCGTTCAGTTGCTTTCTTGGACCGCCGGCGTCCTCGCCGGCATACACCGGCGCCGGCCGGCGAGACGCCGGCGGTCCAAGAGACAACGCGCTCCATAATTTCCACTCTGCATGGCCGCTGGCGGAACGCTACGAGGCGCTCATCCGCGTCTTCAACGATCCCGCCCCATACGCCCGCCGTCTCGCCGCGCGCTTGCATGCGCGACCGCGCGCCGCCGACGCCGTGCTTAAGCATCCCAAAACCGCAGCCGCGCTCGTCGGCCATGTCGCTTTCGATACGCTCTGCGTCGCGGGCGTCGAAAAGTGCTGTCAGGCATGGCCCGAACGACCGCGTTTGGTCGACACCAGCTAAAACAAAACGGCCCCCGCCGCGAAGCGAGGGCCGTTCAGTCAGTGTTTCGAGTTCAGTTTATTGAACGTGGAAGCGATCGGTTTCCGCGCGCACATTGACGTCTTCTTCGCGCAGCGCCTCGATCGCCCGCTGCGTGCGCGGATCGGAGAGCACGCTGTTCAAGCGCACCAGCGCCTCAACGCTTTCCGACGACGCGCCGAACAAGCGGCCGAACGCCTCGAACGGATTCTGCTCCGCCGGATAGTAGCGCAGCGTCACGCGCGCATCGTCTTCAATGCCCGCCAACGCCCGCGCCCGCGCAACCGCCACCTGGAAGCCGCCCAGATGATCGACCAGCCCACGCTCCAGCGCTTGCTGACCCGTCCACACCCGGCCACCGGCGATGGCGCGAACTTGGTCCGGCGTCATCTCGCGGCCTTCGGCGACGAGGCCGATGAACTGCACGTAGGCGCGATCGATGAAGCCCGCGAACGCAGCCCGTTCGGCTGGCGTGAACGGACGCTCCGAGCTGAAGCTGTTGATCAGCGGCGAGCCCATCGAGATCGTCTCGGTGTTGGTCGACAGATAATGATCCATCGCCGGGCCAATGATCAGCTTGCCGCCAAGCACGCCGATCGAACCGGTAATGGTCGAGGGCGAAGCGACGATCTCATCGGCGTAAGCGGAGACGTAGTAGCCGCCCGAAGCCGCGACATCGCCCATCGAAATGACCACACGCTTGCCACGCTCTTGAGCGGTGCGCAGCGCGGCCAGGATCTGGTCGGACGCCACAACCGAACCGCCCGGGCTCGACACGCGGAACACGATCGCCGCAACATCATCGTCTTCCGACGCTTCGAGCAGCGCTTCGGCGATGCGGTCGCTGTTGAAGACGCTGTCATCGCCGAAAATGTCGCCGCTCTCGGGGCCGGAGACGATGGCGCCTTCGCCCTGAACAACCGCGATCACTTGGCCGCCGCGATGCGCCGGGGCGTTGTAATGGCTGATCTCAACCAGCTCCGCCTCTTCGCCGCGCTCGAGCGCTGCACGCACCGCTTCTTCCGGCCGGCCAAGACGGTCGACCAGCTGAAGCTCGACACCGCGCTGAGCCGTGAACGGCGTTGCTTCGATCGCTGCACGCGCCGCAGCCGGCGTGATGCCGCGATCGGTCGCTATGTTGGCGAGCATGTTGTCGTAGAGACCGCCCATCAGGCTCATCATCGACTCGCGATGCTCCGGCGTGAACGTGCGTTCCGTCAGCGTCGCCGCGGCGGTCTTGTAATCTTCGCGCGTCTCGAACTGCGCTTGCATATGATAGCGCTGCAGCGTGCCGGCGAAGAACGTCACCTCGGCCGAAAGGCCCATCGGCATGAACTCGCTCGACTCCTGCAGCCACACTTCGTCGCTATCGGCGATCGCCATATAGCCCGGCATGCCCATGCGGATGCCGTCGTTCTGAAGATGCGCGACAACGAACTTGCCGGACGCGCGGAAGGTCGCGAGCGCTGCGCGAATTTCTTCCGCTTGCGCCGCCGGCATGCCGCCCGTGTTGGCGCGAATATAAAGGCCGCGCACGCGATCGTCGGTGCGCGCTGCTTCGATGCGGTTCAGCGTGTCGAGCAAGGAGGGCTCGCCGCCGAGCGCGGCAAACGGATTGGTCGGCCGCTGATCCGTCATCGGTTCGCGCAAATCGATGGCGAGCACCATGCGGGACGGATGCGGGGCCGGCGCCGAGGCCGCGCCCAGCATCCCCATCAGCAAAAAGAAGCCGATGAAGACGAACAGAAAGCTGCCCACCACGACGCCGCCAACGGTAATCAAAAACTGCTTCAAGGCCCTACTCCCAGGGGTACGCGGAGGAATTTATCGATAAATGATATGGGCAGCGGCGGAAGGCAAGCGATTTTATCGATTAATGATAAAAGTACGCAGGTCGTGAACCAGCGGCTTGCCATAAGTCTCCGCTGCCACAGCTTATTTCCGGATTCCCCGGTTTAGCGCATGATGGGGCTCTGGAGGGTGCGCCGGATGACTGGCTCGCGTGCAAGACCGGCTATCGCCAGCGATGACTGGATGCATGAGCAACAGCTCCGGGCCGAGCTCGAAGCCGAGGCGTGGCGCAGGCTGCGCTCGGATCTGGCCACCCCAGAGCCGCCGCAGCCGGTCTATCTCTATCCGGCCCCCGCCGAACCGGCGATAC
>QBMO01000117.1:0-3199 GCA_003242075.1 Alphaproteobacteria bacterium
CGCGCTGAGGGTGTGAAGGTTGCACTCTTCGATCGTGACGAAGAGCGCGGTGTGGACGCCGCCGCAAACGACGGACAGCGGCTACCGCCTGATCGCCGGCGAAATCACGCTCGATCTGGTCGAGGAAGCCTGCACGACCGACGGCATTCCCTATCCGATGCGCGCGAGCGTGAGTTATGGCGGCCAAGCCTATCCTGGCTGCGCGGCAATGCGCTGGGATCATCAACTCATCGCGCTGATGCCACAGATCGACGCTTGCATCGCGCGCTCGCCGGGGACGCGCTGGGTCACCTATGCGGGGCGGCAAGGCGACGGAAACATGCTCGTTCGGCTCAGCGGCGGCAATGCGTTCGACTGCACCGTGACGCCTGGCAACATGCCCGAAGTCATCAGCTTCGGCCCTCGCAGTGAGACGCTCGCGGTCGCGACAGATCACGCCGCGCTATTCGTACGCGGTCCGGGCGATAATCCAGGCGGTCTATGCTACGACGCGCCTGAGGTGCGCGGCGCGGATGGCGCGCTGCTCGGCTGGATGATGGATCCGATGGGCTGCTAGTCGATCGACGGCAAATCCAGCCCCTGCTCTTTCGCGCACGCAATGGCTTCTTCATAGCCGGCGTCGGCGTGGCGCATGACGCCGGTGCCGGGGTCGTTCCAGAGGACGCGCGCGATACGCTTCGATGCGGCCTCAGTGCCGTCGCACACAATCACCACGCCTGAGTGCTGCGAATAGCCCATGCCGACGCCGCCGCCATGGTGGAGCGATACCCAAGTCGCGCCGCCCGCTGTGTTGAGCAAAGCGTTGAGCAACGGCCAATC
The DNA here is from genome assembly GCA_003242075.1 of Alphaproteobacteria bacterium. Lineage (GTDB taxonomy): Bacteria > Pseudomonadota > Alphaproteobacteria > Caulobacterales > Aquidulcibacteraceae > Vitreimonas. The sequence goes on from QBMO01000117.1 coordinate 820, forward strand.
GCTGACGGCGTCGCTGCCATCCTTCATGCGCTCGGTTTCGCGATTGGGCGATGCGACTGAGCCGGAATCCAAATGATCGCGCCCGATCACGAGCGGGCCGATTTCGCCGCGCGCGACCATTTCGTTGAACGCGAGGCCCAGCTTGTCGCGTTGGCCGAGACCCACCCAGCAAATGCGCGCTGGCAAACCTTGAAACGCGATGCGCTCTTTGGCCATGCTGAGCCAGCGATGCAGATGCGCGTCGTTTGGGATCAGTTCTTTGACCTTGGCGTCGGTGCGGGCGATGTCTTCGGGATCGCCGCGCAGCGAGGCCCAACGGAACGGGCCGATGCCGCGGCAGAAGAGCGGGCGAACGTATGCCGGCACGAAGCCGGGATATGCGAAGGCGTCTTCGACGCCGTTATCCTTCGCCACTTGGCGGATGTTGTTGCCGTAATCGACGGTGGGGATGCCTTGCTTGTGAAAGTCGAGCATCGCTTGCACGTGCACGGCGATCGATGCGCACGCCGCTTCGCGCACGGCGTCCGGGTTCTGCGCGCGCGTCTGCACCCAGCGCTCGACGCTCCAGCCGGCGGGGAGATAGCCGTTCACGGTGTCATGGGCTGAGGTTTGATCCGTCACCGCATCGGGACGAATGCCGCGCTTGACCATCTCCGGCAAAATTTCCGCGGCGTTGCCAAGCAGGCCGACGGAGATCGCCTCACCTTTCGCGCACGCTTCGTTTATCATGGCGAGCGCCTGATCCAACGTTTCCGCGCGCTTATCGAGATAGCGCGTCTGCAGGCGTTTATCTATGCGATCGCTTTGGCATTCGATGGCTAAGCAGCACGCGCCGGCCATGACGGCCGCGAGCGGTTGGGCGCCGCCCATGCCGCCAAGGCCGGCCGTGAGAATCCATTTGCCTGTCCAGTCTCCGCCAAAGTGACGGCGGCCCATTTCGGCGAAGGTCTCGTACGTGCCCTGCACGATGCCTTGCGTGCCGATATAGATCCACGAGCCGGCCGTCATCTGACCGTACATCATCAGGCCTTTGCGATCGAGCTCGTCAAAATGCTCCCACGTCGCCCATTTCGGCACGAGGTTGGAGTTCGCGAGCAGTACGCGCGGCGCGTCAGCGTGGGTCTTGAAAACACCAACCGGTTTGCCGGATTGGATGAGCAGCGTTTCGTCACCTTCGAGGCGGCGCAGAGTTTCGACGATCTTGTCGTAGGCAACCCAATCGCGCGCGGCGCGGCCAATGCCGCCGTAGACGACCAGCTCTTCCGGGTGCTCCGCGACATCCGGATCGAGATTGTTCATCAACATGCGCAACGCGGCTTCCGTGAGCCACGACTTGCAGCTGATTTCGTTTCCACGCGGCGCGCGGATCACGCGCGAAGCGTCGTGGCGGGGATTCATGGGCAGCTCCGGATTTCGGCGCGTTCTAGCTCAGACGACGCGGCCTGCAAACACGCGTTCGCGCAGCAATGGCGCGCCGAGCCAGTAACTGAGTTCAGCGGGCGAACCGACGTCCCAAACTGCGAGATCGCAGGCTTTGCCGACGTCGAGCGTGCCGGCGTCATCAAGAATGCCAAGTGCGCGGGCGCCTTCGCGCGTGATCCCGGCGAGCGCTTCTTCAGGCGTGAGACGAAACAGCGTGCAAGCCATGTTGAGTACTGCGAGCGGGCTAGTCATCGGCGAGGTGCCGGGGTTGCAATCGCTGGCGACGGCCATGCGGACGCCCGCGGCGCGCATCGCATCGATCGGCGGGAGTTTGGTTTCGCGCAAAAAGTAGAACGCGCCGGGCAGCAGCACGGCGACTGTGTTGTTCGCCGCCATCGCAGCGATGCCGGATTCGTCTAGGTGCTCGAGGTGATCGGCGCTGAGCGCGCCATAGCGCGCGGCGAGTTCGGCACCGTGCTGGTTGCTGAGCTGCTCGGCGTGGAGTTTGATCGCGAGGCCGTTATCGCGGGCGGCGGAGAAGACGTAGTCCACTTCCTCCGCGGTGAAGCCGATATTGTCGCAGAACGCGTCCACCGCATCGGCCAGGCCTTCGGAGGCGATGGCTGGGATCATCACGTCGGCGACGAGTGTGACGTAGGCGGCGCGGTCGTCCTTGAACTCCGGCGGCAGCGCGTGGAGGCCGAGGAAGGTGCGCTTCACGCGGACGTTGCCGCGCGCCGCCAGACCGCCTGCGGCTTCGAGCATTTTGATCTCGGTTTCGAGATCGAGGCCGTAACCGGATTTGATCTCGACTGTGGTGACGCCTTCGCGCGTCAGACCCGCGAGACGTTTCGCGGCGCTGGCGATGAGTTCTTCTTTCGACGCGGCGCGTGTGGCGGCGACTGTGGAGACGATGCCGCCGCCGGCGCGCGCGACCTCTTCGTAAGTGGCGCCTTCG
>QBMO01000117.1:3209-6212 GCA_003242075.1 Alphaproteobacteria bacterium
TCTTCGTAGCTGGCGCCTTGCAAGCGCAGTTCGAACTCGCGCGCGCGGTTGCCGCCGAAGACGAGATGGCTGTGGCAATCGACAAAGCCCGGCGTGATCCAGGCATTCTCGCAGCGGCGCACCTCGCGGGCGAGATCGATGGCGTGGCCGGGCAAATCGGCGGCGTAGCCGACCCAGGCGATTTTGCCGTCCTTGGCCGCGACCGCGCCGCGCTTGATCTCGCCATACGGCGCTGCCCCTTCGCGCATGGTGGCGAGGTTCGCGTCAACCCAAAGCGTGTCCCACATGGCTGTTGTTATGGACCGCCGGCGTCTCGCCGGCAAACGCTGGCGCTGGCCGGCGAGACGCCGGCGGTCCATATAAGCGCCGCATGACCGATTCAGATTGCCGCTCCTGGTTCTCCGCCGCCGATCTGCTGACGCAGGATGCTTCCGCGCCTGTCGCGCTGATCGGCGCGCCTTTGGGCTTGGGCTCGATCACGCCGGGGCGTTGCGATCTGGCGCCGGAGACGGTGCGCGCGGCGATGAAGCGGATGAGCGTCTATGATCTGGAGACGGAGACTGATCTCTCCTCGCTGCGCGTGTTCGATGATGGCGACATTAGCCTCGATGGGCTGCAGCCGTCCGATGCCCTCGTTCCAATCGCAGAGCGCGTCGTTCCGCTAATAGACAGACACCCGCTCGTCATCGTGCTCGGCGGCAACAATGCGATCACGCGGCCCTGTGTGCATGCGTACGATCAACCGCTTACTCAAAATTACGTTGGCCTGCTGACGCTCGATGCACACTTCGATCTGCGCGATACCGATTGCGGGCTGACCAACGGCAATCCTTTGCAAGCGCTCCTGGAAGACGGAATCATCTCCGGCGCAGACATCGCTCAAATCGGGCTCCTGCCATTCGCCAATACCAAGAAGGCACATCAGAAAGCCAAGGACGCGGGCATCCATGTCGTGAGTGCCGCAACGTGCAAATCACAGGGCCTGGCAGAGGTTGCGGCGAACGCATTAGACATTCTGTCGGCGCGCTGTGATGTAATCCATGTCGATTTCGACATCGATGTCGTGGAGCGCAGCGCCATGCCTGGCGCGCCGGGGGCGCGGCCAGGCGGCGTTGCGGTACAAGAGTTCTTCGACGCGACACGAGTCATTTGCGCACATCCGAAGGTGCGGAGCGTGGATTTGACGGAGTTCGATCCCTCGCTAGACGTCGCCGCCGTCAGTGCTCTGACGGCGGCGCGTTGGGTTTGCGAGGTGCTGGCGGGCTTTCAGAAGCGTTAGTCCGCCAGGAACGTCCGCACTTCGCTCATGAAGCGATCGAACTGGTCGATCATGATGAAGTGGTAGCTGTCTTCGATCTTGACGATGCGCGCTTGCGGGATGTTGGCGTAGCTGGCGCGCATGAACATGTCGTATTGCTCGGGCGTGATCGGCGCTTGCGGCGGGATGACGTAGAGCGTCGTGAACGGGGCGCGGATGTTGGCCAGTTCCGGGCGCAGGTCGGTGACGATTAGTTCGTGGAAGGCGTTGGCGCTGACGCCGTTATCGCTCAATCGCGAATGCTCGATGACCGCGGCGCGGGCGCTTTCGGTGCGGACCATGGAGTTGATCGTCGCTTCGGTTTGCGGCGAGACCACGCCTTGGGGCGCGGCGCGCATGGCGTCACGGATTTGATCGGCGACGGGCGTTAGCGTTTCGCGGGTCGCGTTGGGGCCGCCAAACATGGCGCCCATGAACGGAAACATATCGACGACCATGAGCTTGCCAACGGCGTTAGGATGGCGCGCCGCCAGCATCATGCCGATCGACCCGCCCATGGAATGGCCGATCACGGCAGGACGTTCGAGGCCAGTTTCGCGGATATAACGCGCGATCTCTTCGGCGGCAGGGGCGGAGACAGGCCCCTCGCCCGCACCGCCCACCGGCGCGCCGGCAAAGCCGTTCAGCTGAACGAGATGGACGCGGTAGTTGTCATCGAGCGCGTCGGCGGTGGTGTTCCAGACATCGCGGGAGGAACTGAGGCCCGGAATCAGAATCACGTCCGGGCCAGCGCCGCGCGTGACGACGCTAATGCGATCGGAGCTGAAGCTCGGTTGCGGCGCGGCGCCCGTGCTGGCGCAGGCCGCCATGGTCGCGGCGGCGATGAGCGCGATGAAGCCTCGTCTTTGCATGACTATCCCTCTGCTGGCGGTCTATGCCGCTCGTGTTTCGCTACTCAATCGCCGCCGCGCCGCTCAGCGGATGCGGGCCAGATTGATTTTTTGAATTCAGGTTCGGCTTCAGTCCATCATCACGACGAGCTTACCCGTGGCCTTGCGGTCCATCAGCGCACGGATGGCTTTGCCGCCTTCGGCGAGCGCGTAGCGGGCGGAGATGCGCGGCTTGATCTTGCCTTCGCTGTAAAGCCGGAAGAGATCGCGGACGTTGCCCTCGTGCAGCTTCGGCTCGCGCGCCACCGATGCACCCCAGAACACGCCGACGATGGATGAGCTTTTCAGCAGCGTCAGATTGAGCGGCGGCGTCGGGATGCCGGCCGGAAAGCCGACGACGAGATAGCGACCGTTCCAGTTCATGGTGCGCAGAGCCGGCTCGCAATAATCGCCGCCGACGGCGTCATAGATCACATCGGCGCCGCCGCCGGTTGCGGTCTTGAACGATTCCGCGACGGCTTTGCTCTGCTCTTTGGCGAACGCGCCAGGCGGATAGATCACGGTGCCATCAGCCCCAGCTTCCTTGGCGAACGCGGCCTTCTCTTCGCTGGACACCGCGCCGATGACGCGCGCGCCCATGGCTTTCGCAAGCTCGATGGCCGCAACGCCAACACCGCCAGCGGCGCCGAGGATGAGCACGGTCTCGCCTTCCTTCAGCAGGCCGCGATCTTTGAGCGCGTAGTAGGAGGTGCCGTAAGTGAGGATGAAAGCGCTGGCCTCATCGAACGGCATGGCGTCCGGGATCGGCATGGTGCGCTGGGCCGGGAGTTTGATCTTCTCCGCGTAGCCGCCCCA
>QBMO01000117.1:6222-8915 GCA_003242075.1 Alphaproteobacteria bacterium
GGCCGAGCCGATAACGCGCTGGCCGACTTTCACGCCGGTGACGCCAGGGCCGATGCTTTCGACCACGCCCGCGACTTCGCCGCCCGGCGAGAACGGGCGCTCGGGTTTAAACTGGTATTTGTCTTCGATGATCAGCGCGTCGGGGAAGTTCACGCCCGCGGCTTTCACGGCGATGACAACCTCGCCCTCCCCGGCGACCGGATCGGGCGCATCGGCATATTCGAGAGCTTCCGGCGGTCCGATCTTGGTTGAGAGCAGCGCTTTCATGAGTGTCCTCGGCTTGGCTTTAGCGTCTTCTTTCGGGCATTCTACCCGCGACGGCAACGTGCCGCGATGGAAGGCCCATGACCCGCTCCGGCTATTTCTGGCGCTTGGCGCTTTCGATCGTGATCGACATCGCCGATTTCACGCTCGGGCGCATTCCGGTGTTCGGCACGGTGACCGACGGCGTGGGCACCATCGTGCTGTTTGCGCTGTGGGGGCCGGCGGGACTGGTGAATGCGTGGGAGCTGATCGACGTTACAGATCAGGCGGACGGTTTCATCCCGACAGCGACGTTCATCGCGCTTTACGTCGGCTGGCGGCAGGGGATATTCGGCGGCGGTTCCCGGGACGTGACACCAACCAGCCAAGACGCGCCGTAGCGAAGCAGCTATAAGCCGCCCCCATGAGCACGATTTGGGCCCTCGCCCTCCATGGCGGCGCCGGCGCGATTGCCGAGCGCGTCTATCGCCAGGAAGAAGAGCACATGGCCGGCCTGCTCGAAGAGGGCGCGGCCATGTTGGCGCGCGGGGAAAGCGCGCTCGACGTCGTCACCGCGATGGCGGAGGCGCTGGAAGCGAGCGGGCTGCACCAAGCCGGCAAAGGCTCGGCGCCAAATAGCGATGGCGATGTCGAACTCGATGCGTCGGTGATGGATGGCGCGACGCGCGCGGCGGGTGCGGTAGCGGCGCTGCGCGGGTTTCTCTCCCCTATCCGCGTAGCGCGTGGCGTAATGGAGAAGACTGGCCACGTGCTGCTGGCGGGGCGCGGCGCCGATGCGTTCGCGGCTGCCAACGGCTTTGCGCGCGTCGAAGATCCGAAGAGCTATTACCGCACAGCGGCCAGCGGGCTCGCGGGCGCCGGTACGATCGGCGCAGTGGCGCGTGATGCGCACGGACGCCTTGCCGCGGCGACATCAACGGGCGGTATTCAGGGCAAGATGCCCGGCCGCGTCGGCGATACGCCGATCATCGGCGCCGGCTGCTGGGCCGATGGGCGCGCGGCGGTGTCGTGCACCGGGCTCGGCGAATATTTCATGCGTGTCAACGCAGCGGCGGATGTGTCGGCGCGGATAGCTTATGCGGGCGCGAGCTTGGCTGAGGCGGCGCAAGCCGTGATCGACGATGTCCGGAACCTCGGTGGCCAAGGCGGGCTGATCGCCGTTGACGCGGCGGGCAATATCGCCGCACCGTTCAACTCACAGGGCATGAAGCGGGGAATCGCCTCATCCTCCGGCCTCCGCGATGTCAAAACCTTCAGGTGAACCGATGAAGAAGCTTCTGCTTGCCGCCGCTCTTGTTTCTCTCACGGCCTGCGCGACCGCGACGCCGGGCGGCCCACGCACCGATTGGAGCTGCGATGGCGGCGCGGCCTATAGCGCGCGCATCAATTCGAACGGCGCCGCCGAAGTGTTCGCGGGCGGTCAGGTGTATACGCTGCCCGCCACCAGCGCCGGGCGCTATAGCAATGGCGCGGTGAGCTATTCCGACGACGGCGCCCTTGGCGGCGCACGAGGCGGGCCGTACACGAATTGCCGGCGCGGCTAAGCGCCAACACGAGGGTGGCATGAAGAAATCAATTCTGCTCTCGGCCGCGCTGTTCGCGCTGGCCGGTTGCGTCTCGCACAATTTCGCCGAAGGGCGGCGCGAGAACTGGCGCTGCGCGGGCGACAAAGAATTCAGCCTGCGCCAAGTGCCGGGCGCGATCGAACTCTACGCCTCCGGCGCGACGCACCGGCTGGCGCCCTCCGGCGAAGGCGCGTTTTCGAACGGCACGGTGACGCTCGCCCGCGACGGCGGCCGCGCCACGCTGACCGGCGTGCACAACGGCCCGTTCGAGAACTGCCGCCAGCGGGGCGGTTTGCGCTTCTGGTAATGCGCGGGTTTTTCGGCATTGGCGCTGAGGAGATGTCGAAGCCGATGAATCTCGGCGCGCTGATGCGTACCTCGCATGCGTTCGGCGCGAGCTTCTTCTTCACCATCAACGCGCATCCGAAAGTCCGCGAGGCCTACAATAGCGACACCTCGCGCAGCTTCGATCACATGCCCTACTATGCGTGGGACACGCTGGACGATTTGCGGCTGCCGCGCGGGTGCGCCTTGGTCGGCATCGAGTTGACCGACGAGGCGGTGGAGCTGCCGCGCTTTCAGCATCCACAGGCGGCCGCCTACGTGTTGGGACGCGAGCGCGGCTCTCTGTCGCCGGAGATTTTGGCGCGCTGCAAGCACGTGGTGAAGATCCCGACCAAGTTCTGCATCAATGTCGGCCTCGCCGGCGCGCTCGTGATGTACGACCGGCTCTTGGCGCACGGCGGCTACCCGGCACGCCCGATCATGCCGGGCGGGCCGAAGCTGGAGATGACAGAGGCGCTGAAACGCAAGGCGTAACGCCTTGCGGGCGCCGCATCGCCCCCCCATAACCCGGCTCGTGAG
>QBMO01000118.1:0-3160 GCA_003242075.1 Alphaproteobacteria bacterium
CGCCGCGATTTTGGGCGTGCTGGTGCTGGCGGTCGTGCTGTTCTTCGCCTTCTTTCCGAAGGAGCTTGCCGCGCGCGAAGCCGAGCGTCGCATCGAGGAAGCGACCGATCGCGATCTGGTGCTAGGCGGCAATATCGAACTTACCTTTTATCCCGCGCTCGGCTTTTCTGTGGAGCAAGCCTCGCTCTCCAACCCGCGCGACTTTGATAGCCCGGCGCGCCGCGGCGGCGCTGAGGACGCGGAAGCGCCGTTCATCGCCGCTGGCCGCATCGTCTTCGCAGTGGCGCTGCTGCCGCTCTTGAGCGGCGATATCCAGGTGAAGGATTTGATCTTCGAAGGCGCCGAGCTGCGGCTGCGCGCCAAGGAAGATGGCACGGCGAACTGGACCTTTCCGACTGACGAAGAGTCGGAGGAGCCGACGCTCGAGGACTTGCGCCTGGAAAACGTGCAGCTGATCGACAGCTTGATCACGTTCGAAGGGACCGAAGGCGGCGAGCCGCTGACGTTTGAAGACGTCGATGCGCGGCTGCAACTCGACTCGCTCGACTCGCCCGCGAATCTGGAAGCGGCGTTGAACTATCGCGGCGAGCGGCTGAACATCGAAAGCGAGATCGCGGCGCCGCGCGCGGTGCTGGAAAAAGGCGTGACGCCGATGACGGCGCGGCTGCGTTCGGCGCCGGTGGACGCGACCTATGAGGGCACATTCAACGCGGAGACGGGCGCGCTGGCGGGTTCGATCGATGCGAACGGATCGAGCTTGCGGCGGCTGCTGGCCTGGATGGGCACGCCGATGGAGGGCGATCGCGGCTTCGGCAATTTCGGCGTCACCGGCCAGATGACGCGCGAAGGCGAAACCACGGCGCTGACCGAAACCGTGCTACGGCTCGACGCCATCGAGGCGCGCGGCAATCTCAATCTGATCAATCAAGAGAGCGGCCGTCTGCGCGTCACCGGCGCGCTGGCGGCGGGAACGCTCGATCTTAATCCGTATCTCCCCCCTCCGGCGCAAGGCGAAGGCGGCGTGCAAGTGGAATCCGGCTGGAGCAATGCGCCGATCGATCTCTCCGGTCTGCGCGCGCTCGATGCGGATTTGAACCTGACGCTGGGCGGCCTGCAATTCCAGCGCATGACCTTCTCCAACGTGGCGCTTGGTTTGCGCGTCGCACGCGGGGCGCTCGATGCGCGGCTGACGCGCATTTCGCTCTATGATGGCGGCGGCACGGCGCGGCTGATCGCGGATGGCTCCGGCGCCGTGCCGCGCGTCGCTATCGAACTCGATGCGCAGAACATCCAGGCCGAAACGCTGCTACGCGACGCGATCGGGTTCGATAAAATCGTCGGCCGTGGGCGACTCACCGCTTCGCTGATCGGCGTCGGCGCCTCGCAATCGGCGATCATGCACAGCTTGGACGGCTCGGCATCGTTCACGTTCAATGACGGCCAGTGGAAAGGCGTCAACCTCGCGCAAATGGCGCGCACATTGCAGGCGATGGCGAGCGGGCAAGCCGCCGCCGGCGAAGGCGGCGCGACCGATTTCGCCGAACTCGCTTCCACCTTCACCGTCTCCGACGGCGTCATGGCGACGGATAATCTGCGGCTGCTCAATCCATACGTGCGCCTGGAAGGACGCGGGCTCGTGAATGTCGGCGCGCAGACGATCGACATGCGGCTGACGCCGCGCGCGGTGAACAATGCGCAAGGCCAAGGCGGCGATCTCAATATTGCCGGCCTCGGCATCCCCTTTCGCGTAACGGGCCCGTGGTCGCGCGTGAGCTTCCGGCCGGCGCTTGAAGATGTGGTGCAAAACCAGCTGCGCGATATCTTGAGCCGACGCGGCGGCGAGACCGACAATCCGCTCGGCCGTTTGGGCGAAGCGTTGTTCGGCCGCACGCCAACAACTGCGCCAACCGAAACTGAAACGCCGGCCGAGGCGCCCGCGCCAGCGGACGGCGAAACGCCCGCCGAAACACCGCCCCCCGAAGAACGCCCACGCAATCCGCTGGAAGATATTTTCCGCCGCGCGATCGAGGGCCAATCAAAGCAAGCTGAACCGCCGCCAACGCCGTAAGGCGCTGCGGTGCGCCGCCTAATACACCCGCTTCTTCGGCGGGATGTACTCGACTTCGTTGGTCATCGTGTTCGTATGCACCGGCCGATAATCGATGCGGGCTTTGCCGGTGTTTAGGTCGAGCCAGGCGAGCGTGTGCTTCATCCAGTGCTCGTCGTCGCGATCGGGGAAATCTTCGCGGGCGTGGGCGCCGCGTGACTCGGTGCGGTTCAAGCCGCCAGTGACGGTGACGATAGCTTGGCCGAGCAAATTGTCGAACTCGAGCGTCTCGACCAGATCGGTGTTCCAGATCATCGAGCGATCGGTGACGCGCACATCCGGCGCTTCGTCCCAGAGCTTCGACATGCGCTGGACGCCCTCTTCCAACACCGGGCCTGTGCGATAGACGGCGCAGGTATCTTGCATCGTGCGCTGCATTTTATCGCGCAGCTTGGCGGTGGAGGTTTGGCCGTTGGCGTTGCGGAAGCGATCGAAGCGCGCGAGGTGCGAGTCGCCCGCGTCTTTCGGCAATGAAGCTTGGCTCGCGTTCGCTTGCAGCTTTTCGCCCACACGCAGCCCGACGGCGCGGCCGAAGACGACAAGATCGATCAGCGAATTTGAACCCAAACGATTGGCGCCGTGGACGCTCACGCACGCCGCTTCGCCGACGGCCATCAAGCCCGGCACCACGCTATCGGGATCGCCGCCGACTTTGGTCAGCACTTCGCCGTGAAAGTTCGTGGGGATGCCGCCCATATTGTAGTGGACGGTCGGCAGCACAGGGATCGGCTGGCGCGTGACATCGACGCCGGCAAACACTTTCGCGCTCTCCGAAATGCCGGGCAGACGCTCGTGCAGGATCTTCGGATCGAGGTGATCCAGGTGAAGGTTAATGTGATCCTTATTCGGGCCGACGCCGCGGCCTTCGCGGATTTCCAGCGTCATGGCGCGGCTGACCATGTCGCGCGGCGCCAGATCCTTCACGGTCGGCGCGTAGCGCTCCATGAAGCGCTCGCCGTTCGAGTTGGTCAGGTAGCCGCCCTCGCCCCGCGCGCCTTCAGTGATGAGGCAGCCCGCGGGGAAAATGCCGGTCGGGTGGAATTGCACGAACTC
>QBMO01000118.1:3170-8583 GCA_003242075.1 Alphaproteobacteria bacterium
AGACCGGCGCGCAGAACCATCGCGCCGCCATCGCCGGTGCACGTATGCGCGCTGGTGCAGGAGAGATAGGCGCGACCATAGCCGCCGGTGGCGAGCACGACGGTTTGCGCGCGGAAGCGATGCAGCGTGCCGTCATCGAGCTTCCATGCCGTGACGCCGCGGCAGACGCCATCTTCCATGATGAGATCGAGCGCGAAGTATTCGATGAAGAAATCGACGCTGTGGCGCAGCGATTGGCCGTACATGGTGTGCAGCATGGCGTGGCCGGTGCGGTCGGCGGCCGCACAGGTGCGCTGGATCGGCGCTTCGCCGAAATTCTTGGTCATGCCGCCGAAGGCGCGCTGATAGATTTTGCCTTCTTCGGTGCGCGAAAAAGGGACGCCCCAGTGCTCAAGTTCATAGACGGCGGCGGGCGCATTGCGCGTCAGATATTCGATGGCGTCCTGATCGCCCAGCCAGTCCGACCCTTTGACGGTGTCGAACATGTGCCACTGCCATTTGTCCTCGCCCATATTGCCGAGCGCGGCCGAGATGCCGCCTTGCGCGGCGACCGTGTGCGAGCGGGTTGGGAAGACCTTGCTGACGCAGGCCGTCTTCAGCCCCGCTTGGGCGCTGCCAAGGGCGGCGCGCAAGCCTGATCCGCCGGCGCCGACAACGACGACGTCAAACGTGTGATCGATCCACGTATAAGCGGCCAAGGTTCTAAGCTCCGAAATTCACGAGCAGCACGGCGAACACGGCGCCGGCGGCGAGCACGAACGGTACAAAGGCGTTGAGCAACAAAAGCGAGATCTTGCTGAACGGCTTGTGGATGTAGTCGGCGATGATTTCCTGCATGCCGAGCGCCATGTGATAGAAGCTCACGGCGACCAGCAGCATAACGCCGACAGCATTTACGGGGTCGGTGAGAAAATCGATCACCGCCGTGTACGATCCGCCGCCGATTGAGAGCGCGGCGTTGACGACAAACCACGGCGCCAGGAGCGCAAGCGCGATGGCCGTCCAGCGCTGCGCGATGAAATGGCCAGTGCCTTCGCCGGCTGCGCCGTGATGGCGCACGCGGCCGAGAGGCGTGCGCATGCTGCGTTCAGGGCCGCTCATCGTACGCCTCCAAACGTAAGCAGCGCCCAAAGGCCAATCGGCACGGCGATGGCGAACAGAATGACGAACCAAGCCGTCGTGTCGGCTTCGCTGGGGGCGAGACCCGCGCCAGTGTCGAACACAAGGTGACGAATGCCGTTGGCGAGGTGATAGGCGATGGCGGCGACGATGAGGTAAAGCGCGATCTGACCGAGCGGCCCCATCAGAAACGCCATCAGCGGCTCATACATTTGCGGCCCAGCCGCCGCGGCCATCAGCCAAAGCGCCAAGCCGAGTGCAGCGACATAGAGCCCAAAGCCGGTGGCGCGATGAAGGATCGAGCTCGCCATCGTGACATGCCATCGCCAGATCGAAACATGCGGCGAAATGGGTCTCTGATCCGGGCGGACGCCGGCCATGGGTGGCCTCTTTGTGCTTGATATGGTGCGGAATCTGACGGGGCGGAACATGGTCGCCGTCGCCGCTCTAGTCAATTGAAGCAAACGCCGCATTTGGCGCCGCAGCGGCCCTCGCCTAACCTAGCGGCGAGGGAGATCGACCATGGATTATTTGCTGCTGGCGCGGATCGCCAAGCTGGTGGGGCTGATGGGCTTCCTGCTGCCGTGGGTGACGGTGTCATGTTCGGGCAATGTGATCCTGGAAGCGACCGGGCTGCAGCTGATGACGGGCGATCCGCAGCCCGCGGGCGCGCTCGCCGGCGCCGAGCAAAATCAGACTGACGACGCTGAGCCGGCCGTCGGGGTTATCCTGGCGTTTGCTGTCGCAGCGATCGGATTGGTCGTGGGCTTTTTGCTCAAGGGCAAGCGAGCGGCAGGCGCGATGCTCGCGGGCGCCGTCCTCTGCATCGGGCTCTCGTTCTACAGCATCGAGAACATGCGCACCGAACTGACGCGCGAGATGAACGAACAATCGAGTGACGCACCGGTCGAAGACAATCCCTTTTTCTCCGGCGACCAACAGCGCGAATTCGCGCGGGCGGCAGCGAGTGCGATCCGGATCGAGGAGGAAGAAGGGTTCTGGGTGACGGTCGGCGGGATGGGTGTTGGCGGGGTTTTGTGTTTACTGGTGTTGGCTGGCGTTGGCGGGGCGGTGCGGCGCGAGGAGCAATCGCCGAACTAGCTATCGGCGACCGACACCTGCGAACCGAGAAGACAGCTTACTTCTTCGTTTCCGGCGAAGCTGCCGGAGACCTCGCAGCGAAGCTGACACCGGCCGGGCAGAGTTCGTTGCCTCTAGCCGAAAGCGTCGCAAACATCGAGAGATCGTTCTCCGCTTGCATACCGCGAGTTAGCAATGCAGCGGTTTCGGCTTCGATCGCGTGAGCGCGTGCACGATTTTCTGGGGTCTCCAACTCGTACGCGCTTGGAACGACGCCTTGACCGACCCAAGTGACTGGCGTCGTCGCGGCCGCCTGCATGCCGAGTACAAAGGCAGCGGTCAGTGACACTTCGGAGGGTGTGGTGGCCGGCGCAAAGTCCGGCGCTGCGCCTGTTCCCTCTGGAGACAAAAACCTCGCCGTGGCGCGGAACGGAGCGGCGATTATCGCGCGAAACGCAGTCGACGGCGAGACATTGCGCTCGCGAAGTTCTTGGGCGAACTCGCTGACGATGCTGTTGTACGCGGCTTGTTCAACAAGCGCGATATGATCCGGGGCGGGCAAGAACTCGATCCGACGGGTCAAGCGTCGTACTTCCCCAATGATGCGGAAGCCCTCATTGACGAGCAGTTTCAACTGCGCATCGTCGCCTGTAGTTGCGGTCCTGATCTGATGACGCTCTTCCAATAGCGCCACCAAATGATTCTGCAGCGCGTCAGCTCTTCGAACCAAGTCCCGCCGCCCACCAGTCAGTCTGCCATGATACGTCCCGAGCAACGTCGAGCGACAGCGCATGAGCGAGAGGTTTTGACGTACCTCCACGAATATCCGCTGCATCTGCGGACGCTGTCGAATGTCGTCAGCGATAATGGGTGCAATACCAACGCCCAACCAAGCATTGACCGTTCCAGTGGACGCACTGGTAAGCGCCGAGGCGACAGACCCCAATCCACCGACGAGTGACCCTGCCGATAGCCATTCCGTGCTGTCGTCGATGTCCGCGAGTTGTCGGTCGAGCGCCGCCAAACACTCGCGCTCAGCTTGGGCCAGTGATGTCGCGGGTTTAAGGTCCGGGCGTTCTGGATCTGGAAGCGCGTCCGAAGGATAAGGTGTGCAAGGTTCGAGCCCTTCCGGCGGATCGATGTCCAAGAAGTTGAGCTGCGCGCGGGCGTTCGGAGACCACCCACATAGAAGTGCAATTATCGCTGCGACCAGCAGCGCGCGTGTGCGCCGATGCATGCTTGCCCCCCAAGGCCCGTCATACCCAAAACGAGCTTAGCGAACTCAACGCCCGCGTGCCACACAATTCTATTTTAGGTAGTGTAACTAGCGCTTCGGAATAGCCGCCCAGTAATCGAAGTCCAGCACGACGTGTTCGGCGTAGGCGCCGTCGTCGGTTTTGTCGGTGAAGGCGTGCGCGGGCTGGTTCTTCAGCGCGACGAGGCGCAAGCGCAGCGCGCCGGCGTCGCCTAGATCTTCCTTGCCCAGCACTTGCGACCACGCATAGAGCGTGTCGCCCGCGAACAGCGGACCCACGTGGCGGCCGCCATTGATGGCGAGCATGAGTTGCGCGTTGGCGAGGCCGTTGAACGACAGCGCGCGCGCGATCGAGATGGTGACGCCGCCATAGATCAAGCGCTTGCCGAAGCGCGTGTTCTGCTGGCCGTGCGCATCGAAATGCACTTTCGCGGTGTTTTGATAGAGGCGCGTCGCGATCTGATGCTCGGCCTCCTCCACCGTCATGCCATCGACGTGATCGATCTTCTCGCCAATCTCGTAGTCTTCGAAGCGATAGGGGCTGCCGGCGAGCGTGTCGTCATAGGCGCTGAAATCGAGGCCAGGCGGCAGCACCAATTCGTTGGCGTTGACGAGCGGCGCTGGCGTCTTCGGCGGCGCATCGGTGATCGCCGCGCTTTCATCGCGCTTGTTAACCATCACCCAGCGCACATAGGTCAGCACCGGCTCGCCGACTTGGTTGAAGCCGTTGGTGCGCACGGTGACGACGCCGGTCTTGCCGTTGGAGTTCTGCTTGACGCCGAGCACTTCGGAGACGGCGTTCAGCGTATCGCCTGGATAAACCGGCGCCAGGAAACGGCCCTCGGCGTAGCCAAGATTGGCGACGGCGTTCAGCGAAATATCCGGCACGGTTTTGCCAAACACGGTGTGAAACACCAGCAGCGGATCGATCGGCGCGCCGGGTAAACCACAGACTTGTGCAAAGCTGTCGGCGGAAAAGAGCGCATGGCGCGCGCCGGTAAGCGCGATGTTGAGCGCTGCGTCCGCCTCCGAAAGCGTCCGCGGCGTCGCGTGATTGATCACGTCGCCTTGGCGAAAGTCTTCGAGGAAGTTGCCGGGATTGGATTTGGTCATGAACGTCCAGATACCTCATCGAGGTCTGAAACGATACGAGATTTCAGGGCCTCATCGCCGGTCCAGCATGCTTCGCGCCGGCCAAATACTGCATAGCGATTTCGAGCGATGCGATCGTAAAGCCAGTCACGAAGCGCGCCGGGAAGCGCACGTGCCATCGGCGTCCACCTGGATCGCGGCAGCGATTCGAGAACGGCGAGCGCCGCACCGCCTTTGAAGTAAGCGACGCCATCAACGATCGCGAGGGTTGTTTCCGGATTGTCGGCGTTGATGCCGAAGCGCGCGGCAAGCGCACGCCCGCAGCTTGATTGAATGGCGACGAATTTAAAGCGCTGCGTCGCGTCGCGGTCATGAACGAAATGGGCGAGACGCGAACAAAGAACGCAATCACCGTCGAACACGAGCAGGTCGTCGACATCCGGCGCAGCTACAGCATCCCAGCGCATGTCGCCAAGTTACGCCGGCTCCAAATGCGACGCGATGAGGCAAAGCGTCCGATCAGGCGCTGAGTGCGTTGATGCCTTCAGCCACAGCCACCACCCGCCGCGCTTCTTCCAAGTGCAGCAACTCGGTCATGTTCCCGTCCACCTTGATCACGCCCTTCCCCGCGTTCTCCGGCAGCGCGAATGCATCGATTACGGCGCGGGCGCGCGCAACTTCGTCCGCCGTCGGCGCGAAGATGGCATTGCACGTGTCGATCTGGCTCGGGTGGATCAGCGTTTTGCCGTCGAAGCCGAACTGTAGGCCTTGGAGGCATTCGGCTTCGAAGCCGGTTGCGTCGGCGATGTCGTTATAGACGCCGTCGATGGCAGTGAGGCCCTCCGCGCGGGCGGCGGTGACGGCGAG
>QBMO01000118.1:8593-8861 GCA_003242075.1 Alphaproteobacteria bacterium
CGCGGTTTGCGCCGGCGCGAGCGCGGGTTTCCTTGGCAAGGTCATTGAGGCCGAGGACGAAGACGGCGAGCCGCGTGTCCTTCGCGGCGGCGGCGATGTCAGCGAGGTTCAGGATCGCGCGCGGGGTTTCGATCATCACCCAGAGTGACGCCTCGCGCGGGAAGCCGGCGGCGGTCATCGCCGCGTCGAGCGCGCGCACCTCGGCGCCGCTCTCGACTTTCGGCGCGAGCAGACCATCAGGCCCGGCCGGGCCGGCGGCGGCGATGTC
>QBMO01000119.1:0-1422 GCA_003242075.1 Alphaproteobacteria bacterium
ATTCCAACGGGCCCGCCCCCCGCTAGCTAGCGAACCGCCTTGAAACGCGCGTTGACACCGGTTACCACGACCAGAGACAAATAGGAGCGACCCCATGAAAATCGCGCTCATCATCGAGAACAGCCAGGCCGCCAAAAGCAGCATCGTTCATGACGCACTGACCTCAGTCGCCGTGCCGCTCGGCCACCAGGTGCACCACTACGGAATGTACGGGGCCGAAGATAAGGCCTCGCTCACCTACGTGATGAACGGTCTGCTCGCTGGCATCCTGCTCAACTCCAAAGCAGCGGATTTCGTTGTCACCGGCTGCGGCACCGGCATGGGTTCAATGCTCGCGTGCAATGCCATGCCGGGCGTGTTCTGCGGCCTCATCGCCGACCCGACGGACGCGTTCCTGTTCGGCCAGATCAATGACGGCAACGCCATCGCCATGCCCTACGCCAAGGGCTTCGGCTGGGCGGCAGAACTCAATCTGCAGGATTGCTATCGCAAGCTTTTCGACGGCGAGCGTGGGCTCGGCTATCCGAAGGAACGCGCCGCCATCATGGCGAAAAACCGCGGCATCTTGAAAGAGCTGAAGGCGGCGTCGTGCCATGACATGCTGACGGTGTTGAAGGCGGTGGATCAGGATTTGTTGAGGGCCGCTGTTGCGGGTGAGCGCTTCGAAGAGCTGTTCTTCGCCAACGCGCAGGACACCGCGATCGCTGATTACGTCCGCCGCGTGCGCGCGTCGTAATGAGCGCCAGTCCGTTCAGCCTCGAAGGCAAAAGCGCCATCGTCACCGGCGGCAATGTCGGCCTTGGCCAAGCCATCGCCGTGGCGCTGGCGAAAGCCGGCGCCGACATTGTCTCGACAAGCCGCCGCGCGGCGGATGAAACCGGCGCGCAGGTGAAAGCGCTTGGCCGCAAGTTCGTCTTGATCGAAGCGGATCTCTCCTCCACCGCGCCGATCGCTGGCATCGTGGAGCGCACCGTCGCGGAATTTGGCAAGGTCGATATCCTCGTCAACAATGCCGGCATCATCCGCCGCAACGACTCCGTTGATTTCAGCGAAGACGACTGGGACGCGGTGATCGATACGAACTTGAAGTCGGCTTTCTTCCTGGCGCAAGCCGCGGGCCGTCACATGATCGCGCAAGGAAGCGGCAAGATCATCAACGTCGCCTCCATGCTCTCTTTCCAAGGCGGCATCCGGGTGCCCTCTTACACGGCGAGCAAGAGCGGGCTAGCCGGCATTACGCGGCTGCTGGCGTGCGAGTGGGCCAGCAAAGGTGTGAACGTCAACGCCATCGCGCCCGGCTACATGACCACCGACAACACCGAAGCGCTCCGCGCCGACGAAAAGCGCAAGGCGCAAATCCTCGACCGCATCCCCGCCGGCCGCTGGGGCGACCCGTCCGATCTCGGCGGCGCAGCGGTGTTT
>QBMO01000119.1:1432-8781 GCA_003242075.1 Alphaproteobacteria bacterium
CACCCCGCTTGCGCACGCATGTCGGCGGCGCGGAAGCCAATGTCGCGGTGTCGCTCGCGAAATTCGGACACGATGCGCGCATGGTCAGCGCCCTGCCCGACAACGCGCTCGGTCACGCCGCGCGCGATGAGCTACGCCGCAATGGCGTCGACACGAACGCGGTGCAGCTCACCGCCGGCCGCATGGGGCTCTATTTCCTAACGCCGGGCGCAGGCCGGCGCGCGGCGGATATCGTCTATGATCGCGCGCAGAGCGCGTTCGCGAGCGCGCCGACGTTCGATTGGAAATCCATTTTGAATGGCACCGATTGGCTCCACGTTTCAGGTATCACGGCAGCGCTTAACCGCGCGACGGCTGACGCGGCCTTGAGCGCCATGCGCGCGGCGCGCGCAGCCGGCGTCAAAGTGTCTTTCGACGCAAACTTCCGCGCCAAGCTCTGGGAAGCGCGCGGCGACGATCCGCGCCCGACGCTGAACGCCTTCTTCGCCGAAGCCGATCTCATGTTCGCCGATGCGCGCGACATCGCGCTCGTCACCGGCGAGCGCGCTTCCACAGCGGAAGACGCCGCCCGCATCGCCTTCGCGCGCTATCCGTCGTTGCAGCGCATCGCCGCCACCGAGCGCAAAGTGCTTAGCGCTGACGACAACGAGATCGGCGGCTTTATGGTCACACGCAACGGCGTCACGCGCACCGCGGCGCATGCGGTGACGGGCATTGTCGATCGCATCGGCGGCGGCGATGCATTCGCGGCGGGCCTGCTGCATGGTTTGGCCGGTGGCGGCAGCGATCAGCAAACTCTCGATTTCGCGGTGGGCGCGGCGGTGCTGAAGCACTACATTGCCGGAGACTTCAACCTTTCAACGGCGGGCGACGTGGACTTCTATCTCTCTCAATCCGGCGCCGATGTGCGCCGATGAATAAGCTTTCCGCCGAAGATGTCTTGAAGCTCTCGCCGGTGATGCCGGTTGTGGTGATCGAGGATGCATCTTTGGCCGCGCCGCTCGCGCGCGCGCTCCTCACCGCCGGCATAAACACGATCGAAGTCACGCTGCGTACGCCCGCCGCGCTCGACGCCATCAAGGCGATCACGAAGAGCGCGCCGGAGATGATCGTCGGCGCCGGCACGGTGCTGAACGTCAAGGACCTCGACGCAGCGATGGAAGCTGGCGCCCGCTACGCGCTCTCGCCGGGCGGCACGCCGAAACTGCTGAAAGCCGCGCGCAACGCGCCTATCCCCTTCATTCCCGGCGTTTCAACGTCGAGCGAGATCATGCGCGGGCTCGATCAAGGCTACACGCACTTCAAACTCTTCCCCGCCGAACAGCTGGGCGGCGTCAGCACATTGAAAGCGCTCGCCGGGCCGTTCCCAAATGTGCGCTTCTGCCCTACCGGATCAATTACACCAGAGAAAGCGCCCGCTTATCTCGCGCTCGACAACGTGCTTTGCGTCGGCGGCTCTTGGATCGCGTCAGCCAAAAACATCATGGCGCAAGATTGGGCCGCGATCGAAACGTCGGCCAAGCAAGCGGCGGCGCTACGCTAATCGGACCGCGTGCCTTCAGGCGCGCATTTTTCAAACAAGCCAAGCATGCGGGCCCGAAAGCCCGCGGTCTCGCAGCATCACAACCGGTCCCGCAGCGCGTACCAGAGCATGCCCAGCACATGCAGCGGCGAACGCAACATGGCGCCGCCTGGAAACTCGGGCGGCGCGATGCCAGCCAGCACATCGAAGCGCTCCGCTGTGCCGCTCATCGCTTCGGCCAACACTTTCCCGGCCAGCGCCGGCAACAATACGCCCTGCCCCGAATAGCCGTGCGCGAAAAAGAGATCGCCCATCCGCCCAATATGCGGCAGCCGCGTCATGCTGATCGACACCAGCCCGCCCCAAGCGTGATCGATGCGTGTGTGCGCGAGTTGCGGAAAGAAGTTCACCATGTGACGGCGCGCGAAGGCCGCGATGTCAGCGGGCGGCGCGGGCGTATAGCGCTCGCCACCGCCGAAAATGAGCCGCCCATCGGCGCTGAGCCTGAAATAGTTCACGACAAAGCGGCTATCGCTGACGGCGCGGTCGTTCGCGATCAGCGCGCGCGGATCGGCCAGCGGTTCGGTCGCAACCAGATAATTCGCCACCGGCATAATGCGCGCCGCAAGCCGCGGCTCAAGCTCGCCGAGCAGCGCGTCGCACGCCAGCACGCCGTAGCGCGCGCGCACGAGGCCGTGCTCAGTATGGGCAACAACGCCGCGCTCGGTTTCCAAACGCAGAACGCGCGACTCTTCGTGCAAGATCACGCCAGCCCCGCGCGCCGCGTCCGCAAGGCCAAGCGCATAGTTCAGCGGGTGTAAGTGGCCGCCACCGGAATCGAGCAAAGCGCCGTGAAAGCCGGCCGCATTCACCTCCGTCCGCGTCTCCTCCGCTGACAGCACCCGCGCGTGCGGATAACCCATCACCCGCGTCAGCGTCTCCGCTTCTTCGCGCATCCAGGCAACGTCAGCCCCCTTTGATGCGAGCGTGAGATGGCCATTGGCTCGATAATCGCAAGCGATGCCATGCCGTTCGATGCGCGCAAGTGTGAGATCGCGCGCTTCCAGCGCCATACCAAGCAGCAGCTTCGCCTGCGCCTCGCCGTAGCGCGAAATCAATTCGCCGGCGCCCTTGCGCCAGCCTGGGATCATCTGCCCGCCATTGCGGCCTGACGCGCCCCAACCGATGCGCCCCGCTTCCAGCAGAATGACGGAGAAGCCGCGTTCAACAGCGTTCAATGCCGCATGAAATCCAGTGTAACCGCCGCCGATTACGACGACATCGGTGGTAACTTCGCCTTCAAGCTTTGGCGCCGGCGCAAACGGGTGGGCGGTCGCGACGTAGTACGACTGCGCCATGCCGAGGCCGGAATTGAAGCTCACTTTAAACCTTGAGCAGCAGGTGATCGCGTTCCCACGAACTGATGACGCCTTCGAAATTGCTCAGCTCGTGCGCTTTGATCATCTGGAACGCGGTGCAGAAGTGGTCGCCGAGCAGTTCGATGACCGGTTGGCACAATTTGAAGCGGTCCAGACCTTCGCTCAACGTGCGCGGCAATGTGCGCGCCCATTTGTAGGCGCTGCCTTGCACCATTTCGCTCGGCGGAATCTTGTCGCGGATGCCGATATAGCCGCACACGAGAACCGCCGCGATCGCGAGATACGGATTCGAATCCGCGCCCGGCAACCGGTTTTCGATGCGGCGGTTGGCTTGATGCGAGATCGGCACACGCAAGCCGCACGAGCGATTGTCGTACCCCCACTGGAGATTGACCGGCGCGGAAAAATCCGGCCGCATGCGGCGGAACGAGTTCACGTTCGGCGCAAACAGCGGCGTCACATCGCCAAGATACTTCTGCAAGCCACCGACGAAATGGCGAAAAAGATCAGTGTTGCCGTCGCCCTCGTCGCCGCCAAAGAGATTGTTGCCCTTCTTGGCGTCAACCACCGAGACGTGCAGGTGCATGGCGCTGCCGGGTTGGTTCTCATGCGGCTTAGCCATGAACGTTGCATAGACGCCGTGCTTCAGCGCCACTTGGCGCACGATGCGTTTGAACACCAGCACCTGATCCGACACGTGCACCGGATCGCCGTGATTGAAGTTGATCTCAAGCTGCGCCGTGCCGCTTTCGTGGATCATTGTGTCGAGATGGAGCGACGCCGCCTCGGCGTGTTCGTAGATCGTCTCGATCAGATCTTCGTACTCGGTGATCGCTTCCAGGCCATACGGTTGCGGCGAGGTTTCCGAGCGCCCCGACCGCCCAGCCGGCGGCATCAGCGGCAAGTCCGGATCGGTGTTGACCTGGGTGAGATAAAATTCGAGTTCCGGCGCCACGACCGGCTTCAGCCCCAAATCTTCGTAAAGCTTCAACACGCGCCGCAGCACGTAGCGCGGGGCGATATCGTAAGGCTCGCCGCTGGTATGAAACGTGTCGGCGAAGACGAAGGCAGTCGGCGTCTTGTAGCCAGGCGCAACGCAAATCGTGTCGATATCCGGCCGTAGTACGACGTCGGGGTCTTGCATGGAGAGCGCCTCATCGGCGTCATCCGCATACTCACCAGTGACGGTGAGGAGATAGATACTCGACGGAATCCGCAGCGAACCGTCGCGTTCGCTTTGCAGGAACTTCTGCGCCGGGAACACCTTGCCGCGGATAACGCCGTTGAGGTCCGGGATCAGGCATTCGATTTCGCCGATGCCGCGTTCCTTGATCCAACTCGAAAAGCTCATTGTGCACACACTGTTTTGCACGCGCGAAAGCGCGTTGCGCCGCGACGGCGCGCGAGAACCGCATCTGAATTTCTTTCAAACGAGCGCGGCGCGACCCGGAGGGTGCACTTGCGAGAAGCAGTGCGCGTGCCGCGCCCATTCGCCTTCGTATGAAGGCCGCGGGGGCGCATAAGTCACCTGATGTCGCACTATGGGTGTTGCAAATGGGCCAAGTCAAGCCGAGCCGCCGCACGGTTGAACGTCCCTCGCCTGACGTTTTTGCGTGATTTGTCCGCGCGTTAAGGCTACCTGCGAATCCATGTTTACGGACGAGCAAAAAGAAGAAGGCCTGAACGCATCGGTTTACGCCGAATTGCGCCAGCGTCTGGTGACCGGCCGCATGGCGCCGGGGCATGAGCTTTCAACGCGCAGCATCGCGGCTGAATTGGGCGTCAGCCAAACGCCAGTGCGCGATGCGCTGTCGCGGCTCGCCGCGGAAGGCGCGGTTTCGATCCGTTCCAAACGCCGCGTGCGCGTGCCGCCGATGACGCCGGAACGCTTCGATGATCTGCTCGCGTGCCGGCTCATGCTCGAGCCGGAGGCCGCAGTACTGGCGCTGCCCTTCTTGACCACGCAACACGTTGCGGCGTTGCGCGAGGTGGATGCTGCGCTCGACACCGCGATCACGCACGGCGACGCCGACGCGTACATGGGCGCCAATCATCGCTTTCACTTCACGCTTTATCGAGCCTCGCCGCGCGCGACGCATATCCAACTGATCGAAACTGTGTGGCTCCAATTCGGGCCGTTCATGCGCGTCGTTTATGGCCGCATCGGGCACACCAAGCTGCACGACAGTCACCAGGACGCGATCAAGGCGGTCATCGCCAAAGATGCGGAAGCGCTACGCGCCGCCATCGCGCACGACATCGCCGACGGCATGCACTTGATCAAGCGCGCCGGCCTCGAAGCGGGCGTAGCGCCCTAAAGCGCGCGCAGCGCCGGCTCGGATTCTCGCAGCGAACGGCCGATAATCTCGATCATACGATCGATCTCGGCGTGGCTGATGATCAGCGGCGGGCACATCACGATCGAGTCGCGAATGCCGCGCACCATCAGGCCGTTCTTGATGCAGGCATCGCGCACGATCGGGCCGGCTTTGCCCTCTTCGCCTGTGAAGCGCTCGTTCGTGCCCTTCTTCGAGACGATTTCGACCGCGCCGATCAGGCCGAGCGACCGCACCTCGCCAACCAACGGATCATCTGCCAGACGTTTCAAGGCGTTGGCGAAGTATGGACCGACGTCGTTCTTCACCCGCTCGACCAAGCCTTCGCGCTCGATGATCTCGATATTCTTGAGCGCCACCGCCGCCGCCACCGGGTGCCCCGAATACGTATAGCCGTGAACGAAGTCGCCACCCTTCTCGCGCAGCACTTCGACGATTTTGTGCGACACACCAACGGCAGAGATCGGCAGATAGCCCGACGACAATCCCTTCGCCATAGGTACGAGATCGGGCGTCACGCCAAAATGCTGGAAGCCGAACCACGAGCCTAAACGCCCGAAGCCGCAGATCACTTCGTCGATCACAAGCAGAATGCCGTACCTCTTGCAGATCGCATCGACGCGCTGCCAATAGCCCTTCGGCGGAATGATCACGCCGCCGGCGCCTTGCACCGGCTCGCCGATAAACGCCGCGACGTTCTCAGGCCCGACCTTCAGAATGCGATCCTCGATCTCTTGCGCGCAGCGAGCAGAGAACGCGTCTTCGTCTTCGTTGAAGCCTTCGCCGAATTTGTAAGGCTGCGCCACGTGTTCAACGCCGGGGATCGGCAGGCCGCCGATCGGATGCATGTGCTTCATCCCGCCCAAGCTGGCGCCGGCCATGGTCGAGCCGTGATAAGCGTTGCGACGGCTGATGAAGACGCTGCGCTTAGGTTGGCCAGACACAGTCCAGTAATGGCGCACCATGCGCATTACAGTGTCGTTGGCTTCCGAGCCGGACGAATTGAAGAAGACGTGCTGCAGTTCGCCGCCGAGCTTTTCAGCGATTTTCGTCGCCAGCATCACAGCTGGCGGCGTCGCCGTCTTGAAGAAGGTGTTGTAGAACGGCAGCTCCTGCATTTGCTCGGCGGCGGTGCGCACCAATTCTTCGCGCCCGTAGCCAACATTCACGCACCACAGGCCCGCCATGCCATCGAGGATCGCCGCGCCATCCCCATCATAAATCGTACAGCCTTCGGCGCGCGTGATGATGCGGCTGCCGCCGAGCGCTTGCAGCTCGCCATAATTGGCTTGCGCCGGCAAATGGTGCGCGACGTCGAGACGACGCAATTCGGGTATGTCGTAGTTGCGGGCGACCATGCTCTTCCCTCGATTTATCGTTCTTGCGCCGCCGTGTTGGCGACGAGTGGCTCACGCCGGAGTGCTCGGCCCAAAAGCTTAAAGAAAGTTTGGCTCTGCGGGTTCTCGTGCGCCTTCCACTCGGGGTGCCATTGCACCGCGAGAATAGGCGCGCCGTTCATGGTGGCGGAGATCGCTTCGATGACGCCATCCGGCGCCGTGGCTTCGACCGTCAGACCCGCGCCAAGCTTTTCGACGCCTTGGTAGTGAACGCTGACGACGTCGAGCGCGTCAGTTTTGTAAGCGCGCTCCAACACGCCGCCTTCGACCAGGTTCACCGGATGGATGTGTTCGAAATACTCGGCGAAGGTTTTGTGATCCGGCGCGTGGTGCGGGATCAGATCAGGGTTTGCCGCCATGTCGCGCCGCAGCGTGCCGCCGAAGGCGACGTTCAACTCTTGGAATCCGCGGCAGATGCCGAACACCGGCTTGCCCAGTTCGATCATCGCTTCGATCAAATGCGCGGTCATCTCGTCGCGGCCCGGATCGAACGGCCCCGGCGCGTCATCGATGATCGCGCCATAGCGCTTGGGATCGAGATTGGACGGCGTGCCGGTCAGCAGGATGCCGTCGAGACGCGGCGCGATTTCCTTCGCGTGCATCAGCTCCGGCATTGCCGGCACGAGCAGGGCTGCGGCGTCGGCGTATTTCAGCGCCGAGACAAGATAGCGCGTCATCCGCGACATTGTCTATCTGGGCAGCGAGACCAATTACG
>QBMO01000011.1:0-20320 GCA_003242075.1 Alphaproteobacteria bacterium
CACCCTGCCAGCTGACGATTCCGGCCGCGTGCGCGCGCAGATCGCCGCCGCTGGCAAAATTCTCGATGAAACGACAGACGACGACGGCGCGCTGACGTTGCGGGCTGAGTTGTTGGTGGAGGATGCCGCGCGTTTTGTACCGTTGGCGCCCCTACCCGAAGAAATGCGCCCCGCAGCGGAGTAGGGCGCTAG
The DNA here is from genome assembly GCA_003242075.1 of Alphaproteobacteria bacterium. Lineage (GTDB taxonomy): Bacteria > Pseudomonadota > Alphaproteobacteria > Caulobacterales > Aquidulcibacteraceae > Vitreimonas. Next base: position 193 of record QBMO01000011.1, read on the forward strand.
CGCTGCTTCACTCGATCCAGGAGATCGGCCGCAAACGTGCTCAACGTGTCGTCGCGCGCGCCCATGACCAAGATGCGGTCGCCAGGTTCGGCTAGTTCGATCAGCTTGTCGCCACAGGCGCCGCGTTCGGCGAACGCCATGGCTTGCAGGCCGCGGGCGCGCACGCCGGCGACGATCTGTTCGCTGCCGACGCTGCGATCGACGGTGCCGCCGAAATAGACGGGGTCCGGCATGATCAGCACGTCGTCGCCGTCCATGTTCTTGGCGAAGCAATCGATGAAGCCGTCGCGCATCAGCTTCAGCGGGCCAAAGCCGTGCGGCTGAAACATGATTAGCAGACGGCCAGGGAAGGCGTGCAATGTCTTCAGCGTCGCGGTGATCTTATCCGGGTTGTGCCCGAAATCGTCGATGATTGTGATGTTGTTGGCTTTGCCGACGACCTCGAGCCGTCGCTTTGTGCCGGAGAAGCCCTTGAGCGCCGCGGCCGCCACGCCCAGCGACAACCCACACACGCGCGCCACCGAGAGCGCGGCTAGCGCGTTGGAGACATTGTGTTCGCCAGGCACAGAGAGATCAACGGTGGCGCTTTCGCGCGTTTCTTTTTCCAGCACATCGAACGAAATGCCGTCCGGCGCTGGGCGGATGGCCGAGCAATGGAGATCGGCCAGGCCTGAACGCAGCGAATAGGTGCGTGTGCGGACCTTCGTGGCCATCACCAACGCCGCCGTTTCGTCATTGTCGAGATTGAGCACCGCGATCTCGGCTTTGTTGACGAAGCCCGCGAACAGCGCCCGCAGTTCGTCCATGCTCTTATGATCGAGGGCGATGTTGTTGACGACGGCGATGGTCGGTTCGTAGCGGGCGATCGAACCGTCGCTCTCATCGACCTCAGAGACGAACGCATCGCCTTTGCCGACGAGCGCTGAGGCGAACAAGGCGTCGGGCGTGACGAAGTTTTTCATCACGGCGCCGTTCATCACCGTGGGATCGCGGCCGGCGCGGTGGAGCAGCCACGCGATCATGCCGGTGGTGGTGCTCTTGCCGCTGGTGCCGGCGACGCCGATGCGCACAGGCGCTGCGTTGAAGAGCTCCGCCAACAGCTCTGGCCGCTTCATGTCGCGCGCGCCGACGCGCTGCGCGGCGACCACATCACCCACCGTGTCTTCGACGGCAGCCGAACGCACCAGAATTTGGTCGGCGCTTACGATGCCGGAGCCGTCCTGCGGGAAGAGGGCGATGCCTTGGGCTTTCAGATATTCGAATTTGGCGCCCAGCCGGCCTTGGTCGAGCGAGCGATCGCTCCCAGCGACGGTCACGCCTTTGCCGCGCAGGATCAGCGCCAAGGGCAGCATGCCGGAGCCGCCGACGCCGCTAAAGAAATAGGATTTGGCCTGACTCATTTGCACCGGTTATGACGAGAAACGCCGCCGCACGGCAAGGACTTGAAACGCGCCATGGCCCCATCGCTTCGCATCGGCGTCGTAGCGCCCGGCACGCGCATCGAGCCCGAACTGGCCGCGCGCGTGAAAGCGTACGCTGCCGATAGCTTCCTCGACCGCGCGCCGGAAATCTTCTTCCACCAACAATGCTTCTACACGGCGGGTCATTTCGCAGGCGATGATGCGGCGCGGCTGGCCGCGTTCGTGGAATTCGCCAACGACCCGTCGCTCGACGTGCTGTGGTTTGCGCGCGGCGGCTATGGCGCATGCCGCATCGCCGAAGCGGCGCTGGATCAGCTCACGCCGGCCTCGCGCGCCAAAACCTATCTCGGCTACAGCGACAACGGCGCCATCCTCGGCGGGCTCTATGCGCGCGGTTACGAGAACGTGGCGCATGGCCCTATTCCCGTCGACATGACGCGCGCCGGCGGTGAGGGGGCCGTGAAGAGGGCGCTCTCCTGGATGATCGACCGCTCGCCTGAGAGCCTCGAACTGGGCGTCATGTTCGACGGCAAATCTGCTGCGTTCAACATCACGGTTTTTCAGTCGATGCTCGGCACCTCGCTGGAGCCGGATTTGAGCGGCCATGTGCTGATGCTCGAAGATGTGGGGGAGTATCTCTACAGGCTCGACCGCGCCCTCTTCCAAATCACCTCTTCCGCCAACGTGCGCAGCGTGAAGGGGATCAAGCTCGGACGCGTCAGCGACGTGATCGAGAACGACAAACCGTTCGGCGCGACTGAAGAAGAGATGATCCGCTATTGGTGCGACAGAGCTGGCATCGCGTATTTGGGCCGCGCCGATATTGGGCATGATGTTGAGAACAAAGTTGTGCCGTTTGGGGCCTTGAAGCGTTAGCGCTCCGAGAGTTCGTCAGCGAGGCTCGCAGCGCGCGTTTGGGAGCGTTCTGTTTGGATCAGCTTCTGATCCAGATCGGCAAGCAAACGCGTCACATCGTACTCCAATCCAGGCGTCGCGCGCACGCGTGCTGCCGCTTGCGCCAGGTCGCTGCGATCCAGCGCCAGCGTGCAGCTTTCCGGCAGCGTCAATCGCGCGAGGCCGGTCGTGGCAGTGATCATCTCTTCCGCGCACGCTTCACGAATGCGCGCTTGGACGTGATACGGGATCGCGCGGCGGACGATCTCGCGATAGGGCGGCACGTTGCGGAACGTGGCTTCGCTCGTTTCCACGGCGACGTAATAATTCGCGATGTTGTCGCGCGTGCTGACACTGCCCAGCGTGTCGAGCGCGCCGACGGACTGGATCTCATCATAGGACCCGCGCGTGAGCGGGCGCGGATAGATTTGCGTCGCCTGATAGGCGGCGATCAGGAATTGCTCTTCCGATAGCCGCGCGCTGCCGTCGAGATCGCCGAGCACTTGCAGCGCGAAGGCGCGGACCTGAGTGAAGTAGGCTTCGCGGCTTTGCAGGTCGCTCTGATTGTTTTCCAGATCGCGGACGATGCGAGCGCGATAGCTGTCGCCGGCTTCGTGGGCGAGGCGCTCGGCGTTCCAATTGCTGACCTGCGTGCCGAGGAAGACGCCGAGCACGACGATGACGAGATCGATGCCGACAGCGAACCAATTGTGCGCGGTCACGTGCTCGCGAATACGGCGCATCAGCATTGGTGTTTCCCCTCGACCCAAGCATCAGCGTAGCCACTTAAGCTCAATCCGTCATTCCGGGGCAATGCGCAGCATTGAGCCCGGAACCTAGGGGCAACCGGCGCGCCTGTGGCCCCTGGGTTCCGGCCCGCGCTGCGCGCGACCGGAATGACGAGGCAAGAATTGCGCGCAGCGTTCGTGAGCGGCGCGACCCGCTCCATTCGCCATCGGTGTCTCGATCCGCCTATGCCAAGGCTTCCGCCTTCGCTGAAGCTACGGCGGACTAGTCGGCGGACGCTCTCGCGTGAGCGAGAGCGGGAGAACGGGGCGCGCGATCCGCGCTGGGTTTAGTTGTGGGGTGCGGCGTTCATCTCTGAACGTCGCCGCGCGCTTCGCGCGCCCCGTGGAGATCTGTGCTCGCCTGGTCTTGGGTTTGCGCTCTTTACGCAGGTGAACCCCAAGGCCCGGGCGGCGTGCGGGACTTTGCCGTTTGTCCCGGACCCGACGCTTCTGGTGTGCGCACTACCTTAAAAACGCACTCACGCCGGCTGTCTCACGCTCGATCCCGTCCCTCGCGCTCGTGTGGCTCGGCTAGCCCATGAACCTCCCGTGCGAGGGACGGGCGCAGTATCGCGCGGGTTTGGGGGTGTGGGATAGATTTTGTGCGCGGCGTTGATTGCGCGCGGGATTTCGGAGCTGAGGTGGGGATTGGTCTTCGCGGTTTAGCGGCGCCGATCTTTGATAAACGGCGATCGAACAAGCTAATCGTACACCGTGCAAACGAGGCGGCTATTGCTGAGAATGACATTCCGTCGCTCATCGTTCAGCCGCGCGTCTGGGAATCGATCATAAGCGGCGATCATGATGTTTTCGGTCGTCAGCACATAACTCAGCTTTGAATGGGCGTAATAGTCGGTAGAGAGCGAACCCACCACGGCAACGCGGCCTGCAGCGTCCATGTACAGTTCGCCCTTCTGATCGCTGAGCCTCAACGGCTGAACGATCTCATCGTCACCTCGCAACTGGTTCACCGCTCGGACATCAGCTGCCCTGACTAGCGCTTCGCAGTCTTCGGCACTGGGCAGCACGCTCTCAGTTTCGGCGCTTTGACCGCATCCCGCCAACGCGGCAATCGCAAAAGATACTATGGCCCCTCTCACTTTCGCCTCGCGTCACTTCTTCTCAGCCCGCTTAGCCTCAAGCCACAGCGCTTCCATGTCGTCCAGCGGCTGGGGGCCGGTGCGGCCTTGCTCGGCGAGCTTTGTCTCGATGTACTGAAATCGTCGCGTGAACTTGGCGTTGGCGCGGCGGAGGGCGTCTTCGGGGTCGACCTTCAGCTTCCGGGCGAGGTTGGCCATGACGAAGAGGATGTCGCCCATCTCTTCGGCGATGTGTTCCTGGTCGCCGCTGGCTCGCGCCTCTTTAAGCTCAGCCAATTCCTCTTCGAGCTTCTCCAGCACCGGCTCCGGCGCCGGCCAATCGAAGTTGATGCGCGCGGCGCGCTTGGTCAGCTTCTCGGCGCGCATGAGCGCGGGTAGGGCCATCGCCACATCGTCCAACAGCGAAGGTGCGCCCTTGGCGGCGCGCTTCTCCGCTTTGAGCGTTTCCCACGCGACGGTCTGCTGTTCGGCGGTGCGGCCATCGCCCGCTTCGCTGAACACGTGCGGATGGCGCTCGATCATCTTGTCTGCGAGCGCTTGGGCGACGTCGGCGAAATCGAACGCGCCAAGCTCCTCGGCCATGCGGGCGTGGAAGGCGACTTGGAAGAGCAGGTCACCGAGTTCTTCCTTGAGCGCCGGCAGGTCCTTGCGCTCGATCGCGTCGGCGACCTCGTAGGCTTCCTCGATCGTGTACGGCGCGATGGTCGCGAAAGTTTGCTCCACGTCCCACGGGCAGCCGCCGTTCGGGTCGCGGAGTTTAGCCATCACCTCGAGCACGGCCTGCGTGGCGCGCGCGTTGCGAAGGGAGCGCGGGTCTTCAGACCCGCTGCGGACCTGAAGGTCCGCGGTCCTTTTTTCGCTCTTTTCTCTATCCTTATCAGTAACTTGGCCTGCCATACAAGTCTCGCATAAGATAGATTATGGGAAGCCGCACAGCGACTCAGATCGGATAGTCGCCAGCCCAGCCATCGTAGGCCGGTTCGACGCCCGTCGGCAGCCTCGCCTTCAGTGCCTGGTAGTCGAGATCGATGTGCATGTTTGTGAGCAGCGCGTGCGCGGGCTTCAGGCGCTCGATCCATTCGAGCGCCTTGCCGACATGTGCGTGCGTCGGATGCGGCGCCTCACGCAGCGCATCGACGATCCAGAGCTGCAAGCCTTCGAGCGCCGCGAACGACGCTTCCGGCATCGCCACCAGATCGTTCGAGTAACCCACAGGCCCGGCGCGAAAGCCGAGCGATTTGGAGAAGCCGTGATCCTGCTCGAGCGGCAAGAGCTCCAGAACACCGCCCGGCCCGTCGATCGCGAGCGGCACGAGCGGGCTCATATGGCCGGCGTCGCGCACGATCGCCGGATAGCCGCCCTCGCTCATGAAAGCGTAGCCGAAGCGGCGCATGAAGGTCGGCCGCGTCCACGCGTCGATCCAGGTTGGGATCTGGCGGCGCTGCTTGATGAAGAACGCGCGCACGTCGTCGAAGCCGTGCGTCTGGTCGGCGTGGTCGTGGCTGATGACGATGGCGTCGATGTGCGTCGGCTTAGCCGCCGCGAGCTGGAGGCGCAGGTCGGGCGGCGTGTCAATCAGCACCGTCGTCGCCTGCTCTGGCGGACCTGCCTGCCCGCTCCACTTCTGCAGCAACAGCCCGCAGCGCGTGCGGCGGTTCTTCGGCTCGTTCGGATCGCACACGCCCCAATCGCCAGTCGCGCGCGGCACGCCGCCGGAAGAACCGCAGCCAAGCACGGTGACGCGTAGCCTGCCGCTCATGAGGTCACGCCTTGTGTGACTCTGGGGATGGTTGGGAAGAGGCGGTGGAAGTTATCGGCGAGCAGGGCGCTTGCCTCCTCCTCGCCTAGCCCGCGCAGCGCCGCGAAGGCGCGCTGAACGTCCGCCACGTGCATCGGCTCACAGCGCCGGCCGCGATGCGGGACAGGGGCCAGATACGGGCAATCGGTTTCGACGATGACGCGGTCTAACGGCACTTCCCGCGCGATGGCGCGCACGTCGTCGGCGTTCTTGAATGTCATGATGCCGGAGAACGAAAAGTACGCGCCGATTGCGAGCGCGCGGCGGGCCAATTCGGGGCCGCTCGTGTAGCAGTGCATGAGGATGCGAAGAGGGCCCTTCCCCGCCTCTTCCTCCAGCAACGCCGCCATCGCCTCATCGGCCTCGCGCGTGTGGATGATCAGCGTTTTGTCGAGCGCATGCGCGGCCTTTGCGTGCGCACGAAACACCGCGACTTGATCCTCGAAGGGGCTGAACTTGTAGTGCTGATCGAGACCGGTTTCCCCTACCCCGACCACCCTCTCGTGGCGCCCCAGTTCGATCAGCCGCTCGGCGGTGAGATCCAGATGATCCTTGGCATAATGCGGGTGCGCGCCAACGCTGGCGTAGATGTCGTCATGCGCTTCGGCGATGGCGATGACGGCGCCGAAGTTTTCGATTTTATCGCAGATCGTGATCATGCGCGCGACACCCGCCTCGCGTGCGCGCGCGATCACCGCTTCGCGATCTTCATCGAAGCTGTGGTGGTGCAGGTTGACGTGGCTGTCGATCAGCATTGAGCGCTCATCTACGGCTCGCCGCGGCGCGATCAAGCAGTCCGACGGCGCGCGCCAGCGCGTGGCGCGGATCCATGTCGAGCCCCTCGGCTTCGCTGCGCAATGTCTCCAGCGCCGACCAGGCCTCGGCCCACGCCTCACTGCCCTGCTCTACGCCCGCCGCGTGCGTCCACTCCTCCGCGAGCTCAAGGACGGCGGCCAAGCGCTCGAACGGCTCACCGCTCATTTGATCGTAGAGCGGGTTCAGCACACTCGCGGCTTCACCTTTGGCGATCGCGCTTTGCGCGCGACGCAGATCGGCGCTGCCGGCGTCCAGGCCTTGCGCTTTTAGTGCAATCGCGCGCCCGGGGCGGCCTTTCGCCAGCTTCACCAGTGCATCGTCCGCGCCACTCGCTTGCCGCACCAGATCATCGCTCACGGGCCGCAGCGCTAAGCGGCGGCAGCGCGAGCGGATGGTCGGCAGGATCGCGCCGGGAGCGTGACATACTAGGAGCAGTACGGAGCGCGCCGGTGGTTCTTCGAGCGTCTTCAGGATCGCGTTGGCGGCGTTGCGGTTGAGATCGTCCACCGCATCGATGATCGCCACGCGCATGCCGCCTTCGCTGGGCGCGAGCGAGAAGAACGCGCCGAGTTCGCGCGCATCGTCCACGGTGATCTCACGCCGCGGCTTGCCGCGATCGTTGATGCCACGGCGCAGGACGAACAAGTCCGGATGCGATTGCGCGGCGATGCGGCGGGCGATCTGGTCTTCGGGATCGACATCGAGCGGACGACCGCCGCTGCGCTGTGCGCCGAGTGCTATGCGAGCGAAGCGGTAAGCCAGCGTCGCTTTGCCCAGACCCTTCGCGCCAGCGAGCAGCCAAGCGTGGTGCATGCGCCCGCTACGTAAGCCATCGAGTAGCGCTTGCTCTTCAGCCTCATGGCCGACGAACGAAAACGTCTCGCGCGGATGCGGGGCTTCGGGCTCCTTGTCCGTCTCCGGCGCGGGCTTTTCGGCCTTCATGATAGAGCCTCGACGCGCGCGAGTGCGAGCCGCAGAACATCAGGCGCGGATTGCGACGCATCGATCAGCGCACAGCGGCCCGGCTCACTGCGCGCGATGGCGCGAAACTCGTCGCGGACTTTTTGGTGAAACGCGATGTCCTTCTTCTCGAAGCGGTCTTCTTCGACTTCGTGACCACGCGAGCGCGCGAGACCCAAAGTTGGATCGAGATCGAGCACGATTGTGAGATCAGGCGGCGGTGCGCCGATGAGCGCGTTCAGCGCAAGCAGATCGCTGAGCGCCAAGCCGCCGGCGGCGACTTGGTAGGCGCGCGTGGAGTCGTAAAAGCGATCGCAGATCACCCAGGCGCCGCGTGCGAGCGCAGGGCGGATGGTGTGGTTCAGATGGTTGAGCCGAGCGGCCGCGAACAGCAGCGCTTCTTCCATGGCGCTCCAGCGGTTGGCGTCGCCGGAGACGAGCAGTGCGCGGATTGCGTCAGCGCCAGGCGCGCCGCCCGGTTCGCGCGTCAGCACGATCTCGCGGCCCTTGGCGCGCAAAGCTTCGGCCAAGCCGCGCGCGAGCGTCGACTTGCCTGTGCCTTCGCCGCCTTCGAGCGTGATGAAACGGCCCTCGGTCATGGGCCCTATCAAGGGCCGAAGAAGGTCAGGCGCAAGCCTTCCCAGGCGCGGGAGAACCAGTTTGCCTTGCCGACGCTCCGCCCGGCGGTCAGCGGGAACGACTGGGGCTCAAAGCCGGGGCCCTCCACGACGAGGTGGGCCACCACATCGCCCTCGGCGATCGGCGGATGCAGCGGGCCGTCATAGACAATGTTGGCGGTGAGCGTGCTCTGCACGCCGCGCCGGCCGCCGATGAGAATGTCGCTCTGCGCCACCAGCGACACGGTGCGGCGTCCGCCTAACCACACTTCGGCTTCGCCCACTTCAGCGCCTGCCGCCGCCAATGTCCGCACAGCGTAGTCGGAGAACGCCGAGCGCATCAGCCGGATCGCTTCGCTGCGCCGATCGGCCATCGAGCGCGTGCCGTTGAAGACAATGATCCGGCGCTCGCCATCGACAATCGCCGAGCCGACGAGGCCGTATCCGCTTTCGTCGGTGTGGCCGGTCTTGACGCCATCGGCGCCGTCGAAGGCGCCGAGCAGCGGATTGCGGTTCTGTTGGGTGCGGTTGTTGAAGGTGAACTCGCGCTCCGCATAGACGCCGTAGGACCGCGGAAACGTCGTGATGAAATGGCGCGCCAGCCGCGCCAGGTCAGCCGAGCTGATGCGGTGGCCGGGATCATCAACGCCGGTGGCGTTGGTGAAATTCGCAGTCGTCAGGCCAAGCTCGCGGGCGCGGCGGTTCATGATCTCGACGAACGCGGCCTCGGAGCCCGCAATGCCTTCAGCCAAGACGACGCAGGCGTCATTGGCCGACACGATGATCGCGCCGCGCAGCAGGTCGCGGACGCTGACCTGGCTGTTGATCGGCAGGAACATATGCGAGCCGCCGGACGGCGCGCCGTGTTCGCGCCAGGCGTATTCGCTGACGGTGTATTGGGTGTCGAGCGTGATGTCGCCCGAGCGGAGAAGTTCGAGCACGACCAACACCGTCATCAGTTTCGACATCGAGGCTGGCGGGATCGGCGTGTTGCAATCGTCGCACGCGAGGATGGCGCCGCTGTCGGCGTCCATGATGGTGACGTGCTGCGCGACGGACGGCGCAGCCGGCGGCGCGCGACGGCCGCGCTGAGCGTCCGCCGGCGAAGCCAGCGCGACGAAAGCTGCGATGGTGAGAGCGCCGAAAGCGCGTTTGAGGTCCATTGCTCCGCCGAATCGTTAGCGCGTTTCGCGCAGGCCTAGTTCAAGCAGATCGAGGCGGCGCTTTCACGTCAACAAACCGGCGCCTAGCGCGCTGCGATGACGCTCTCGCCGTAGCCCAGCGATGACACCGCGCGACGGGCCACATCGGCTTCCTCGCGGCTTGTCCAGGGGCCGACCCGGACCCGGAACAATTCTCCGGCCGCGGTCTGACGGACATCCACAACCACCGGCCCCGCCGCCCCTACCGCGTCGCGGACGCGATGGGCGTTTTCGAGGTCCGAGAAGGCGCCGACTTGGACGAAATAACTGCCTGCGGACGCCGCCGCGTAGGCGGGCGCAGGCGGCGCATAAGGGTGCTCATCCACCGGGCCGCCAGCGAGGGCGACGCCAGAGGGGGCAGGCGGGAGCAGGGAGGCAGGCCCCTCCTCCTGGGCGCCCATGGAAGCGGCCGGCGGCGGCGAGGGCGGTGAGGCGGGGGCCTGGCTGCCATCGGCGTTAACCCGGCGCGGCGCGGGGCCTAGGTAACGAACATGAACGCGGGCGTGGCCCTGGCCTTCAAAGCCCAACACCTCGGCGGCGCCGCGCGACAAGTCGATGAGGCGCTCGGCCACGAACGGACCCCGGTCGTTCACGCGCACGATCACTTCGCGGCCGTTTTCGAGATTGGTGACTTGGACCAGGCTTGGGATCGGCAGCGTCGGGTGCGCGGCGGTCAGCGCTTCCTGGTCGAACTCTTCGCCGCTGGCGGTGCGTTGGCCGTGGAATTGCGGGCCGTACCAGGAGGCCGTGCCCGTCTGTGCATAACCCGGCTCCGGCGTCGGCACATACCATTGGCCATTGGCCTCGTAGGGCGGGCCGACGCGCTCACGTTCCAACCATGCTTGAGCCCCCTGCTCGCCTTGAGCGACCGGTGAAACGGTGACAGGCGCGGGCGGTGCGTATTCAGTTTCGTCGGTGACGTTCAAAGGAACAGGTTGCTCGGCGACGACGGGCGTCACGCGCGCGCCGCCTGAACGCGAGCAGACCAGCGCACGACAACAGTGCGACGCGCGATGCTAGACGAAGCTTCAAAGGACGACCCCATACGCGGTAAATGCGAGTGGTCACCATACGCATCCCGGGTTTAGGGCGCGTAAGCTTTTATCCTTTCTTCAGCTTTACCAATAACGCGCGTTTACCGCGCCCAGTGTTGCGGATGGCGCGCGCCGCTGTTACGCGAGCGCCTCTCGGAGGGATGGCCGAGTGGTTTAAGGCACCGGTCTTGAAAACCGGCGTGGGTGAAAGTCCACCGTGGGTTCGAATCCCACTCCCTCCGCCACAAACCACAAAGAAAAAGCCCGGCGGTGGGAGCCGCCGGGCTTTGGTTTGTTGAGATGGGCCCTTACCAGCGGAAGGGCGTCCGGAAGGCCACCCGGACATCGGGGGCGTCTTCGGTGACGCCGACATCGACACTGGTGGAGAGCGTCAGGCGCTCCGTCGCCCGGAAGCTCATGCCGAAGCTGAGTGAGCCGACTTGCAGTTCGCTCGACTCCTGGTGGACGCCGTTCAGCTCGGTCGTCGTCGGCAGCACGTAGGAGTGCGAGTAACCGAGAGAGTAGGAAAAGCGTGGGTTCAGCGCAAAGCCGAAGCCGAAGCCCAGGCCGATCGAGTCGCCCGGATCGACTTCGCCGACGGTGACGGCGCCGTAGGTCTCATCGACGTCGCGGCCGATATTGTAGAGGTAGGAGGCGTTGGCGAAGATGACGACCGGGTCGGACGGGTACAGCATCGAGACGCTGCCCTGCACGCCCCAGAAGCCGGAACCAGTCGCCAGTTCGGTCGACACGCCGGAGATATCGCGGTCCAGATCGAACGGGCCGAGGCCGGAGTCCGACTTCACGCGCGCGCCGGCGACGAAGATCGGCATGCCGCCCGCGCCGTTGTTAAGTTGGTAGCGGAGCGACATTTCGATGTCGCCCATGTTCGAACCGTCGAGTTCGAAGGTCTGCATCGTCGTCGTGCTTTGTTGCGCGACGGTGGTGATGCGATCGCTGCGGTAGATATAAGGGACGCGGCCTTCGATCTCGAGGCGATCGGTGAGCGCGTAACGCACCGCAAGCGCGCCGGTCAGCGTGTCGCGGGCGGTGTCATTGGCCTCGATCAGGCCGATTTGGACGCCGGTAACGATTTCGACGCCGCGGAAGACGAAGCGGTTCGACGACGAGCGCGAGTACTCGAACGAAGGCTCGATCACGAGGCGGCCCGCGCCGAGCAGGGCATTCTGCCCCTCCGGCAGTGCTTCTACTGTCGTAGCCGGCGGTTGCTCGGGCGGCGCTTCGCCGACCGGGCCTTGTGGTTGTGCGACTGGCGTCGGCGCAGAGCCGCCTCCGCCGCTGTCGCTTTGAGCCAATGTCACGATCGGACGGCGGCGATTGACTTGAACAGGCTGGTCGGGATCCAAGCCGTCAAAGTTCAACGCGCTCGACGGCATGCCAGCGCCGCGAATTTCACCAAGTTCGTTGTCGTTCACCGCGCCCATCGCCAAGAGTTCGGTGCGTTGACGCTCGATTAACGAGCGCTGCTCCGCCAATTGACGCTGTTGCGCACTGAGCTGACGCTCTTGTGCGTCCAAGCGCGCTTCTTGCTGCGCGATCATTTCCATGACGCGCGAGAGTTCGCTCGGCGATTGCGCATGCGCAGGCGCGCTCCAAAACACAGTGCACGCCGCCAAGGCGCACGCTGTCATGATGGAGGCGCGGCGCCCCGCTTGTCGCTTCATTCCGGCACGAAGCATTACCAAACCCAGACTGGAGAGCTGCCCATGGGCGCCCTCTCTGCACGAACTATTCCGCGCATCATGCCTGAGAGGTGATGAGAAAGCGTGAAGCCGCGCGCGATTGCTTCGCGCGCGCTTTTTAGTCTCGCGTTTATCTGTGTGAATGCTTTGCTAGCGCAGCGCGCTCACGAACGATGCTTCCGTCTTTGCGGTGATTTCATCGAGCGTGACGCCATCGGCGAGTTCGAGCAACTTCATCGGTTGTGAACCATGCTTGTCGATTTCGAAGACGCCGAGATCGGTTATCACGAGATCAACCACGTTCACGCCGGTGAGCGGCAGCGTGCACTGCTTCAAGAGCTTCGAGGCGCCCTCTTTCGACGTGTGCTCCATCACGACGACGACGCGTTTTACGCCGGCGACGAGATCCATCGCCCCGCCCATGCCCTTCACCATTTTCCCGGGCACCATCCAGTTGGCGAGGTCGCCGCGATCGTTCACTTCCATCGCGCCAAGGATGGAAAGATCGATATGGCCGCCGCGGATCATCGCAAATGAGTCCGACGACGAGAAGTAGGACGTCTTTTTGAGCGCTGTGATGGTTTGCTTACCGGCGTTAATCAAATCGGCGTCGACGTCCTCGTCAAACGGGAAGGGTCCCATGCCCAACATGCCGTTCTCCGACTGCAGCGTAACCTCCATGCCTTGTGGAATGTAGTTCGCCACCAGGGTCGGAATGCCGATGCCGAGATTAACGTAAAAGCCGTCGCGCAATTCCTTGGCGGCGCGCTGAGCGAGCTGATCGCGGGACCATGGCATTAGGCGTTCTCCCGCTTGCGGACGGTGCGTTGTTCGATGCGCTTCTCGAACGCGCCTTGCACGATGCGATCAACGTAAATGCCGGGTGTATGGATGGCGTCGGGGTCGAGTTCACCGGTTTCAACCAGGATCTCGACTTCGGCGACGCACTTCTTGCCGGCCGTCGCCATCATCGGGTTAAAGTTGCGGGCGGTTTTGCGGAAGATGAGGTTGCCTTCCGTGTCGCCCTTCCAGGCTTTGACGATGGAGAGGTCGGCGACGAGGCCGGTTTCGAGCACGAACGTCTCGCCGTTAAACACTTTCGTCTCTTTACCTTCGGCCACCAAAGTGCCGACACCGGTCTTGGTGTAGAAGCCGGCGATCCCTGCGCCCCCTGCCCGGCAGCGCTCGGCCAGCGTGCCTTGCGGATTAAACTCGAGTTCCAACTCGCCAGCGAGATACTGGCGCGCGAACTCCTTGTTCTCGCCGACGTAGGAGGAAACCATCTTCTTGATCTGCTTGGTTTCAAGCAGGAGCCCTAGGCCCCAGCCATCGACGCCGGCATTGTTGGAAATCACGGTGATGCCTTTCACGCCGCTGTCGCGCAGCGCGATGATCAGGTTCTCCGGGATGCCGCAGAGGCCGAAGCCGCCGCTCATCACAATCATGCCGTCGAAGGTGAAGCCTTCGAGCGCGGACTTTGCGTCCTTGTATACTTTGTTGGCCATGGCCGCTCGTTTACGTAGCGGAGCGCTGCAGCGCAACATGCCGGCGCGGAAATACAAATTTCAGGTCGGATGAAAACAGTTGCGCCGGTGGCTGAGCCGGCCACCGGCGCTTTCTGCTTCGACCCTAAGGTGGATCGAAAACCTGGCCCCGGTACGAGCGAGGGACGAAAATCGCCCAGGGCCGACACTGAATAAATACCATTCGGGCTGAACCGCCGCTGAAGCGGTTAATCAGCTTCAACCAACCGAAATGCCCCAATCGGCCAGGATTTTCGCGGTTTCTTCACCCGTTCCGCCCGGCGGTCCCTGAACGGCGGCGGGCGTGCGCGAAAATCTTGGAGCGGGTGCGGGCTGTTTCAACCCGGCAACCTCCACGAACGTGCCGCGGGCGACGTTATGGGCGTGGTCTGGCGCCTCCGCCATCGAGAGAACCGGCGCAAAGCACACGTCGGTGCCCTCCATAAGCGCCGTCCACTCGTCCCGCGTTTTCGTCTTAATGACAGCGGCCACCTTCTCGCTCATCGCCGGCCATTCGGGTTTGTTCATCTGCATGGCGAACGCCGGATCGCTGCTGAGCCCAGTCCTCTCCAGCAGCAGCGCGTAAAATTGCGGCTCGAGCGAACCGATGGTGACGAACTTGCCGTCGCTGGTTTCGTAAACATCGTAAAACGGCGCGCCGCCATCTAGGAGATTGTTATCGCGCTCGTCGCTCCAAATGCCAGACGCGCGCAAACCATAAATCACGCTCATCAGTGAAGCCGCGCCATCGGTGATCGCCGCATCGATCACTTGCCCCTTCCCCGAGCGCGTCGCTTCGAACAACGCAGCGCAAACACCCATCGCCAGATAGAGCGAGCCGCCGCCATAATCGCCAACAAGGTTAAGCGGCGGCGCGGGCGCATCGTCTTTACGTCCCATGGCGTGCAGCGCGCCGGAGAGGGCGATGTAGTTAAGGTCGTGTCCCGCCGCTTGCGCGAGCGGGCCGGTTTGGCCCCACCCGGTCATGCGCCCGTAAATCAGTTTAGGGTTACGCGTCAGCGCTTCGTCCGGCCCCAATCCCAAACGCTCCATCACGCCAGGGCGGAAGCCTTCGATCAGCACGTCGGCCTTCTCGATCATCGCCAGCGCCGTCGCGATGTCGCCCGCGTCCTTCAAGTCCAGCGCCACATGGCGGCGGCCGCGCGCGGGGATGTCGGACTTGAACGCGGGGCGTCCGCCCTTGCGGTCGATGCGCACGACTTCGGCGCCCATGTCCGACAGCAACATGCAGCAGAACGGTCCCGGACCGATGCCCGCGAACTCCAAAACCTTAACGCCATTAAGCGGCCCAGACGCCATGATCGATCCTCGTTTACCTTGACGATTTGCTTCTGTGCATAATCAGGCGATACCCATACAGAGCCCATCCCGTGGCGGCGAGGGCGCCGGAGCGTTAACCTTTGCGCATTGTCGTGCGAGCCCATGACGCCCGCCATGCGCGGGATGCGCAGACCTTGCTCGCGAACGCCGGCGTGGAAGCGCTGGCGCTGCCAGGCGCCTATCGCGACGCGCCCAACGGCGAAGACGTTTCCATTTTCTCAGCGCTCAGCGGCGACGTCGATGACGTCGCGCGCTTGGCCGTCACCTCATTGCAGGCGGAACCCGCGCCGCTCTCGCGCCTGATTGGCTTGCGCCACGCTGCACCGCCAGCGCTTGGTCTCGGCGGCGCTGAAGTGTTCTCCGGCGCGCTCGCACTCGACGCGCCGCCGAAATTGCTGGCGTCGCAGGTCGACGGCGCCATTCGCGTCGCGATCGCGGAAGAAGAACACGTGCGCCGCGTCGCGACCGCGGAAGCGCTCGGCGTGACGGCGCCTGCAACGCCAGAGCCGCGCAAGCTGAAGGCGCTTTATATCGGCGCGCCGAGCCCAATGTTCCTGGCGCTGGAACGGAAGCTCGCTGAACAGGATGGCTTGGTCGCAGCGGCCTTTTCATCTTTCGCCGGCTTCGATCACTTGCACGACGAACCGTTCGACGCGGTCGTGCTCAACGGCGCCAATGATCCGGCCACTGCTGTGTCACTCTGCGCAGCGCTGCGCCGCAACGCTTCACTTTATCACATGCCGACCATGGTGGTGACGGCGCCAGGCGACGTCGAAACCGCCAACAACGCGATCAATCGCGGCGCCTCGGCCATTTGCTCGACTCGCGCGCCATGTGGCGCGAGCTTGGGTTGGCTGTTCGAGGCCGTCCGTCGCGAACGCCGTCGACGCGCGGCCGACCACGGGATTCGCGCGCTCTGCGACCTCATGGGCGATCCGCGCACTGGCCTGTTCACGCGCGACGCGTTCGACGCGCACCTCGCCCGGCTCGCCGCCGACCATCATGTCAGCGGCCGGCCGATGGCGCTTGTGACACTGCGGGTGCTGCCGGCGCCCGGCTCGCGCGAGCCGGAAGAAGATATCTGGAAGAAAGGCTTCACCGAAATCGCCAGCCTCGCCGGTCGCTTGATGCGCGACGCGGATACGGGTGCGGCACTCGGGCGCGAATTCATCGCCATCGCCATGCCGGCTGCGCGTTTGAAAGCAGCCAAGCGCACGGCGGAACGCATCTCGTCGGTTGCGGAATGCACCGCGTTCGCGTCCGGTGAAGGCGGCGCGGGTCCGCTCGTGTTCGAGCAAAGCGCTGTAGAGCTACAACCCGGCGAGAGCGGCTCAGCCCTGCTCGCGCGCGCACTCCGCGCTCTCGAAGTCGAAGCAATCCCGGCTTAAGCCGCTTTGCGCGTCGCGATCCGTGACAGCGCTTCCAGCACCGTGCGCAATGCCTTGAGACGTTGCGTTGCTTCTGGCCAGCCGCCTTGCACGACGAGTTTGCCGTCAGGCCGCATCTTGAAATCGTCAGGACGCTCCTGAACGTAGCGCACCAGCGCCATCGGATCGGGGAAGCCGCCATCGCGGAATGTCAGCACCGCGCCCTTGGGGCCTGCGTCGAGCTTCGCGATCAAGCAGCGGCGGCAGAGTGACTTCAGCGCCGCAACGGCAATCAGCTGATCAGCCTCCGCCGGCAACGGCCCGAAGCGATCGATCAGCTCGGCCGCAAATGCTTCGCGCTCCTGATCTGAATCCAACTCCGCCAAGCGGCGATAGAGCGAGAGCCGCACGTTGAGATCGGACACATAATCTTCCGGGATCAGCACCGAAGCGCCGACATTGATCTGCGGCGACCAAGACTTCTCGTTCGCCTCGTCCTCGTGTCCGGTGCGCAGCGCCGCGACCGCTTCTTCAAGCATCGATTGATAGAGTTCGACGCCGACTTCGCGGATATGGCCCGATTGCTCTTCGCCAAGCAGATTGCCACCGCCGCGCATGTCGAGATCGTGGCTCGCGAGCGTGAAGCCCGCACCGAGACTATCGAGTGAAGCGAGGATTTTCAGCCGCTTCTCCGCGCTCACAGTCATCGCGCCTTCAGCGGCGGTCGTGAGATAGGCATAAGCGCGCACTTTCGAGCGACCGACGCGTCCGCGCAGCTGATAAAGCTGCGCCAAGCCAAACATATCTGCGCGGAACACGACAAGGGTGTTGGCGCGCGGGATATCGAGGCCGGATTCCACGATGCTGGTCGAGAGCAGCACGTCGTATGCGCCGTCATAGAAGCTCGTCATGATTTCATCGAGCTGGCCGGGCGCCATTTGTCCGTGCGCCACCGCGAACGTCACTTCCGGGACGTTGCGGCGCAGAAAGTCGGACGCCTCCTCCAGATCGGCGATGCGCGGACTGACAAAGAAGCTTTGCCCGCCGCGATATTTCTCGCGCAACAGCGCCTCGCGCACGGTCAGCGTATCGAACGGCGTCACGTAGGTGCGCACAGCCATGCGATCAATTGGCGGCGTCGTGATCAAGCTCATCTCGCGCACACCCGCCAAAGCAAGTTGCAGCGTGCGCGGGATCGGCGTCGCCGAAAGCGTCAGTGCATGCACTTCGGCGCGCAGATCCTTCAGCCGCTCTTTGTGCTTGACGCCAAAGTGCTGCTCTTCGTCGATGATCATGAGCCCAAGATCCGCGAACTTGATCGTCTTCGACAAAAGCGCATGCGTGCCGATGACGATCTCTACCGTGCCTTCGGAGAGTCCAGCCTTCGTTTCACTCTGCTCTTTCGCCGTCACGAGCCGCGAGAGCTGGCGCACGCGCACCGGCAGCCCGCGGAAGCGTTCTGTGAAGGTGCGGAAATGTTGGCGGCACAGCAAAGTCGTCGGCGCCACCACCGCGACTTGCTTGCCGCTCATCGCCACCAGGAACGCCGCGCGCAGCGCGACTTCCGTCTTGCCGAAGCCAACATCACCGCAGATCAAGCGATCCATCGGCTTGCCGGCGGCGAGATCGCCGACGACATCGTCGATCGCGGCCATCTGATCGTCGGTTTCCTCGTAGGGGAAGCGCGCGCAGAACTCGTCCCACAGGCCTTCCGGCGGCGCGACTGCTTCAGCCGTGCGCGTTGCGCGCATTGCGGCGATGCGGAGCAACTCTTCCGCCATGTCGCGCAAGCGCTGCTTGGCGCGCGCTTTGCGGCTTTGCCAGGCGACGCCGCCCAGTTTGTCGAGTTGCGCTTCCGCATCCTCGGCGCCGTAGCGACTGACAAGTTCGATGTTTTCAACCGGAAGATAGAGCTTGTCGCCGCCGTGGTAGGTCAGATCCAAGCAATCATGTGGCGCGCCGGCGACGTCGAGCGTCTTCAAGCCCTCATATCGCCCGACGCCATGATCCTGGTGGACGATTAGATCGCCCTGGCTCATCGCAGCCGCTTCCGCGATTACCGCCGACGCTTTGCGCCGCTTGCGCGGCCGCGCCAGGCGATCGCCGAGGATGTCCTGCTCCGCGATAAAAGCGAGCGTCTCGGTTTCGAACCCATGCTCCAGCGGCAGCACGGCCAGCGCATTCGCGCCCTTCGGCAATTGCGCCACTTCGCGCCACGACTGGACGCGCACCACAGCTTCCACGCGGTGGTCACTCAGCACGCCAGCCAAACGTTCAGCTGAACCATCCGTCCAGGCCGCGACGACGACGCGCTTCTTCGCCTTATTCAACGCCTCTATGTGACGCGCCGCCGCTTCGAAGACGTTGGCGTCCACGGTTTGACGCTCCGGCGCAAAGTGGCGGCCCTGCTTGGCGCTGAGATCGAGTTGCTTTTTGGCCTCGGTATCGAAGTGCGTGAACCGGCGCACGGCGCGCGGGCCAATAGCGGCCGTCAGCGCATCGTCGTTGAGATAGAGCAACTCCGGCTCCGGCGCGCGGAACGGCGACGCGCCGCGTGCGATCGGAGCAGTCTTGCGCGCATCGTAGTGATCGATCGCGGTGGCGACCCGGTCGCGCAACGCTTCTTCTGCCAGCGCATCGAACGCAACAAGCGCGCCTTCGCCGGCATAATCGAACAGCGTCTCCAGCCGCTCGTAGAAGAAGGGCAAGAATTGCTCGATCCCCTGCCGCCGGATGCGGGCGCTGACGCTATCGTAGAGCGCATCGCTGACTGTGCCGTAGGCCTGCGTGAAGCGGCGGCGGAACTGCAGCACCGCCATCTCATCCAGCAACACCTCGCTGACCGGCGTCAGCAGCGCGCGCTTGATCTTTGCCTTCGAGATTTGTGTTTCTGGATCGAACGTCCGGATCGTTTCCAGTACGTCGCCGAAGAAATCGAAGCGCAACGGCTCCGGCTCGCTCGGCGGAAATACGTCGATAATGCCGCCGCGCACGGCAAACTCGCCGGGCGCACGCACCGTTGATGAGCGCGCATAACCGTTGACCGCAAAGTAAGCCTCGATCTGCTCCATCGAGGCTTCTTCGCCGACATTGATCTCCAGCGTCGCTTGCGCCATTCGCGCGCGAGGCGGCACGCGCTGCGCAACGGCTGAGGCGGTGGCGATCACCAAAAGCTGCGGCCCGCCAGGTTGGCGCCGCGCTAGCGCCGCCAGCGCCGCACAACGTTGCGCTGCAACCGATGCCGCTGGCGAGATGCGGTCGTAGGGCAGCGTATCCCAAGCCGGCAGACGCAACGTTGTCAGCGTTGGGGCAAAGAAGCGCGCGGCGGCTTCGAACTGCGAGGCGCGTGTCTCATCGCGGGCGATGAACAGCGTCACGCCGCCGCGCAAGAGCGCCGCATCCGCCAAAGCGGCCGCGTCCACGCCTTCAGGCGCGCCGATGACGACCAGCGCGTCTTTCGACTTCGCCAACGTTTCAAGCAGGCGGGCGTTGAGGGCGGCGGTACTCATTGCTGGTTTTGGGTCAATTCAAAGCGAAAGGCGCGAATCAAAGCGAGGGTGGGCG
>QBMO01000011.1:20330-38311 GCA_003242075.1 Alphaproteobacteria bacterium
GGGGTGTCATGCTCGGGCGGCGCGGGGGCCTGTTCGGTGATCCAGGCGTAGACATCCTGATCCTGAGCATCCAGCAGCTGCTCAAACGCGTCCACGCCGCTTTCGTCCAGGCCCGCCAGACGCCGATCGGCGAAACCACCTAGAATCAAGTCAATCTCCCGGAATCCCCGACGCCACGCGCGGAATTTGAGCTTCTTGCGGCGATCGTCCATGGGCCCCGGATTGTCAGGCAGCGCGGAAGGGGCCGCGCTATAACCCATATGGTCGGCCCTGTCAGCGCCGCCCAGAGCACATGATGAGCGACACCGCGCCCACCCCCACAGAGATCGAAAACGCCCTGCTCTCGCAGGCGCGTTTGCGCAAGGGCGCCCGCAAGGACGCCATGGCGCTGATCGCCAAAGTGGCCGGCGGCGACCTAGTGCGCGATCTTGTGTTTCTGCCGCCGAATGCGGCAATCGACCGGCGCCTGCGCGTCCCGATTGCAGAGACCGATGACGGCGACATCGCCACCATCGAAGCCGAGATCGACGGCCACATCGCCGCTTACAAAAACCTGCCGCATCGCATCCGGCTGCGTGACGAAACGGGCTTTCTCACCGTTGCCTATTTTCGCGGCAACGAGGAGATGCTGAAGCGCATGTGGCCGGTTGGCCAGACGCGGCTCGTGAGCGGCAAGATCGGCATGTATGACGGCATGCGTCAGATGCTGCATCCCGACCACGTCGTCGATCCAGCCAAAGGCGAGGCGCCGCCGGCGGTCGAGCCAGTCTATCCGCTGACGCAAGGCCTGCCAGGCCGCACGCTCGCGCACGCCATTCTCGGCGCGCTCGACACCGTGCCGGAAGCGCCGGAGTGGTTGGAGGCAACCACGGTGAAGGCGCACGACTGGCCCGACTTCCGCACCGCGCTCGAACATCTACATCGTCCGACAGCGCCCGAGGATGTGGCGCCCGAGAGCGCGTTCCGCACGCGGCTCGCTTACGACGAACTCTTCGCTCGGCAATGCGCGCTGCGTCTGCGCCGCCAGCATCGCCGCAAGGAGCCAGGACGGGCCGTCACTGGCGATGGCGCTCTGGCGGCCAAGATCATCGATAGCCTCCCCTTCGCGCAGACAGGCGCGCAGCTGCGTTCGATCAAGGAAATCTACGCCGACCTGGCGGAACCCGCGCCGATGCTGCGCTTGCTGCAGGGCGATGTCGGCTCCGGTAAAACGCTGGTCGCAGCACTTGCGATGGCGCGCGCCGCCGAGGCCGGCCTGCAAAGCGCGCTGATGGCGCCGACCGATCTCTTGGCGCGGCAGCACGGCGCGACGCTTGCGCCGCTGCTGGAAGCCGCCGGCATCACCATGGCCGTGCTGACCGGCCGCGACAAAGGGAAGGACCGCAAAGCCATTCTCGAACGCATGGCGTCCGGCGCGCTGCATGTCGTCATCGGCACGCACGCGCTTTTCCAGGACGATGTGACGTTCAACGATCTCGGCCTCATCGTCATCGACGAACAGCACCGCTTCGGCGTCTCCGATCGCATGCGCATGGTCTCCAAGGGTTTTGCGCCGCACGTGCTGGTGATGAGCGCAACACCGATCCCGCGCACCCTCGCGCTCTCGATTCACGGCGACATGGATCTCTCCGTGCTCGATGAAAAGCCGCCAGGGCGCCAACCGATCAAAACCGCGACGATGCCGACGACGCGGATGAGCGAAGTCATCGAAGCCATCGGTGACGCCGCCAAGCGGGGCGAACGCGCCTATTGGGTGGCGCCGCTGATCGAAGAGAGCGAAGCGATCGATCTCGCGGCGGTGGAGGATCGCCACAAGGAACTCGCGACCTATTTCGGCAAAGGCGTCGAGATCGTACACGGCCGCATGACGCCAACGGCGCGCGAAGCGGCGATGGAGCGCTTTCGCACCGGCGAGTCATTTCTCCTGGTGGCCACCACCGTGATCGAAGTCGGCGTCAACGTGCCGGAGGCGACGATCATGGTGATCGAGCACGCCGAGCGCTTTGGCTTGGCGCAGCTCCACCAATTGCGCGGCCGCGTCGGCCGTGGCGATAAGCAGGGCTCGTGCGTGCTGCTGTGGAAGCCGCCGCTGGGCGAAGCCGCCAAGGAACGCCTCGACGCCATTCGCCGCAACGACGATGGCTTCGCCATCGCCGAAATCGATTTCCGCCTGCGCGGCGCTGGCGACATGCTGGGCACTCAGCAATCGGGTCTGCCGCCGTTCCGGCTGGTTAGCCCCGAGGCGCATAGCGACCTGCTTGGGCCGGCGGATAAGGAAGCGCGGCTGGCGATCGAGCGCGATCCAGAATTAGGCACCCCGCGCGGGCAAGCGATACGGCTGGCGCTTAGGCTTTTCGGGTATGCTGAGGCGGCGGAATTGGCGCGGAGCGGTTAAGGATCGCGGGCCTGCAGGCCCGCATGCGCGTCTGAAGACGCGCGGTCCACGCGCAGCGCTTGCCTTTTGCCCCGCCGCGCGCTTCATCCGGCCCCATGTCCGGCAAGCCGCCCATCTCGTGTTACATCCGCACCAAGAACGAAGAGCGCCTAATCGGCGAGGTCATCCGTGCGGCTCTGCCGGCCGTAGATGAGGTCGTGCTGATCGATAGCGGCTCCACCGACAAAACCATCGAAATCGCCGAAGCCGCCGGCGCGCGCGTCGTGCGCGAGCAATGGCATGGCTGGGGAAAGCAGAAACGCTTGGGCGAAGACGCAGCGAAGCATGCGTGGGTACTCGACATCGACGCCGACGAAATCGTCACGCCCGAACTCGCCGCCGAAATCCGCGCACTGTTCGCCAATGGCGAGCCGGCATTTCCGGTCTATCAGCTGATGATGGCGACGGCGCCGCCGGTCGGCAAACCGTGGATGGACTACAACCTCGTCGATCGCCGCAAGCTCTACGACAAACGCGTCATCCGCATTCCCGATCACGCCATGGATGATCAATTCAAGGTGCCGTCCGGCATGAAGGTCGGGCACCTGAAGGCGCGCCTGCTGCACCGCTCATTCACCGAACTCGCGCAGCTGGAAGAGAAGTTCAACCGCCACTCCTCCGCCGCTGCGCGCGATACTAAGCTCAAGCCGTTCTGGCTCGTCGGGCTCCGTCTGCTGTTCGGCAAGCCGTTCTACTTTCTGAATCAATACGCCCGCCGCGGCCTTTGGCGCGCGGGTTGGTATGGCTTCATGGTCGCAAACATCGCCGCGCACGGCCGATGGCTGAAAGACGCCAAGATGATGGAAATTCATCTGCGCAAGCGCGAGACCAAGACGGGTGACTGAGGTGCCGGCGATCGTCTGGCTGCGGCAGGATTTGCGTCTCGCCGACAACCCCGCACTCCGCGCCGCACTCGATAGCAAACGCCCGCTAATTCTATTGTTCGTCCTCGATGACGAGACACCCGGGCGCTGGCGCATCGGCGGCGCCTCGCGTTGGTGGCTGCACAAAAGTTTGGAAGCGCTCAGCGCTGACATCGCCAAGCGCGGCGGCACGCTCGTTTTGCGACGAGGCGCGGCGGAGAGCATCGTTCTGGACCTCGCCAAGCAGAGCAAAGCGGAAGCGGTGTTCTGGAACCGCTGCTACGAGCCGTTTGCGATCAAGCGCGACGCCGCGATCAAAGAGAAGCTGCGCGCCAAAGGCGTCACCGTCGAAAGCTGCAATGGCGCACTGCTCAACGAGCCGTGGACGATCAAGACCAAGACCGGCGAACCGTACAAAGTGTTCACGCCGTATTGGCGCGCCTGCCTGCAAACCGGCGAAACACGGGCGCCGCTGCCCACGCCGAAGAAGCTCCCTGGCTGGAGCGGCAAGCTCGCCAGCGACGATCTCGCTTCCTGGAAGCTCCTACCCACCAAACCGGACTGGGCGACGGGTTTCGACGAATGGCGCCCAGGCGAAGCCGGCGCACATGCCGCGCTCAACGCATTCATCGACGCCAACGTCGCTGATTATCCGGAAGCGCGAAACGAACTCGGGCTAAACCGCACGTCGCGGCTGTCGCCCCATCTGCACTGGGGCGAAATCTCGCCGGTGCAGATCAGCGCCGCGATCCAATCGTCGACGCACGACACGCCGAAACTCCAACGCGGCGCCGACAAATTCATGGCCGAGATCGGTTGGCGCGAGTTTTCGACCAACCTCCTCTTCCATTGGCCAACACTACCGGACGCCAATTGGCGCGACCAGTTCGACGCCTTCCCTTGGCGCGATGATGACGCCGCGCTCGAAGCTTGGCGGCGCGGTCGCACCGGCTATCCCGTCGTCGACGCCGCCATGCGTGAGCTCTGGGTCACCGGATACATGCACAACCGCGCGCGCATGATCGCAGCATCGTTCTTGATCAAGCACCTGCTGATCGATTGGCGGCGGGGCGAAGAGTGGTTTTGGGACACGCTGCTCGACGCCGATCTCGCCAACAACGCCGCGTCTTGGCAGTGGGTCGCTGGCTCCGGCGCCGACGCTTCGCCGTATTTCCGTATCTTCAATCCCGTCACTCAAGGCGAACGCTACGACACCGATGGCGCGTACGTCCGCCGCTGGCTCCCGCATTTGGCGAAGCTACCGGACGCTTTCATCCATAAGCCCTGGGAAGCGCCAGCGCTGGTGCTGCGTGAGGCCGGCGTGGCGCTGGGCGAGACCTACCCGACGCCAATCATCGACCACGCCGCCGCCCGCGCCCGCGCGCTGGAAGCCTTCGCAAAGCTCTGATCCGCCGCGATGGCCGGCCCGTAGAGGAAACACCCGCCGCCTGGCGTGCGTTACTGCCATTGGGATCGAGCCCGGAAAGCGCTACATTGATGACCATGGTTGCCGATCCAGTGACCACACAGCGCCTGACCGCCAGCGTCGGCGATGTGCGCGCCATTCGCGCCCCTGCCAGCGCCAAGGCGGTGTTGCTCGGCTTGCGCCGAGTCCGCGGCGGCGCGATCCGCCTCACCACCCCTGAAGGCGCCACGCACCTTTTCGGCGACGGCCAAGGGCCAACACTCGGCTTGAAGATCAACGATTGGCGCTTTGCACGCCGCGTGGTGCTCAACGGCGATATCGGTTTCGCCGAAGGCTTCATGGCTAAGGAATGGGAGAGCGACGATCTTCCCGCGCTGCTCACGCTGCTGGCTGACAACATCGAACACTTCCAACGCTTGTTCGGCGGCAGCGCGCTCGGCAAGGCAGTCAACTGGATCCGCCACATCTCGCGCCCGAATACGCGCAGCGGGTCGCGCAAGAACATTCTGGCGCACTACGATCTCGGCAATCGCTTCTACGAAGCCTGGCTCGACCGCACCATGACTTACTCGTCGGCCAAGTACGACGCTGCCGAAGTTCCCAATCTGGAAACAGCGCAATTGGCGAAGTACCGCGCCATGGCCGAGCAATTGGAGCTCACGTCCACCGATCACGTGCTCGAAATCGGTTGCGGCTGGGGCGGCTTTGCCGAGTTTGCGGCGCGCGAATACGGCGCGCGCGTCACCGGCATCACCATTTCGGATGAACAGCTTGCCTACGCCCGCGAGCGCATGGAGCGCGCTGGGCTTTCGCATCTGGTCGAAATTCGCCGCCAGGATTATCGCGATGTCGAGGGTCAGTTCGACAAAGTCGCGTCGATCGAAATGTTCGAAGCGGTCGGCGAGAAATATTGGCCGGCCTATTTTGCCAAGATCAATGAAGTGTTGAAGCCAGGCGGACGCGCCAGCTTGCAGATCATCACCATCGAGAACCGTTTGTTCGACACTTATCGCCGTCGCGCCGATTTTATCCAACGCTACGTTTTTCCCGGCGGCATGCTCGCGAGCCTCGAACGGTTGAAGGAAGAAACCGCGAAAGCCGGCCTGGGGTGGCGTACGGTGGAGGCGTTCGGCCAATCCTATGCCGAGACGCTCGCCGAATGGGCCCGTCGCTTCACTGCGAAGTGGCAAGACATTCGCGCGCTTGGCTTCGATGAGCGCTTCAAACAGCTCTGGCTCTTTTACCTGGGCTATTGCGAAGCGGGTTTCCGGACCGGGCGCACCGATGTCGTCCAACTAGCGCTGGCAAAGCCGCGCTGAGACTTGATGCGATGCGGCGGCGGGCTTAGCGTTAGGGCATGACGCAAAGCGATCCCATCGTCTCGCCCGCCTGGCTCTCCGAGCATCTCGACGCGCCCGATCTGCGGATCATCGACGCCAGCTGGTTCATGCCGGGCGATGCACGCAACGCCAAAGACCTCTACGACACGCGCCGTATCCCCGGCGCCATCTTCTTCGACATTGACGAGATCGCCGACACGGACAGCGACTTGCCGCACATGCTGCCGTCGCCGGAGAAGTTTGCCTCGCGCATGAAAAAGCTCGGCATCGGCGACGGCTGCCGCATCGTGATCTACGACGCGCAGGGATTGTTCTCGGCGGCGCGCGTGTGGTGGACATTCCGTGTGATGGGCGTCGAAGATGTCGCCGTTCTTGACGGCGGCTTTCCGGCTTGGGAACGCGCGGGCTACCCGATCGAAACCGGCGCGCCGCAAAAGCGCATGGAGCGCCACTTTACCGCCCGCGTGCGCGGCGATCTCGTGCGCGGCCTGGCGGACATGCGCCGCGCCGTCGATGGCGGCGCAGCCATTCTCGACGCGCGCCCCGCGCCGCGCTTCAGGGGCGAGGCCGCCGAGCCCCGTCCAGGTTTGAAGAGCGGCCACATGCCGGGCGCGCGCAGCGTGCCATCCGGTTCACTGGTCAACGAGAACGGACAGATGCGCTCGGTCGAGGAGTTGAAGCGCATCTTCGCCGACGCCGGCGCCGATCCTTCGAGAGCCGCGGTGTGCACCTGCGGCTCTGGCATAACGGCGGCGATCATAGCGTTGGCGCTCGCGCGTATGGGCCGGTGGGACGCGGCCGTCTATGACGGCTCATGGGCCGAATGGGGCTCGCGGGACGATACGGCCGTCGTCACCGGCGCCTGAGAACTGGCGCTATTTCGGTTGCAGCGCTTCGAGAATTTCAGCGGCGCTCCGGCCTACCAACTCTTTGTTCAATTCGCCGATCAACACGGCTTCGAGCGATTTGTCGTAGCGGCGGCGCAACTCGCCCAACGTGCGCGGCGCGCCGATCACGACGAGATGCTCGATTTTATGTGCTGTGACTTGCTGGTTGAGCCAAGCCGCCACTCCGGCGGCATGACCGTCTTCCTCAAGTTGGTGACCTGGATTGGCGGAACTGGACTGATGCCGGGCGCCGGCATCCTTGTTGTGCCCATCGAGCTTGGGCGCATCCATCGCCGAGAGTTCCGGCGCGGTCTCGTTACCCGTGTTGCGAAAAAGTTCGAGCTTCTCGCCGTCAACGACAGCGACGACAGTCCCGTGCGGCAGCAACATGTGCATCTCCAAGAAACGCCACGAGCGCTCCTCCTCCCATCTGGTCCGGCCAAGCTTTTAGTCAAGCCGCGCGACAGCTGGCGCGCCCAGCAGGACTCGAACCTGCAACCGTCCGCTTAGAAGGCGGATGCTCTATCCAATTGAGCTATGGGCGCGTGTTAGAGACTAGGGATTAGGGACTGGGGATTAGTCAAGGCTGCCCCAACGCGCAGCGCTCAACCAAACCTAATCCCTAATCCCCGGTCCCCAATCCCTAGTGAGACCAGGGCTCGCGGCGGCGAAACGCGAAATTGTCGCTATAGGATTTGATTTGTCTCACCGGCGTTGGCGTATCGACGACCTGGTGCGGGATGGCGTGCGCGCGCGCGAACTCGATGGCGGCTTCCTTGCTGTCGAAATTGATGCGCACCTGGCCATCGGGATCGGCGGAGCTGATCCAGCCCATGAGCGGCTCCGGACGCGGCGCCATCTTCGGCTCGAACTCCAGACGCCACTTCTTCGTCGCGGCCTTGCCGGACTGCATGGCGTTTTTGGCGGGGCGATAAATCTTCGCGAGCATGGGCTTGAGCTACAGCGCTCGGCCCAAAATGAAAAGGGCGGCCAAATGGCCGCCCCTTCCGCATTCTGATCGCTCGATCAGTTTAGCGTATCTTTCAGCGCCTTGCCCGGCTTGAAGCGCGCCTTCTTGGCGGCCGGCACCTTCACCTCCGCGCCCGTCTGCGGGTTACGCGCGGTGCGCGCGGCGGTGTCTTTCACGTCGAACACGCCGAAGGCCGGCAGGCGCACATCGTCGCCGCGCTTCAGCGCTGCTGTCAGGGCCTCGAACACCGCGTTCACGGCCTCTTCGCCCTTTTGCTTGGACTCGCCCATGCGCTCGGCAACGTCGGCGACCAATTCTGCTTTGTTCATTTTGAACCCCCTTGAGACTTTTTGCTCGCCGATTCCGGCCGCATCAACGCGACGCTAGGAGCAATTTGGCCCGGGGCGCAAGCGCCACCGGGCCTTGTTGCGGTGCGGAATCGAGTTCCCGCGACCGGTTCCCGAGACTAGCTAGTGCGGACGCGCGCTCTCGCGTCCATCTCCGCCGCCCTCAGCGCGGCGCGTTTCGGCGAGCTCATCCTCGTCTGTCCACTCCACCGGCGTCAGCGGCCCTGCAAGCGCGTTGGCGAGCACTTCATCGACCGTCGACACCGGAATGATCTCCAGCCCCGTTTTCACGTTCTCGGGGATTTCGGCGAGATCCTTCTCGTTGTCCTTCGGAATGAGCACCGTCTTCACGCCGCCGCGGAGCGCAGCCAGCAGCTTCTCCTTCAAGCCGCCGATCGGCAGGACGCGGCCGCGCAGCGTGATTTCGCCGGTCATGGCGATATCCTTGCGGATCGGCACGCCGGTGAGCACCGAGACGATCGCCGTCGCCATTGCAACGCCCGCCGACGGACCGTCCTTCGGGGTCGCGCCTTCCGGCACGTGCACGTGGATGTCGCGCGTGCGGAAGAGCGGCGGCTTGACGCCGAAGTGCACCGCACGCGAGCGCACGTAGGACGATGCAGCCGAGATCGACTCCTTCATCACGTCGCGCAGATTACCGGTGACGGTCATCATGCCTTTGCCCGGCATCGATACGGCTTCGATCGTCAGTAGATCGCCGCCAACTTCCGTCCACGCCAAACCTGTAACGACGCCCACACGATCTTCGAGATCGGTTTCGCCGAAGCGATATTTCCAGACGCCGGCGAAGTCCGGCAGGTTTTCCGCCGTGATCGCAACCGTGGTCGCCTTTTTCTGCTCAAGCTGACGCACGGCCTTGCGCGCCAGATTGCCGATTTCGCGCTCAAGCGAGCGAACGCCCGCTTCACGCGTGTACCGGCGGATCAAATCGCGCAGCGCATCGTCGGAGACGCTGAACTCTTCCTTCTTCAGGCCGTTGTTCTCGTACTGCTTGGGCAGCAAGTGACGCTTGGCGATCTCCAGCTTCTCATCTTCCGTGTAGCCAGGGATGCGGATGATCTCCATCCGGTCCAGAAGCGGCTGCGGCATGTTGAGGCTGTTGGCCGTGGTGATGAACAACACGTCCGAGAGATCGTAATCCACTTCGAGATAGTGGTCGTTGAAGGTGGAGTTTTGCTCCGGATCCAACACTTCGAGCAGAGCCGCCGACGGATCGCCGCGATAATCGGCGCCGAGCTTGTCGATTTCGTCGAGCAGGAAGAGCGGGTTCGCGCTCTTGGCCTTCTTCATCGACTGAATCACGCGCCCCGGCATCGAGCCGATATAAGTGCGGCGGTGACCACGGATTTCCGCTTCGTCACGCACGCCACCGAGCGACATGCGCACGAAATCGCGGCCCGTCGCTTTGGCGATCGAGCGGCCGAGCGAGGTTTTGCCCACGCCGGGCGGGCCGACGAGGCAGAGGATCGGGCCACGCAGCTTGTTGGTGCGCGCCTGCACGGCGAGATATTCGAGGATGCGGTCTTTGACCTTATCGAGGCCATAGTGATCCTCGTCGAGCACCGCTTGCGCGGCGTCGATATCCTTCTTGACCTTCTTCTTGTTGCCCCAGGGCAGCGAGAGCAGCCAATCGAGATAATTGCGCACCACCGTCGATTCCGCCGACATCGGGCTCATCTGGCGGAGCTTCTTCATCTCCGCGTCAGCCTTGGTCTTGGCTTCCTTCGACAGCTTCGTGTTCTTGATGCGATTTTCGAGCTCGGCGATGTCTTCACGGCCTTCGTCGCCGTCGCCCAGCTCGCGCTGGATCGCCTTCATCTGCTCATTCAAGTAATATTCGCGCTGCGTCTTCTCCATCTGACGCTTCACGCGGTTGCGGATCTTGCGCTCCACTTGAAGCATCGAGACCTCGCCCTCGATCAGCGACATGATGCGCTCGAGCCGCTGCGGCACGTCGATGAGTTCGAGCAACGCCTGCTTGTCCGGTATCTTCACCGTCAGATGCGCAGCGATAGAGTCCGCGAGCCGTGACGGCTCGGCGATCTGCGAAATCGCTTGATGCACTTCAGGCTGCGCCTTGCGCGACAGCTTGACGTAATTGTCCCACTGATCGACCACCGCGCGCGCGATGGCGCGGGCTTCAGGGCTATCTTCGTTTTCTTCTTCAATCTCTTCGACTTCAGCTTCGAAGAAGTCTCCGTTCTCGGTGAACTCTGTGATGCGGGCGCGATAGCCGCCTTCGACCAGCACACGCACGGTGCCGTCAGGCAGCTTCAGCAATTGCACGACCGTCGCCACGGTGCCGACCTTGAAGATACGGTCGGTCGTCGGCTCGTCTTCCGACGCATCGATCTGCGCGGCGAGAAGGATTTGCTTGTCCTTCTTCATCACCTCATCGAGCGCACGGACGGATTTCTCGCGGCCGACGAACAGCGGCGCGGCCATCTTCGGGTAAACGACGATGTCGCGCAGCGGCAGAACAGGAAGAACGCGGCTTTCGGCCATCTGGCACTCCTTTGGCGCGAACGCGGGACCCCGCCCCACCGCACCGTTAACAGATTAAAATGTGGAAGCGTTTGCCTCCTCCTTCAAGTGTCACTCGGACACGCGCTGTGGAGGCAAGCAAACGACGCTCAAGTTCCCGCGCGACTCCGCGCTTAGAACCGGACGATTCGTCCTAACGTTCAGTTGGCATTCAGCTGAGAGCCGGGAACGGGGCCGAAACGTGCAGTGGTTCGCGCCACCATCTGGGAACGCGCGAGCGCGGCTTCAATGCCTGGCGCTTCAATGCAAAACGCCTCCTCCCGCTAGGGGAAGAGGCGCTTCACGTAACTATGGATGTGGCGTTAGCTCGCTGTGCCCGTGCCGTCGCGGCGTTCGGCGGAGTGAATTTGCAGTGGCTTGGCGCGGCCATCGACCACGTCAGCCGAAACAACAACTTCTTCGACGCTGCGCATCGAAGGAAGCTCGAACATCGTGTCGAGCAGAATGCCTTCGAGGATCGAGCGCAGACCACGCGCCCCGGTCTTGCGGCCGATTGCCTTCTTCGCGATCGCCGACAGCGCTTCCGCCGGGAACGTGAGCTTTACGTTCTCCATCTCGAACATGCGCTGATATTGCTTCACGAGCGCGTTCTTCGGCTCGGTGAGGATGGTGATGAGCGCCGGCTCGTCGAGATCCTCGAGCGTCGCCAGCACTGGCAGACGGCCGACGAATTCCGGGATGAGGCCGAACTTGAGCAAATCGTCCGGCTCGATCTCGCGCAGGATTTCACCAGTGCGGCGATCTTCTTCCGAACGCACCGTCGCGCCGAAGCCGATTGCCGAGCCTTTGCCGCGCTGGCTGATGATCTTGTCGAGACCAGCAAACGCGCCGCCGCAGATGAACAGGATGTTCGTCGTGTCGACTTGAAGGAATTCTTGCTGCGGATGCTTGCGGCCACCTTGCGGCGGAACGCTGGCAACCGTGCCTTCCATGATCTTCAAAAGTGCTTGCTGCACGCCTTCGCCCGACACGTCGCGCGTGATACTTGGATTGTCGGACTTGCGCGAAATCTTATCGACTTCGTCGATGTAAACGATGCCGCGCTGTGCGCGTTCGACGTTGTAGTCGGCCGACTGCAGCAGCTTCAGAATGATATTCTCGACGTCTTCACCGACGTAACCGGCTTCGGTCAGCGTCGTGGCGTCCGCCATCGTGAACGGGACGTCGATGATGCGCGCCAGCGTCTGCGCCAGCAGCGTCTTGCCGCAGCCGGTCGGGCCGATCAGCAGGATGTTCGACTTCGCCAGTTCGACATCGCCGTTCTTGGCAGCGTGGTTCAGGCGCTTGTAGTGATTATGCACCGCCACCGAGAGCACGCGCTTGGCGTGGTCTTGGCCGACGACGTAATCGTCGAGGACGCCCTTGATCTCCTTCGGAGACGGCACGCCTTCCTTCGACTTCACGAGCGAGGTTTTGTGCTCCTCGCGGATGATGTCCATGCAGAGCTCAACGCATTCATCGCAGATGAAGACGGTCGGGCCCGCAATCAGCTTGCGGACCTCATGCTGGCTCTTGCCGCAGAATGAACAGTACAGAGTGTTCTTCGACTCTCCGCCTGTGGCGCCTTTGCTCATTAGCGATCCTTCGAGGGAGTGCCCCCAAGCCTCTCGATATAGAGTGAAAACGGCGGCCTCATGGCCCCCCTTCGCCCCTCTTAAGTCGAATGCTTGAACGCGATCCCTTTCAAAAGCGTTCACCAACCGGCCGCACCGACCGGGGTTTATACGATCATAGCAAGGATGGGGCCGCAATGGCCGGCGCTGTGATGCGCCGGCCTGCGACCCAGTGGCGAGAACGCGTCCCGCTTCTCATAAACCCAGCGTGGGCATCCTTAAGCTAGACCGGACATGGCCCTAAAGCGCGCCCGCTTCAAGCGCCCTTACTCGCTACCCTCCACAACAGCCCTCTGGATCGCTCGGCGCTGGGAGCCGCCGGAACGATTGCCATCGGCGCCATAGAGGCCCCGGAGGTAGGAGATATCCCATTCCGTCAGGACGATCTCGTCCTCCGGCACGCCGGAGCGGAAGGCGTTCAGGATAGTCGGCCACTGAGTGGTATCGGCGTCCGGATCCAGCTGGGCTAAGGCCGCCATGGAGACATAGTCCGCAATCGTGCCCACCCGCGCGCCGGTGACCCGGTCCGCGTCAACAATGATGATAACGCGGGAGAACACCTGCTGGGTTGCGCGGTTGATCCGCGATCCGCCGCCAGGCGCCTGCACGGTTGGCGGCGGAGCCCCGGAAATATCGCTGTCCTGAATCACGAAACCGCTTTCGTCCGCGGTATTCGCTACGTGCCACCAGCGCACCGGACGCGGCGTCTCCGCAAAATCGGTCAAGGCGGCGCGGCCACGGGTATTGCCGTCACCACCGCCGTAATAACCGAGCGCGCGGCGGTGTTGCGCCACGAGCTCGCGCGCAATGGTGTCGGAATCCCTGGTAAAAATCACCAGAAGGTTGGCCGCACATCCTGGCTCACCAACCAGAAGGCCTAAATCAAGCGCATGCAGCGCAATGCGATCGACCACCGCCTGGGCTTGTGTCTGAGCCATGCCGACGACCCCGGGACAAACACGACCATCCCAGCGTGCAACCTGGTCATCTCCGCCCGTCTCAACGGTGACCGCACCCACAAAGTCTCGCACGGCATCGCGGAGTCGTGTTCCGGTGATGACGACTTCCTCTTCATCCTGCGCCATAGCGGCTGCCGGCGAGAGCATGAGGCAGGCGATGGCGGCGAACGCATGTCTAAGTTTCATCGGTCGATCTCCCATGCCGACCTTCGCTACAATCGGCATATCGATATTCAATATAAGATATCGATAGACAATATGTCTGCGACCGATGGACTGCTCAGCGCGTTGAGTTACGCCGCGCCCGTCAGGCCGCCTTCGGGCAGTTCGCGCTTTTCGTACACGCGATCGACGATCCCGAACGCGCGGGCCTCCTCCGCGGTCATGAAATGGTCGCGGTCGAGCGTCCTCTCCACCCGTTCGTAGGGCTGGCCAGTGTGACGGACGTAGATTTCGTTCAGCCGGCGCTTGGTGGCGATGATGTCTTCGGCGTGGCGCTCGATGTCCGAGGCTTGGCCGCGGAAGCCACCGGAAGGCTGGTGCACCATCACGCGTGCGTTTGGCAGGCAGATGCGCAAACCCGGCTCACCGGCCGCCAGGAGCAGCGAGCCCATCGAAGCAGCTTGGCCAATGCACACCGTGCTTACCGGGCTGCGGATGTATTGCATGGTGTCATAGATCGCGAGGCCGGAGGTGACGATGCCGCCGGGGCTGTTGATATACATAGCGATTTCGCGCTTCGGGTTCTCGGACTCCAAGAACAGGAGCTGCGCCGTAACCAGGCTCGCGAGACCGTCCTCGACGCCGCCGGTGACGAAAATGATCCGCTCCTTCAGGAGCCGCGAGAAAATATCGAAGGCGCGCTCGCCGCGGCTGGTTTGCTCCACCACCATCGGAACGAGGTTGGCGTATCGGGCGATCGGATCGAACGAGGACATGGCGGCCTTTCAGGGAGCGCCAGGAATCGCCCCGGCGCGCTCGTCATATTTGACGCTTAACCGGTCGCCGCAAGCCCCAAGCCTGCGCGTGGCCGATTGTGTGATTAACCTTCGGCCTTCTCGGCCTTGGCTTTCTTCGCCTTTTTCACAGGCTTCGCCACCGGCGGCTCTTCTTCAGCAAAGAGCGTTTCGCGGTCGACCGTTTCGTTGGTGACCTTCACCAACTCCATGATGTAGTCGACCACCTTCTCTTCGTAGAGCGGCGCGCGCACCTGGGCGACCAGGTTTGGATTGCGCTGGTAGGCTTCGATCACCTGGCGCTCTTGGCCGGGGAATTGACGCGCCTGTTGCGAAATCGCCCGGCCGACTTCTTCATCGCTGACCTGAATATTGTGACGACGGCCGATCTCGGCCAGCAGCAGGCCTAGGCGCACGCGGCGTTCGGCAATATTGCGATACTCGGCCTTCAGGTCCTCGTCGCTCTTGCCCTCGTCCGACGGATCGCCGCGGCCGGCGGCGCGATCGGCTTCCACTTGGCGCCAAATCTGATCGAACTCGGCTTCCACCATGCGCGGCGGCAAATCGAAATCGTGCTCGCTATCGAACGTGTCGAACAGAGCGCGCTTGGCTTTGGTGCGCGACTGCGCGTTGTGTTCGCTCTCGATGCGCTGGCGCAAGGCGTCCTTGATTGCAGTCAGGCTGTCGAAGCCAAGTTGGCTTGCCCAAGCATCGTCTGGCGCGCCCTCTTTCGGCTTGCGCACGGCGTGCACTTTGGTTTCGAACGTCGCCGCTTTGCCGGCTAGATGTTTGGCTTGATAGTCTTCCGGGAACGTGACGTTCAGCACGCGCTCGTCGCCCGCTTTGGCGCCGACCAATTGTTCTTCGAAGCCCGGAATGAATTGCTTGGAGCCGATAACAAGGCGCGCACCTTCTGCAGCGCCGCCATCGAAAGCTTCGCCATCGATCTTGCCAAGAAAGTCGAACGTCAGCTCATCGCCATCGGCGGCGGGGCCGTCTTTGTCTTCAAAACCGCGCTGGGCTTGCGCCAATTCGTTGAGCTGCTCTTCGACCTGCTCGTCCGTCACCGGCGCGGTCGGGCGCGTGATCGAGACCGTCTTCAGATCGATCGGTTCGAAATCGGGCATCACTTCGAGCGTGAGTTCGAACTGCAAATCCGCTGAGCCTTCGACGACCTTGGCGATATCGCTCTTCATATCGAGCGACGGTTCGGACGCGGCGCGCACCTTATCCATGCTTTCGCGGATCGATTTCTGCGCCGTCTCGTTGATGATGTCCTGCATCATCCCTTGGCCGTAGACCTTGCGGATGTGGCTCGCCGGCACTTTGCCAGGACGGAAGCCATTGATGCGCACCTTCGGCTGCACTTCGGCGATCTTGGCGTTTAAGCGTTGCTGCAATTCGGCAGCGGGCACGACGACGTCGTAAACGCGCAAGAGACCTTCGGAACGGCGCTCGGTGAGCTGCATAAGACGGGCTTTCGACATGGCCGCCAGGGCTGCAAGTCCTCTGCCGCCGGCGCCGATTTAATGAAGCGCGGGCTTATGGCATGGGGTGCGGTGGCTGTCCACGCGCGGGCGGGTCGCGGCGCTTGCCATTTACCCACGCGCGCGAGGCCTCTAAACGACCCTCGGTCGCGGACGTGGCGGAATTGGTAGACGCACCAGATTTAGGTTCTGGCGCCGAGAGGCGTCC
Organism: Alphaproteobacteria bacterium; assembly: GCA_003242075.1. GTDB lineage: Bacteria > Pseudomonadota > Alphaproteobacteria > Caulobacterales > Aquidulcibacteraceae > Vitreimonas. The sequence continues at coordinate 36,386 of QBMO01000011.1, forward strand.
GGGTTCGAGTCCCGGCGTCCGCACCAAGAACTCTCGTTAAGGTTGTATTGCAACCTTTGCGTGCTATCGCTGATAGCGATGCAGATTCTGCTCGCCCTTGGCTTGGCCCTGTCGCAGCCGCAAGCGATCGACGGCGACACCCTGCGTGACGCGGAAGGCGAACGCTATCGTGTTGAAAACATTGATGCACCTGAGACCGGCCCGCGGTCGGAATGCCCGGAAGAGCGCGTTCTAGGCGCGGCGGCCACGGCTTACGTCGCCGCTTGGCTCCAGCAAGCCCGCAGTGTTGAGGCCCACCCAGTCGGCCGGCGCGACCGCTATGGCAGGGTGGTGGCGCGTATCGAGATCGATGGCGTCGACCTGGGCGAGCGCCTTATCACGCGCGGCCTCGCCCAGCCCTGGCGCGGCCGGAAAGCAACCTTCTGCGCGGGCGCCTGGTTACTCCCAGCCGCTCGATGAAGCCTGGGCCGCGATTTCGTTGGTCGGGCGTGCAATCAGGCCGTTTTGTGTGATGCGCACCTCGTAGCGCGCGCCATCGGCCATCGGCATGTAAGCGCCGGAGCCATAAAGCGTGTCCACCAGCGGCAAGTACTGATTGTACTCATCCACCACCGGCCAAAGATCGATGCCGCTTTGGCGCACTGGGCGGATATCAAAAGCGCTGCGCTCACCCGTCAATTCTTGCTGCGTATCGGTGTAGCGGCCCGAAAAGCGGTCCAGGCGATATTGTGAATCGAGGCCCAGAACATTGGCCCAGGACTGCCATTTCAGCACCCGCGCCTCGATGCGCCATTCATCGCCGTGCAACTCGAATTCGCGCGTAATGCCTTCTGGATCCTGCTCTGTCGGCGGTTCGACGACCGTGGCGTTGAACAGTTGCGGGCCGGCTTGGCGGAGTTCGATGGTCGCGACCGGACGCTCGTAAGTCAGACGGTGATAGGTCTGCACGTTGAGACCCAGGAGGCCGACGATCGCGCCAACGCCCAGAAATAAACCGCCGCCGAGCACGCCCCGTCCGCCCTTGAACGGACGCCCCCGAAACATCCAGCCCAGCCCGCTCAGCACGAAAGCCAAGCCGATCACGGCTACGAAGCCGGGGATAATCCACCACCACCAAACCATGAACTGACCCCTGTTCCTACGTCCCTCGCAAGGGTTAACCCAAAACTAGGGCCCGATACAGGCCAGATCAGCCCTCGGGGGTATGCTGCAGCCGCTTCGGGGCCAAGCCGTTGAGGATGCGCGGTAAAATCTCGGATAAATCCTCAGCGATGAGGCCCGGACCTATCGCCTCGCCGCACTTTCCGTGCAGCCATGCCGCAGCGGCTGCCGCCTCAAAGCTGGCCATCCCCTGCCCGATGAATCCCGCGATGATCCCGGCCAACACATCGCCAGAGCCGGCCGTCGCCAGGAACGGCGAGCCCGTCGTGTTAACAATCGCGCGTCCGTCGGGCGCGGCGATCACCGTATCCGGCCCCTTCAGAAGCACCACGCAGCGCGCATAAGCCGCCGCCGCGCGCGCCGCATCGATGCGATCGTCCACCGCACTCCAGATGCCTGGAAAGGCCCGGCGAAATTCGCCGACATGCGGCGTCATCACATCGCGCACGGTGAAACCGTGCGTGAGCGGCGCGAGCATCGTGATCGCGTCGGCATCGAGCACCAGCGGACAGCGCGGCTCGACCTCAATAGCAGCAAGTAAACTCTTGTAGTGCGCATCGCTCGTGCCGAAAGCTGGGCCAATCAACAGCGCTTGCGCCGTGCGCGCGGCTTCCGCGTTCGCTGCTTCGTCGCTCGCTTCGCGCAGCATGATGGCTGTCAGTTGCGCGGCGTTCTCTGCGATCGCATCATCCGGGCTGAGCACCGTCACCAACCCGGCGCCGGCGCGCAACGCCGCGCAACTGACAGCCATCATGCTGCGCGAAG